>CAZPWT010000013.1:0-17167 GCA_964590435.1 uncultured Planctomycetia bacterium
GCCGGACCGTGTTGAGCCGCGATGCCTGAAACGATCCGAAAAGGGCTATCCGTACCTGACGGTCACACGGCAAACAGCGCGCAGGACAATCCTGAAAAAACGGCGCGCGTGAGCCAAAGTCAGCGCCATTCAAAGGATGAAAACGGGTATGGCCCGTTCACGGCTACTTCGCCTTCGGCCTCGCTTTGTACTTCTCCCACAGCCGCGTGTGCCGGCTCTCCAGCGACCGCTCGATCCCGCCGATCCACATCCGCTTCACGTTCGACCGGATGTCCAGGATGTCCCCGTCCACCGCGATCAGGCTCGCGTCCTTGCCCACCTCGATCGACCCAAGCCGGTCCGCCACCCCCAGCAGACGCGCCGGCGCCAGCGTGATCGCCTTCAGCGCTGCCTCCGGGGACAGCCCGAACGCCACGGCCTGCGCCGCGTGATAGGGCAGGTTGCGCGCGCCCCACGTTCCCCACGAGCCGGCGCCGACTGAGAACGCGAACGGCACGCCGGCGTCGAAGAGCTTCTTGCCCGCGGAAAAGTGGACGTCGTAGTTCTCCGTGTCGCGCGCCGGCTGGTCGAACGTGTTCTCGTAGATCACGGCGACCTTCGCCTTCGCCAGCTCTTCGAGGCACCGGTCCGCGTCGCGCGCCCCGACGATCACCGCGTTCTTCAGCCCCTGCTTCGCGATCCACGCCAGCGCCGCCCGAATCTGCCGCTCCTCCCCGGCGTGGATGAACACCGCGATCTCCCCCCTGAGCGCCGGCCTCATCGCTTCCCACGCCGGCACGACCATCGCGTCCGTGATCCCCCCGGCGGTGCGCCCCTTGTCGTACGCCCGGGCCTGCTCGAAAAACTCGTCGATCTCCTTGATCCGCGCCCGGCGCTCTTCCGCCTGCTTCTCCGGCCCCTTGTCCTCCGCCGGGTCGTCGATGACGCGCCGGCGCCGCCGGCGGCCTCCCTCGAGCGAGAGGTCCATGCCGGGCCAGTACACGTGAAGCGCCGCGGGCCCGCGGACCGTCATGTCTTCCCAGGTCCATCCGTCGAGGGCGATGACGCCGGACCGGCCCGCGATCGTGCCTCCCGCAGGAAGGGTCAGCGCGTGCGTGATGCCGTTCGCGCGCGCGACCGGGATCAGCTCCGAGTCCGGGTTGACCGCGATCCAGGCGTCCACGTCCGGCGTCCACCCGCCGACCTCGTTCGTGTCCTCCGTGGCGCGCACCGCGCCGATTTCCGTCAGCCCGAGCGACGACGTCGCCGCGATCAGGCCGGGGTAGAGGTGCATCCCCTTGAGTTCGACGACTTTCGCGGTCCCCGCGTCCAGCGCCGCCCCGACCGCCGCGATCTTTCCGTCCCGCACAAGCACGTCGCCGGTGGCAAGCGTCTCGCCCGAGACCGTATGCACAGTGGCCCCCCGCAGCAGCAGATCCTCCGCCGCCACCCGGCCAGACAGCAACACGCCGCACATCAACGCCGCCAGTGCCGCCCGCATCACTCTTCTCCTCGCAGCCGTTTCTCGCAACTCGCAACCCGCCTCCGCCCCTGCGGGGCTTCGGCGGGCAAGGCCCGCAACTCGCAACTCGGCTGTTCTCATTTCCTCACCGCCCCTTCACACCCCACCTCCCACCCGTAGTCGTACCGATGCTCCAGCGCCCGCTCCCAGAACTTGCCCCCATCCTTCCCCCCGCCCTTCCCGCCCGCGCCGTCCGTCCCCTCCTTCTTCGCCTTCTCCCGCAGCTCCGCCCACTCCTTCCGCCGCGCCTCCGACCGCTCGTTCGCCACCCCCCGCTCGAAGTACCGCTTCCCCTCGATCCAGGTCTGGACGCACATCGTGCGGGTGTCGAGCGGGGAAGCGCTCCAGACGGCGAAGTCGGCGTGCTTGCCGGGCTCGAGCGAGCCGACCCACCTGTCGATGCGCAGCTGGATCGCGGGGTTGAGCGTGACGAACTTGAGCGCCTCGACCTCATCCACGCCGCCGTACTTGTTCGCCTTGGCGGCCTCGAGGTACATGCGGCGCGCGAGCTCCGCGCTGTCGGAGTTGAACGAGACGCAGACGCCGCGCTGGTGCATCAGCGCGCCGGCGTAGGGAATCGCGTCGTACACCTCGAACTTGTACGCCCACCAGTCCGAGAAGCACGACCCGCCCGCACCGTGCTTCGCAATCTCGTCGGCAACCTTGTACCCCTCGAGCACGTGCTGGAATGTGCCGATCTTCACGCCGAAGCGGTCCATTTCGCGCACGAGCATCAGGATCTCGTCCGCGCGATAGGAGTGGCAGTGGATCAGGCGCGTCCCGCGGATCAGCTCGCCGAGCGTCTCGAGCTCGAGGTCGACCCGGAGGGGCGCCGGCGCGCGCCCCGCGGCCTGCTCCTTCCGGAAGGCATCCCACGCCGCCAGGTACTGCTTCGCGGCGGTGAAGCGGTTCTCGTAGAACGTCTTCACGCCCATGCGGGTCTGGGGGAATCGTGTCGTGAACTTCTCGCCCCAGTTGGACTGCTTCACGTTTTCCCCGAGGGCGAATTTTATGCCGGGGATCGCTTCCTTGAAGCGCAACCCGTCGGGAGATTCGCCATCGCGGAGCTTGATGACGCAGTTCTGGCCGCCGATCGGGTTGGCCGACCCGTGCAGGAGGTTGGCGCAGGTCAGCCCGCCGGCGAGCTCCTGCGCGAGGTTGTCGGTCTCGCTGTTCACGACGTCCTGGATGCGCACCATCGCCGAGGACGGGATCGTGCCCTCGTTGACGTCGCCGATGATGGCGGCGTGCGAATGGCAGTCGATGAGCCCCGGTGTGACGTGCATCCCCTTGCCGTCGATCACGAGCGCGCCGTCCGGGGCGGCGATGTCCTTCGCGATCGCGACGATCTTCCCGCCCTCGCAGAGCAGGTCCGCGCCCTCGATCCGGCCGAGCGGCCCGCAGGTCCAGATCGTCGCGCCCTTCACGAGCACGATCTTCGGCGTCGCGTCCGGCCCGCGCTCCTCCGACGGCGCCCGGGCGACGCGCTTCGCCGCCAGCTCGCGCTTCTCCTTCTTCTTCTGTTCCGCCTCGAGGTCCTTCTTTTTCTCCTCGTCCGTCTTCGGCTTGTCGCCGGCCGCCTCGTCCTTCGGCTTCTCGCCCGGCTTCACCGGGTACGCCCGGCCGTCCACCCACACCGACATGACCCTCGCCTCGGGATCGAAATACGAACCCGCCACGACTACGAGGTTCGCGATCTTTCCCTTCTCGATCGTCCCGAGCCGGTCGTCGACGCCGCACAGCCGCGCCGGCGTCACCGTCAGCGCGGCCAGCGCTTCGTCCTCGCTCATCCCGCGGTCGATCGCCGTGCGCAGGTTCTTGCGGAACGCACCCCTGTCGCCGAGCCCGTCGCTCGTGATCGCAATCGCGATCTTCCGCTTCAGCAGCACGGCCGGGTTCTCCGGCGCCCAGTCCCACGCGCGGAGCTGGTCCAGCGACACCTGGCTCCAGTCGGATTCTTCCGGAAGCGCCGGCAGCTCCGGGAAGTCGACGGGGACGATCATCGGGCAGCCGGCGGCCTCCGCGAGGTCCGGGCGCCGCCACTCCTGCCCGCTCGCCCGGATCAGGAACTTCAGCTTCAGTTCCTTCGCCAGCCGCGCTTCGAAGTCCCCCACGAGCGCCCCGTCGGCCTCGAAGGCGACGAAGCGGTCGCCGGCGAGGAAGGGCGCGAGGGCGTCGAGGGAGGGATCCTCGGCGGGGCGGGTGCGGCTGGCCGCGTTGGCGGCGTAGTGGGCTTTGTCGCGGGCGTGCCAGTCGGCGTCGAGGAACGCCTGGCGGATGGCGGCGATGGCGGCCATGTGCGAGGAAGGGTAGGCATCCATGTCCTCGGCGGCCGGCGGGCCGCCGTTGACGAGCGCGGCGACGGGCCAGACGTCGGCCTTGAGGACGAGCGTGTTCGGGTCGCCGTCGCCGAGGACGACGAACGCGCTGGTGCCGCGGAGGATGCCGCGCGAGGGGACGACGTTGAGCCCGGCGAAACCGAGTTCGCGCCAGCCCTCGACGGCCTTCGCGTCGAGCGAGAGGCCGTCCGCCATGCGATTCTCGGGAGTTATCTTCGCCAGCGCCGATCCCGGCCCCGGCGTCCCCGGGTCGCGCTGCGTCCCCGGCGCGCCCACGAACCCGCTGTCGGCCGCCATCGGCCCGCCCTGCGGCTTCGGCGGTCCGCCGCCGCCGCCTTCCAGCTTCGCCCACGCGTCGATCAGCCCCGCGTAGATCGTCCAGCCCTTCGCGTCCCAAACCCGCGCGTCCGCCGGAGGCTGCACGTCCGCGCCGACCGCCTCGATCCGGCCGTTCCGGATCACCACTGTTCCCGGGTCGATCACTTTTCCCGGCGCGACCACCACGCGGCCTCCCACCAGCGCGTGGCACCCCGGCGGGTCCGGGCGCTGCCCCGGCGGGCGGATGTCCTGGGAGAAGCAGGGAAGCGAGAGAAGCGCAAGGATCGTGGCGAGAACGCGGCGCATCGGGGGGCTCCTGAGGGGAGCGAGGAGGGTAAGTCCGGGGAGGGATGGGCGAAAGGAAAGGTGAGGGGTGGAGCCGAAACAGCAACTACAAGACGGCGAATTTCCAAGGAAAAGGCAACTTCAAACGGACAACGACAAGGCGGGCGAGAGGGCTGGGTCCGCGAAACGCTGGTGCCTTCGCGGCCCTCTTGAAATTCTCCTTTTGGAGTTCGCCCCTTGCTTGGAAATTCGCCGTCTTGTCGTTGCTGTTTCACCCCCTCCCGCTATCATCCCGCCCCCATGGATTCCGCCCTCATCGCCCGTTTCTTCGCCGCCTTCGCCGCCAACCCGGATCGCCTCCGCATCCCCCGCGGGCCCGACCTCCCGCCCGACATGCTCGCCGAGGAAAAGCTCCCGCCCCCCTGGGTGCGCTGGAAACTCGTCCCGAGCCGCCTCGCCCCCGCGAAATTCAAGGACTGGGAGGACGACCACGGGCTGCACCTCCCGGAGTCTTTCCGCGCGTTCTTCCTCACCCACCACTCCCTCCAGCTCGACTGCGCCATCGTCCGCCTCGCCTGCTCGCCGTCCAACAAGCCCTTCGCCGACCTCGACGAACTCCTCGAATGGGACGAGCCGCCGATCCGCGCGCGGCAGATCTTCCCGATCGGCGACGAAGCGCTCGGCCACGCGGGGCCCCTGTGCCTCGACCTGCGCGAGAAGGTGGAAGAGCCGCCGGTGGTCTACTGGGACGCGGAAGCGGAGGAGATTTCGGCGCCGATCTTCTCTTCGTTCCCGAAGCTGCTCGAGCTGACGGCGTACGCGCTCGAGACGGAGCTGAAGCTGTTCGAGGACGACGCCCTGATGCAGACGTTCCTCGGGCTGGACCCGGAGGGCGCTGGCGGGCCGGGGAAGGCGTACTGGACGGGGGACGGGTTGTTCGAATAGGCGCACTCCCAACCGCTTCCACATTTCCCGAACCTTCCTCCTCGCCACACGTCAGAATATCCCCGTGATCCCCCGCGCCGCCCTCCTCCTCGCCCTGGCCGCCGCCGTCCTCGCCGGCCCTCCCGGCAGCGGCGAACCCTTCCCCCAGGCCGCCACCAGCCCCTTTACCCACGTCCGCTCCGCCGCCGCCGCCGCCCCGCCGGAGCAGCTGGACGCCGACGGCCTCAAGGCCCTCGCCGCCCTCCTCACCGACCGCGACATTTTCGTCCGCCAGCAGGCCGCCCGGGGCCTCGGCCTACGCGCCGCCCAGGCCGGTGAGCGCGGCGCCCGCGCCCTCGTCGCGGCGGCCCTCGACCCCTTCGGCGGGCTCGACTACCACGCTGCCCAGGCGCTCGGCGAGTACGGCACCTCCGCTTACGGCTCCATGCGCGACACCCTTCGCGACAAGGACGTCCTCGCCGCCTCCCGCATCTGGCGTCTGTTCCGCGGGACCGAAAAAGGCAAGGACCTCTGCCTCGTGTTCCTCTGCCGCGCAGTCGCCGAGGAAAAGGACCCCGCGGTGCGCGCCATGGCCGCCCTCGTCATGCGCCACATCGGCCTCGCCGACCGCGACTCGATCGCAGCCCTCTGGTCCGTCGCCACCAGCGACGCCCCCCCGCAGGTCCGCGCCGCCGCCCTCCGCGCCTTCGGCCCCCTCGGCGCCATGCTCACCACCCAGGACGAAACCGGCGCCAGCCACATGTTCCAGCCCGTCGTCGATGCCCTTCCCGCCCTCCGCGAATTCCAGTCCGACGAGGACCCCGCCGTGCAGGCGGCCGCCAAAGAGGCGCTCGACTACATCCAGGGCCGGAAGAGGCTGCGGTGACGCGCTTCGCCCTCCTGCTGCTCCCGTTTCTTGCCCTCCGCGCCGCCGCGGACGACGGGCCGGCGCGCGCCGCGATCGAGGCGGAATTCGAGGAGATGGCGAAGGGCGGCGAGGAGAAGCGCCTCGAGGCCGCCGACCGGCTGGCGCGGATGGACCCGTTCCCCGCCGAGGAACTCGCCGCGGATCTGCAATCCGGCGATCTCCGCCGCCGCACCTGCGCCCTGCTCGCGTTCCAGTACGCCGGCCCCGCCTCCAAGCCTGCCGTTCCCGCCATCGCCGCGCTGCTGTCAGCCGGGGACTACTCGCTCCGCTCCGGCGCCCTGGCCGCGCTTCGCGCCTGCGGTCCCGACGCGGCCGCCGCAATCCCCCAACTGATCGAGCGCATGCTCTCGAAGGACCCGATCAACGCCGGGGACTCCGCCGAACTGCTCCTCTGCGGCCTGGGCGACGCCGGCCGCGACGCCCTCAAGGCCGCCATCTCCGACCCCGAGCCGGCCGCCTCCGCAAAAGCCATGATCGCCCTCGCCGACGGCTGCCGCCTGAACGCCACCGGGCCCTGGGTCCTCCTCGCCGAGGTCATCGCAAAGGAGAAGGACGTCTGGAAGCGCCTCTCCGTGGCGAAGAACGCCGCGCTCTGCCACTCCACGCTGGGAGCCGACGCACTCGTGCCGACCCTGGTCAAGTCCCTCCTCGAGGACGAGGACTCCGCCGTCCGCGCCGCCTGCGCCGCGTCCCTCCCGGGCCCCGCCTCCGAGAATCTCGATCTTCGCGAGCGCGCCGCCGCCGCGCTGGAGGCCTCTTCCAAGGAGGATCCGGACGAGGGGGTCCGGAAGGCAGCTTTGGAGGCGCTGGGGAAGATCCCCAGCCGACGTTGATACCACGCGCGGACGCCGCCCTGGGAGAGCAAGCGGGGCACCCTGTCCGACGCGCATGAACTCCGGGAGGCTTCCTCCGACTGCCTCATCCTCCCGGTATGTCCCTCCCTGAATGAGTCGTAGCGAGAGCGCGAGAAGAACTCGAGTGACGGCGAGTGGTTGGGGCGAGCGAAGCGACGCCGCCGGCCTTTTGGCGACGTCGCGCAGCGAGGTCCAACCGCCGACGTCGCTCGAGTTTTTCTCGCGCTCTTTTCGCTCACCTTACTCCCGGTCCGATGCCGAAAAATGAGACGTCCCGCTGTCACTCCGTCCGGCGGCGGGGCTTCGAGTCCGCCCCTTGCCCCCGTCCTTCGGAGGAGTCATGGCCAAGACGCCGTCAACGACGCCCAAGTCCGAGCAGGTCTGCGAATGGGTCGGCATCGCCGTGGTGTTCGCCAGCGCGTTCACCTGGGTCGCCCTCGCCACGCACGATCCCGGCGACTGGGGAGGCATGGCGTACCCTCCCAACGCCGAAATCGTGAACAAGGGCTCCAAGGCCGGCGCCGCGCTGTCCTGGTTCATGCTCCTGCACTTCGGCGTCGGCGCCTTCCTCATCGCCGCCATCGGCACGCTGTGGGGCGGCGCGATGTTCCTCCGAAAGAAAACCAGCGACCCCTTCTTCAAGTTCTTCGGCGCCGCCCTCGTCGTCATCTCCGTCTCGACTCTCTGCTCCCTCGCGACGCCGTCCATCGCGCAGGGCTCCCACTGGCACAACTCGATGACGTCGCTCGGCGGGCTTTACGGGGAAGCGCTGGCCCGCATCCTGTCGGACAACCTCGGCGTGGTCGGCGCCGTGCTTGCGGTGCTGTTCGCGCTCGCGTCCTCCGCCCTGATCGCGACCGACTGGGTCCTCCTGTCGTTCTTCATGCGCGGCACGCAGGCGCTGGAAGGGTCGTTCGACGCGACGTGGGGGAAGGTCGCGTGGAGCAAGCTGTTTGAGTCGGCGCGCGGCCTCCTCGCGCGCAAGCCGGCGGTGGCCGCCGCCGCCCCGGCCGCGGCGCCCGCGCCGCGGCGTGAGCCGAAGCCCGTCGTCGGCGAGATCGTCCGCGACGAAACGCCGATCAAGGGCGAGCCGATCGACGTGCCGATGCCCGCCCCGAAGGCCGAGCCGAAGCCCGAGCCCGTCGTCGCCGCCGCCCCGGCCCCGGCGCCCGTCCCCGCCCCCGTCGTCAAGATCGAGCCCAAGCCGGAACCGAAGCGCAAGGAAGTCATCCACAAGCCGAACCCCGAGCTCCCGCCGCTCACGCTTCTCGAGGACGTCGAGGTCGAGGTCATCGAGATCGACCAGAACGCCCGCGTCATGGCTCTTCAGCGCGCCCTCGAGAACTTCGAGGTCCAGGCCAACGTCGTCAACTACGAGGCCGGCCCGGTCGTCACGATGTACGAACTCGAGCTGCTTCCCGGCACGCGCGTCGGCAAGATCATCGGCCTCGCGCCCGACCTGTCGATCCAGCTCGGCGTCCCGACGCTGCGCGTGGTCTACCCGCTGCCGGGGAAGACGACGATCGGCATCGAGGTCCCGAACCCGCACTCCGCCGCCGTCCGCCTGCGCAACCTGATTTCGCAGACGGAGGAGACGTGGCGCAAGATGCACCTCCCGCTGTTCTTCGGGCAGGGCGCGACCGGCGCGCCGGTGATCTTCGACCTGCAGGAGATGCCCCACCTTCTCGTGGCCGGCACGACGGGCTCCGGCAAATCGGTCTGCCTCACGACCATGATCCTGTCGATGCTGCTCACCCGGACGAGCGAAGACCTCAAGCTCATCCTCGTCGACCCCAAGCAGGTCGAGATGGCTGCGTTCAAGGACATCCCGCACCTCATGGCCCCCGTCGTCACCGACATGCGCCGCGCCCCGATGGTCCTCGAGTGGCTCGTGGCCCAGATGGAAGAGCGTTACAGCCTCTTCTCCAAGGTCGGCGTGAAAAAGATCGAGCAGTTCAACAAGCTGGGCGAGAAGGCGATCCTCGAGAAGCTGACGATCGAGGGCGAGGAGCCGCCGGACGTCGAGACGCACCTGCCGTACATCGTGGTCATCATCGACGAGCTCGCCGACCTCATGATGGTCAGCGCGAAGGAGGTCGAAGGCGCGATCCAGCGGCTCAGCCAGAAGTCGCGCGCGGTCGGCATCCACCTCGTCCTCGCCACCCAGCGCCCGTCCGTCGACGTCATCACCGGCCTCATCAAGTCCAACATGCCCAGCCGCATCGCCTTCAAGGTCGCCGCCAACGTCGACTCCCGCACGATCCTCGACCAGCCCGGCGCCGAGAAGCTCCTCGGCAAGGGCGACATGCTCCTCATGATCAACGGCTCCCAGCAGCTCATGCGCGGCCAGTGCACATGGGTCCCTGACGAGGAGGGCAAGAGCGTCATCAACTGGCTCAAGGAAAAGGGCGGCGCCGCAACCTTCGACCCGACCCTGACCCAGGTCGCCGAGTCCTCCGGCGACTCCGAGGGCGGCGACGGCGCCGGCTGCGACGACGAACTCTTCGACCGCGCCGCCGAAGTCATCATCGGCGAGCAGCGGGGAAGCGTCTCCCTGCTGCAGCGCAAGCTGGAGATCGGCTTCAGCCGCGCGGGCAAGCTGATGGACGCGCTGGAGAAGCGAGGGATCGTCGGGCCGCAGATCGGCGCCAAGGCGCGCGAGGTGAGGCTGACGCTGGCCGCGTGGCAGGCGAGGCATGTGTCGGCGGCGGAGCGCGAGACGGCGGAGGCGGGAACGGCTTAAGGGCGTCGAAGGTTGAAGGTCGAAAGTCGAAGGTAACGGCTGCGGGGAGGGGCGGGTCGCTCCTCCCCGACTTTGTGGATCGAAAGGCATCCCATGGCGAAGGACCGGTGGGAACGATTCATGCTCGCGATCGCCCTCTCGGCGATCGTGCTCGGCGCCGCTTTCGTCGCGGGGCGGGCTCCTGACCGCGCGCCCGTTCTGCAAACTTCGCGGAAATAGCGAAAGGGCCGCCTTCGCCCGTACCTCTCTGATCGCCCGCCGTATAATCGCGGCCGGCCCGGCTTAGGAGAGGACTCATGGCGTTCTGCCCGAATTGCGGTTCACAGGTCGATGCCGGCGTCGCGGCGTGTCCGAAGTGCGGCGGTTAGACTGGCGCGTCCGCCCCCGCGGCGGCCCCTTCCCCCGTCTACGTCACTGCCCCCAGCCCGAATTCGTTCCAGCCCGGCGCTTACCAGCCCGGCTACACCGGGATGCCGCTTCCCGACCCCTCGCCGATGGCGCTGATCATGGCCGCCGGGTCGTGGGCGGTCTGCGGCCCTCTCCTGTCGGTCCCGGCGGTCATCAAGGCCCGCTCGGACATCGCCGGGATCCGCGAGGGCCGCTACAACCCCAACTCCATGTCGATGTGCCAGATCGCGTTCTGGGTCGGCGCCATCAACGCCGGCCTTTACCTCGCGCTGTTCCTCCTCATCGGCGTCCTGTTCGCCTTCGGGTTCTTCGTCGCGGCCACCGCGCCGCACCACACGACCATCTCGACCTCGCCCACCCGCACCCCCGCGCCCGTTCGCGCCGCGAGCGTCCGCCCCTACGAGTCCGTCGAGTCCGACGTCGAGCGCCTCATGGCCGCCCGCCCCGAGTCGGAGCGGAAGATCTGGCGCCAGACCCGGGAGGACCTGCGTGTGCTTCGCCGCCAGAAGGGAACCGGCTTGATTCCCGAAGCGAAGGGCCTGACGGAGCTGCTCCGGATCGCGGAGAGCGACCTGAAGTTGCGTTCGGCCCTGGTCGAGCTGGAGCAGAAGGCGGCGGAAGAGTCGGGGCGTGAAGCGCCGCCGCGGGTGATGCCGGCGGAAGCGCCGGGGCAGGGGAGCCCGAAGTAGGCGGTTGACGCGTCGCGTCATCGCCGGGGTTTCGCGGCGGTAACGCAGCGGAAACCGCTTCGTGTTACCGCCACGCGCCGTGAATCCCGTGCGAAACACCCGCGACGGCGTTTCTCCCGCGTAACGATTCACGCAGCCTCACGTGCCGTGCGGACTTGCGTCGCGCTTCGACGCGTTCCGCGCGCGGCACCCGCTTTGCAATCACCTCGCGCGCTGTCGCCAACCCGTGTTCCCGGAGGGAAACGCCCATGCGGCGCCCGATCGGCGTGCTCGCCGCAGCCTCGATGTTTTTCTTTGCAGGAATCGCAGGGGCCCAGGACCGCGAGGTCCTCACCCTGAAGGCTGCGCTCAAGGCGGATCGTTCCACCGGCAAGGAATTGTCGTTCGTCTACGTCTCCGGCGACTCCCTCTACCCCGACGGAACACGCATCGCCATCGCCCTCAAGGCCCCCGATGGCGGGGCCGAGCTCAAGCAGGTCGCCTGCATCATCGACCACGGCCGCTTCCTCGCCGAAATCGGCCCCTGGGAACAGCACTTCCCCCCCGGCCGCTACCGCGTCGTCGCCGAGTTCCGCTACGAGGACCAGACCGCCGCCGTGCAGGGCGCCCTCGGTTCGTTCCGCGACATCGAACGCTGCATCATGACCGACGCCGACTACGCCGAAAAATACGACCGGGAGAACCCGGAACGGGCACGGCTTCTCAGGGAATACATCGCGCGGACGAAGCGCTGCCCGGGAAAGACCGGCCGCGGCGAAACCTCGCTCGTCGTCGGCTCGGAGCAGGACGCCGAACGCGCCGTCGCGATCGAGACCGAACATCTCCGTGGCACCGCCGAGAACGCCGCCCGTCTCCTTCGGGAGCTGACCTCCCCGATCGATTTCCACGCGTGGCGCGAGGAGTGCTCTGCGCTCGACTCCGACCTCACTTCCCGCCGTGCCAGCGTCGTCTGCACCGCCCGCCCGGCGGTCTCCAACGCCCTCAGCGTCGCCCTCCTGAACCTGAGCTGGTGCGTGGACGATGCCGAGACTCTCACTTCAGGCGCCGGCGCCGACTTGCGCCGCGACATCGCCGTGCTCGAAGCCCTCGGCGCCAAGGCCGACCGCGACGACCGCCGCCGCCTCGAAAAAGCCCGCGCTTCCCTCGCCGCCCTCAACGCTACCTTCGACCTCCACGCCCAGTCCGCCGCCGAGGCCATCGCTTCCGCCCTCTACGGCCCCGACGGCCTCCAGCCCGCTCCCGCCCGCGCCCGTGCATACGTGGACGAGCTCTTGCACGACCTCCAGGTCAAGCCTTCCCCCCGTTAGCGATCGACGCCTTCCGGCCGGCCGGATCCCGACCTCGCGGACGCCACCATGGGGTGGCGCAGGGCGCGCCGTTCTACGCGACAGCGCGGCGTGCCCCGGGATTCGGCGGGCCGGTCGGCGGCGCGCTCGCGGGCGGGGGCGCGCCGGGGACAGGGGGTTGAAGAGCGGCCTGCGGTGGGCCGGCGCGCCCCGCCCGCTCGCGCGCCGCACGACCGGCCCGCCGAATCCCGGGGCGCGCCGCGCTCCGGGCGAGTCAGTCGGGGAGCGCTGGCCGGTGCGGAGCCTTGGGCGTGAGGGTGGGGGAGGACATTGGGCCGAACCGGCTCCGCACCGGCGACGCGCTCCGCCTCGCTTGGACGAAATGCCCTCGGCTGGATTCGAACCAGCACTTCCATGGCTCTCGACCATGGGCCTCTTCCAATTGGGCTACGAAGGCGAACTCCGACGGATCTTCCCGTGATGCCCCCCGCAGGAGTCGAACCTGCACTGCGCCGGTTTTGAAGCGGCTGCCTCTTCCGATTGGGCTACGAGGGCGGAACGGCTGGTCTGGCGCCTCCTTTCGCGTCGGGACTTCAGGGTCCGAATTGCAGGGACGCGCGTCCGTTTGTGCGTCCCTGGAATTCGGACTCTGAAGTCTCGACGCGAAGCTCTCGGCGGGCTTCGAACCCGCAACCTCCTGTTTACGAAACAGGTGCTCACCCGGTTGAGCTACAAGAGCGGACTTGTCCGCCGTAGCGCGAAGCGCGAAGGCGGACCCGCCTTCGCTCCTTCCGCCTCCGCGCTTTGCGCTACGGCGGACAAGTCGGAGCTTCGGCGGGCAAGTGCGCTCGTCAGGACTCGAACCTGCATCGGCCGGTTATCGACCGGCTGCTCTTCCGTTGAGCTACGGGCGCGCAAGCCTCTCGAGGGGGACGATCCCTCTTCTCCTGCCTGGGAAGCAGGCGTTCTGCCGTTAAACCAGAGAGGCGAATGGAAGAGCGGGCTGCGAGGTCGAAGTGCTCCCGGCAGGAGTCGAACCTGCCTTGCCCAGCATGTCGGGCTGGTGCTCGGCCGATGAGCCACGAGAGCGAGGCGAAGTCCGCCGAAGCCCCGAAGGGGCGAAGGCGGACCCGCCTCCGCGCTTCGCGCTACGGCGGGCGAGTGGTCCCGGGAGGAGTTGAACCTCCGTCACCGGTATGTGAGACCGGTGTTCTGCCGTTGAACTAGAGGACCGGACGAAGTCCGCCGAAGCTCCGACTTGTCCGCCGTAGCGCGATGCGCGGAGGCGGAAGGAGCGAAGGCGGATGCTCGGGGGAGGATTCGAACCTCCACTGGCCAAGTTCTGAGCTTGGTGCCTCTGCCGTTGGGCTACGCGAGCAGTTGTTGATGCGCGGCGATTGGACGGGGGCGCCCGTGCGGCGGAGGCGAAGGGCGCCGAGCGTCAGGTCGCCTTCGGTGCTGCCGGTGCCGCCCGCAGCCTCCGCCGCCGGGCGCCCCCGTCCAATCGGGATGGCTGGATTTGAACCAGCGGTCTCCTCGTCCCGAACGAGGCGTGATGAGCCAGACTTCACCACATCCCGGGAATTGCGCGACAGGTCGGCGGGTCGCGCTCCGCCCTCCGACGAGTGATGGGAGAGAAGTTTCCGGCGGACCGGGCTTCGCGCGGCCCGCACGACCTGTCGCGCAATTCCCGCGGAACGGCCAGGACAACAGGCCTGCATTGCCAGGAATGCCGTTGGTCGTTTCGCGGGTGCCGATTGGGGGCGGGGCGAAGCGGCGCGATGGCAGCCGTCCAGCCAACCCACCCTTTCTCGCGCCTCGCAGCTTCGCCCCCAATCGGCACCCGCGAAACGAAGCGACTGATGGGACTCGAACCCATGTGGACCACCATGGCAAGGTGGCGCTCAGCCTCTGAGCCACAGCCGCGTTGAATGTCAAAGCCCTCGGCGGGACTTGAACCCGCACAAGCCTGCTTGGAAGGCAGGCGCCTTCGCCGTTCGGCCACGAGAGCGGAATTGTTGGGTCAGGGCTCCTGGCGGGACTCGAACCCGCGTTCTCGCGTTCCCCGCACCCGGGGGCGCGCGTCCTTGCCTCTCGACCACAGGAACCCGTCATGGGTGCGGCAGGAGTCGAACCTGCTGGGCCCCGAAGGGCGGCTGGGTTACGGCCAGCTCGATTCTCCGATCTCGTACACACCCTGAATTCACGCGACGGGTCGGCGGGTCGCGCTGCGCCTTGATGCCGTAATTGGAGGCGGAGCTTGCGGTCGGACCGGCTCCGCGCGACCCGCACCACCCGTCGCGCGAATTCAGCGACCAGCAAAAGCCACGTGGCAATGGAAGCGGCAGGAGTCGCACCTGCGTCGGCTCGTTTAGGAAACGAGGGCCTGTCTACTCGGCCACACTTCCGATGGGGACGGAGGGAATTGAACCCGCATTCCGAGGTTCGTAGTCTCGTGTCCTTCCGTTGGACGACGTCCCCAAATGGTGAAGGGTGGGATCGAACCACCGCCTCCTGGTTTTCAGCCAAGCGCTCAGACCCTCTGAGCTACTTCACCTCGTGTCATTCCATGGGAGCGGAGGGATTCGAACCCGTCCTGGACCGGTTTAAAAAACCGGAGCTCAGCCACTGAGCGACGCACCCTCGGTTCGCGCGATAGGCGTGGCGGGAATCGAACCCGCGTTTTCAGGTTGAAGGCCTGGAAGCCTGCCATTGACCGACACGCCCGCTTCACAGATGGCATGGGAGCGGAGGGATTCGAACCCTTCCTCGGCCGGTTTAAGAAACCGGTGCTCAGCCACTGAGCGACGCGCCCTCGGTTCGCGCGGCAAGTCGGCGGTCGCGCTTCGCCTTGACGTTCAGATAGATGCACGCGGTTTGGTTGGACCGGCTCCGCGCGATTCCGGCGTGAGCGAGCGCAGCGAGTCGAACGCCGCGCGACCTGCCGCGCGAACCGAGTGGAAAACGGCATCGTTGAGTGAAGGGGCGGGCCAAAGTCGTTGTCGCTATCGCGCGCCGGACGGAGCGAGGAGGGCGCGGCGCGCCCGGGCTCGATGTTGAGCCCGGCGTGCGCCGCCCCGACGAGCGGAGACCGGCGCGCGATAGGGGGGGCTGGATTCGAACCAGCATGACGAGTGTCAGAGGCTCGGGGGTTACCGTTACCCGACCCCCCTCTGGATTCGCGCGACAGGTCGGCGGTCGCGCTTCGCCTTGAAGTCTGAGTTGAGGCCAGACCACCGGTGGGACCGGCTCCGCGCGACCTGCCGCGCGAATCCACGAACGGAAAAATAGGGATGGAGGGACTCGAACCCTCGTATCCAGGCTGAGAACCTGACGGCCTGCCGCTGACCGACATCCCCAGGGAAGAACAGAGGCGGAAGGAGTCGCACCCTCATCGCCGGACTTGGAAACCGGGGTCCTGCTGTTGGACGACGCCTCTCTGGATGGAAGTGGAGGGATTTGAACCCTCATACCCCTGCTTGCGGAGCAGGTGCCTTCCCGTTGGGCCACACTCCCGAATGCGCGGTCGAAGTCGGCGGACGCGCTGCGCCTTGAGGCTTGTGATCGGGGCGAAGTTGAGATCAAACCGGCTCCGCGCGTCCGCGCGACTTCGACCGCGCATTCGCGGAACGACCAATGCAAATGGCGCCCGTCGAATGGAAGCGGCGGGAGTTGAACCCGCATGGGCCTGTCTGCCGGACAGGTGCTTTCCCGGTCAGCCACGCTCCCGGATGCGCGTTCGAGGTCGGCGAACGCGCTGCGCCTTTGAAGTTGGGATGGGGGAGGACCCTCGGTGGGACCGGGCTCCGCGCGTCCGCGCGACCTCGAACGCGCATCCGATTGGACGAAACGAGTGAGACGGGAAGAGAGGGTTTCGAACCCCCGAGGCCCCTACTGGAGCCTTCCTCCTTAGCACGGAGGCGCTTTCAGCCGCTCAGCCACCTTCCCGGTGGAAAAGGATGGTGAAGGATTCGAACCTTCAGCGCCCTTGCGAGCGCTCCTGTTTTCGAGACAGGTGCCTTGCCGTTCGGCCAACCATCCCGAATGCGCGTTCGACGTCGGCGGGACGCGCTCCGCCTTTCAGGTTCGGGGTGAGGGGGAACTGGAGATTGGCCGGCTCTGCGCGTCCCGCGCGACGTCGAACGCGCATTCGCGGAGCGGCCGGTTGCCGCGACGGACTACTCACCAGTCGGGCAGCGATCCGAAACAGGCTAGCCAGGAAAACGCCGCCGTGGTTCCCGCCTTGTCCCGGGCCAACCGGGCGACGCCGATCCCGAAGGAGTCGACGGGCCCGGTTCTTCTGGGTCGCGCGGGAACGAATGGACGAATCACGGCGGTCGACCGGGCTCGACAGGGGCACCAGGATTCGAACCTGGATCCGCCTCCTTAACAGGGAGGTGACTTGCCAGTTAGCCCACACCCCTTCATGTCGTTCTTCAGCTCGTACCGCGTGCGGCGGAGCGAGGCTGGTGCGCCGCGCCCGCGCCGGAATTTCGGCGCGGAGTGCGGCGCCAAGCCTCGCGGAGCCGCATGCGGTACGAGGGCGACGGGATTTGAACCCGTGATCTCCGCCGTGACAGGGCGGTGTCTTGAGCCTCTGGACGACGCCCCCGGAATGTCTCTCCTGAATTTCTGCGATTCGCGTTCGTCGCAGCGAGTCGCGCGCGCCGCGCCCGCGCCGGACTTTCGGCGCGGAGTGCGGCGCCGCGGCTCGCGGAGCCGAACGCGAATCGCGTCGGAAGGGATCGAACCTTCCTGTTCCTGGTTCCAGGCCAGGCGCGCAGCCACTGCGCCACGACGCGGGTCTGTCCTTTTTCGCTGTTACGTTCGCGGAGGGGTGGGAGTCGAGGAGATTCGGAGTCGCGCGGCGTTTCGTGCGACTCCGAATCTCC
>CAZPWT010000014.1:0-17906 GCA_964590435.1 uncultured Planctomycetia bacterium
GGAGAGTAGGGAGGGAGCCGAAGCCCCCTCCCCCTCGTAAAACCGGACGTGCGGATTTCCCGCATCCGGCTTACCCGTGGTCGTTCGCCGAGAGGCATGCGCAGTCGGTCGGCAGGTCATATCGGGGCCCAGCCCTCCGCAACGAGGTGTTGGCGAAAGGATTGACCCTGAGGTGGACGGTAGCGGCGCTGGCTGCGATGTCGCAGGTGCCGCCACATTCGGGACTGTGCAAACCAGTTGAGGTCGATGAAGGCGCGTCGGGGGTAACCCAGGCGGAAGTAGTTAGCCCAGCCACGCATCTGGAGGCTGATTGCCCGAAGAAGGTCGGGAAGAGGGATGCACCGGGCGGATGAGTCCGTCATCTGCCGCAGGGCTGCACGCTCCCGGGCCATCGCTTTGTCGGAGGGGACGAGGTTCAGATACCGGTGACCCTTGCCGTACAGGTCACGGTCGTATCGAAAGGTGTAGCCGAGGAAATCCAGCTTGGCGCCGGGGTCCGTCAGCCGCACGGTCCGCGTCTTCTCGCGATTCAGTTCCAGCCCCATCCATCGTTCCAGTTTCGCCTCGATCCACTGCGTCAGGCGGTCGCCGACGAAGCGCGCCAGGACGACGAAATCGTCGGCATAACGGACCAGCCGGGCTTTCGCCCACGTCGCCGGGCCGCTGGGTTGGTGGAAGGCCCAGTCAAACCAGTGCAAGAAGAGGTTGGCCAGCATGGGCGAGATGACCCCGCCCTGCGGCGTCCCCTTGTCCGGTCGATGGATCTTCGGACGACCTCCGGGCTGAGTCGGCGGTTCCACGACAGGACAACGAAGCCACATCCGAATCAGCCGGAGCACCGACCCGTCCGCGATTCGCCGCTGGACGCACGCCATCAACTTGTCCTGCGGAATCGAGTCGAAATAGCCTTTCAGGTCCGCGTCGTACACCGCCGTGTAACCGGCGCGCAGGTCGCTTGAGATTTCGTCTATGGCCTGTTGCGCCGACCGTCCGGGACGGAATCCGTACGAGCAGTCGCGGAAGTCCGCTTCGAAGATCGGCTCGAGAATCAGCAGCGTGGCCATTTGCACCACGCGATCCCGTATCGTCGGGATGCCCAGAGGTCTCAGCTTGCCGTTCGCCTTGGGGATGTAGACCCGCCTGACGGGCTGCGGGCGGTACGACTTCGTCTGGAGCGCCACACCGATCTCCTTCAGGAAGGCATCAACGCCTCCCGGTCGCTCCTCAACGGTCTTCAGCGTCAGTCCGTCAATGCCGGGTGCGCCCTTGTTGGCCCGCACCCTCGCCCACGCTGCGCGCAGGACGTCATCCCGGATGATGTGTCCGTACAGCGCATAAAACCGAAAACCCGGCTCCTGCTTGGCCTTCTGGCCCAGCTTCTGTCTCAGCCCGGAGAGTTTCGACGACAGGACCACCGACCCGCCCAGTTCGGGCGCGTCCGGCGTTCTGTTCGTGTCGTCCGTAGCGGGGTCTTTTGGACCCAATCGGCCCCTCCGTTCCTCTGACTCAGCACAACCACGGCAGGGACCCTTCGCTCCGCGGGTGTTAGCCGCATCGCAGCTACTACGATCCCCTCCGACTTCCCATGCCGCCGCCTTCGAGTTATGCATTCCCCGGAGACGCGGGAGGCTCCGACCCTCCGCCGCATGGGACATCCCGAGTTCCCGTCCTCATCATTCTGCACGCGCCGCCCCGTTGACCCCGGCAAGCCCGACGACTGCGGGCACCCGTTTGCTTCGTCATCGGTGGCAGGCTTCGTCACATCCGACAGCTTGGCCGCTTGCGATTTTCTAACGAGGCTCTGATGGGATTTGGCTTCACTGCGGCTCGCGCATTTGCTCGGCGAGGCTTCGTGGTCCAGAATTGCTTCTGGGCACGCTCGCTCCGCTACAGGCTGAACGGGTAATTCGCCTGGTGGACACCTCCCAGTCCACGTGATGGAACGGACTTTCCTCGGCACACCGAATAAAAGAGAATAAAGGCGGATAGGGCGATCGGTAGGCACTGCTATTTCAACGGCACCCTCAGCAGTTTCTCGAACTCTTCCTTCCGCAAGTACCTCGCCCCTTCGTGCGAGATGTCCTTCAGCTGCTTCCCGTCCTCGTCAATCATCCGGTCCAGCGGGAACGCTTCCACCGCCACCGCCCCGCCGCCCCTCGCGCCCCCGTACGCCGCGACGATCGCGGGCGTCGTGGGCTTCGTCGCGTCCACGATGTACACGCCGTCCCCCGTCGAAATCACCACGAACCTCTGCAGGAACGGCGGGTTGTACGCGTGGATCACCGCCAGCGCGTCGTTGCGGTCCTGCGCCTGGATCGTCGAGACGAAATTCCCGCGCTCCGGGTCCGTCACCTTCAGGCAATACAGCCGCCCCATCCTGTTCCCGTCCTCCTGCGTGTACTCGAACGTGAACCACAGGTAGTCGTTCTCCTCCGTCGGGATCTGGCCGCCCTCCGACCCGATGTCGAAGTGCGACTCGAACGCCATCGCGCCGACGCGCGCCGTGCGGAACCCCTTGAGCATGTCCTCGAACCCGCGGATCAGCTTCATCGAGGACGGCTCGGTCGCGTCGAAGATCCGCAGGCCGTACACGTCGTCGGTGACGAACGCCAGCATGCGCGCCTTCGTGCGGTCGGGCTTGCCGGGATTCGGGCGGGAATACTGGAAGTGCGTGATCACGCGCGTCGCAACGCCCGCCGCGCCCGTGCCGCCGCGCGACGCCGCCGCGCGGCCGAGGATCTTGGGCGACGCCGGGTCGCCGACGTCCGCCGCCAGCAGCCCCCCGTCGCCGTCCGCCACGTACACGATCGGGCCGTTCACCGAAATGTCCCGCGCGTCGCTCGTCGCCAGCCGCCCCAGTTCCTTCGGCTTCGACAGGTCCGATACGTCCCAGATCGCCACCCCCTTCTTCCCCTCGCACACGTACAGCCGCTTCCCCGCCACCACGAGCATCTGGCCGTCCTCGCCCGGGAGCCGCGCGACGACCTTCGGGAACGCCGGCACCTTGAGGTCGATCACGGAGATGCCCTGGGAAGCGCTGGACACGAAGGCGACCTCGGAGCGGCCGTTGACGGGGTTGGTGACGAGCGTGACGCCGCGCGCGTCGCGCACCGGGGCGGTCGCCACGGGTTTCGACTGGTCGGGCGTCTTGCGGTCGAACGCGAAGACCTCGAGGCCGTTGGCGGTCGTGACGTAGAAGAAGTCGCGGAACAGCCTGAAGTTCGCGGAGCCCGTGCCCCACGTCGCCGCGCTGCGGTGGCACTCGACGCACGTCCGCGCTTCGGGGCGCGTCGTGTGGGTCTGGTGGTGCACCATGGTCATCCCGGAGAGGCCGTTCGCGGTCTCGGGCAGCCCCTGGTCGATGAGGAACTTCCCCTTCTCGTCGCGCACCGTGCACATCGTCGAAAACCCGACCATGTACGGCGCGATCATCCCTTCCGGGTTGTACCCGAGCCGGAACTCGCGGAACGTCGCGAACACTTTCTCCAGCGTCGTCACCCGCCCCGCCGTGCGCGTCCCCGAGAGGATGTCGAGCTGGCTGAACCCTTCGTTCCGGTCAAAGTGAAACCCGAAGAAGTCGGTGTTCCAGCCGTTGTGGCACGTGTAGCACTCGAGCTTCGCGTGCTGCGACGTCATCGCCTTCGCCGCCTTCTCGTTGTAGTGCGGACGCCCCTTCGTCACGACGTCCTTCGCCTGCACGACCTCGTGCTCCTTGCCGTCCACTTTCGACGTCAGGATGAACTTGTCGCCGTCCTGCCTCACGTGCTCGAGCACCACGCCCTTCTCGGTCTTCAGCGTCGCGTAGGCGTCCGGCGTCCCGTGGCACGTCGTGCATTCGATCTCCACGGCGTGCTCCATCTGCCCGTAAATGTTCCCGTCGCCCATCGTGTCCGTCGCGGTGTGGCAGTCGATGCAGTGCATCCCCTTTTCGTGGTGGATGTCCGGCGGCGTCACCTTGTCGTCCCTCAGGTACCACAGGCCGTTCAGCCGGTACGGCGTCGATCCCGGGACCTGCGGCCCGCCGGGCGCGCCCGGCGGCAGCATCGCCATCCCGCGGTAGTGCAGCCCGATGCTCGCGTCGCCGTAATGGCAGTGCGTGCACGTCGCCGTCGGGATCGCGCTCGTCAGCTGGTGCCTCAGCGGATGCCCCGCCTCGTACCGCGGGATCGTCGGGTCCCCCGTCTCCGTCAGCCCGTCGTCCGCGTACGTCACGTGGCACGCCGCGCACCCTTCGCTCCGGTAGTCCCCGTCCATCCCCAGCCGCCCCCGTACCGCCCGCCCGCGCCCCCAGATGTGGCACTGCATGCACGACTTCCGCGGCACGTCCTTGTAGTGCGCCGCGATGTTCTTCGTTTCCCCGAAGTCCGTGTACGCCGGGATCCGCGTCAGCTGCGCGATCCCGTGCTCCGGCACCACGCCGTCGTCGTCCTTCACGTCGAAGATCCCGTGCTTCGGCGTCTTCGACTTGTCCACCCCGTTCTCGTACAGCCCGTCGCACAGGTGCCCTGCGGTCGTCCCGTGAAGGCTCTTCGGCACCGAGGCGCACTCCGCCTGGTGGCACTCGCCGCAGGTTTTCGCGGCGACGCGGAGGTTCGCGGGGTTGACGAAGCGCGTGTACTCGGGCTCGAAGTCGAGGGCGACGACGCGCTCGTCGTTGGGAAGCGCGCCCTTCGGCTTCACGTGGGCCGCGGCCTTCGCGGTGGCCTTCCCGTCGCCGCCGTGGCACCCGACGCAGGAGATCGGGAACCACGGGTGCATGTCCTCGGTGCCGCGGTGGCACGAGAGGCACCCCGGGGAATCCTCGTTCGTCGTGTCCGTGCCGGCGTCGGCGTTTTCCGGCAGGCGCCCGTCCGGGTCGGCGCGCACCATCAGCACCGCCGCGACGATCGCGGCTGCCGCCAGCGCGAACAGGGCGCTCCTCGTCACCGGCATACCGCTACACTGCACTCCATGCACGCCCTCGTCATTGCGCTGTTCGTCATCGGGCTCATCGTCCACGGCGCCGGGTACTTCTGGCTCGTCGTGCTGGCATACCGCGAAGCCCCGGGCGCCGGCCGCGTCGCCCTGTTCGTCTGGCCTCTCGCGTTCCTCGTGCCGCTCATGCGCTGGGACGAGGTCGTCCTCAAGGCGCTTCTGCTCGCCGGGATCGGCCTCGGGATGGCCTGGGGCGGATACCACCTGCTCTGGAAGGACTCTCCCGCCGAGGACGCCGTGCCGGAATTCCGCCTCGACAAATGACGCGCCGGCCGGCGAGCCCGGGGCGCTAGACTGGAGTCCATGTTCATCATCGTCGGCGCTGTCCTCATGCTCATCGGCGGCCTCTGGCTGATCATCGAAGCGTTCAAGGAAAGCATCCTCTGGGGCCTGGGCTGCATCTTCATCCCGATCGCGGGGCTGATCTTCGTGCTCATGCACTGGGACAAGGCCGGCAAGCCCTTCCTGATCCAGGTCGCGGGGGTCGCCCTGTTCGCGCTCGGGGGCGGATTCTCCGACCACCGGACGTCGAGCCTCGACCGCCCCCGCGCGGCTTCAGCGCAGGCCTAGCCGAACAGCTCCTTGAGCCCCTTGGCCTTGGCGTGCTCGGCCTTGGCGCCCATGAGCGAGCAGAGCGTCGGCGCGACGTCGATCGTCTGGAACTCGCCGAGCGACTGGCTCCCCTTCTTGAAGTCGGGGCCCGCCGCGAACATGCAGACCTTGCCGAGCTCGTCGGACCGGTCGCCGTGGTCGAGGCCGTTGCGCTGGTTGAGGTCCTTGTCGCGCCCGAACTCCGGCAGGACCATCACGCTCGTCGTTTCCTTCAGCTCCGGGTCCGCCTGGATCGCGTCCCACAGCTTCCCGATCTCCGCGTCGTTGCGGCGGATGACCTCGATGTAGGCGTTCACGCTGTTGTGCGCCACGTCGGCTTCCTGCAGCCCGATGCCGATGACGCGGGGCTTGAAGATGCGGAAGAGGTTCATGGCGACGCGGATGGACTTGGCGTCGGCGGCGCCGGGGCCGGTGAGGTTGGCGGTGTTGGCGCTGATCTCGTCGAGGATGAACTGCTTCACCTTGCGCTGGGTCTCGGAGTCGTTCTTGAGGGAGCCGTCGGCGATCTTCTTGACCTCCTCGGGGTCCATCGCGTCTTCCATCTTCTTCACGAGCGCGGCCTCGGCGTCGTTCTCCTTTTTCGGGCGCCCGAAGCGGTCGAGGATGTCGCGGAACTCGGCGTTGAAGATGCCGTCGCCGCTGATGAGGTTGGCACCGTACTTGGCGCCGTAGTCCTTGTGGTCGCCGTAGGCGTAGTTGATCGTCTGGGCGCCGCCGGTCGTCGAGAGCCAGCAGTCCTTGGCGCCGAGGTCGAGCTGCTTCCTCAGGTACTCGAACACCGTCGGGTTCTTGCCGCGCTGGTTCTCGCGGATGCCCATCTCCTCGACGCATCCCGTGAACAGGCCCAGCGCCGCGCCGTAGTGCCCGACGTTGCGCGCCTTCATGTTCGGACACACGACGCCCGCCTTGGCGATGCGCATGAGGTTCGGGATGTTCTCCGGCGTCCCGATCGTTTCGCGGCTCCGCACGCCGCCCGCGAAGGCGACGAGGATGACGCGCTTCGTCTTCAGCCCCGACCCGTTCTCGGCGAACGCCCGCGCGCTCTTGCTGAGCAGGCTCGGCAGGAAGGAACTCGCCGCTGCAGCCGCCGTCGTCGTCTTGAGGAAGTCGCGTCTCGTCATCGGCATGGCGTTCTCCTGTGGTCGGGATCACGTCCGCGTAGGGGCGGCGGAATCCCTGGAATCGTGGGGGGTCGGCTCTTACTTCAACGGGGTTCCGTCATGGGGGCAGAAGGACCACTCGGGTTTCAGGTATTCGCGCGAGCACTTGTCACACTTCCGGGAACGTACATTCGCATTCTCGAGACTCTTGAGGTCCGCGAGCCGGACTTTGCCGGTCCCCCAGGACGTCTTCCCCGCCAGTCGCAGGTTTCCGTCGACGCGGGAAAGGTCGAGCTTCTCACCGGACTTCGTCGTCAGCGTGACCGACACCTCGCCGTTCGTCTCGTTGGCGTAGGTGACCTCGAGCCGGGCGATGTCCTTCGTCGGCACATCGGCTTCAATCCGGCCGATGCGACCCGGCAGGTCGCTCATGCCTGCGCCCTTGGCCGATCGCAGCTCCCACCCTGACCAGGAGTGGCTCTTGCCATCCACATCCGTCACGGTCCAGCCCGACGACTCCAGGTCCTTGTCGTCCGAGTTCCCCGGTGACGCGCAAACCGCCGCGAACGCCAGCGTCAACGCAAGGACTCTCGTCTTCATCGTCTTTTCTCCTTGAGAAAATCGCGCCACGCCACGGACATCCGGCGTGTCCTTCGGAAAAGAGAGGGGTGGGTTGGGGCGGGGCTGGCGGCGGCACGACGACGTCGAATGTCGAAAGTCAAAGGTTCAAGGAACGGCCCCCAATCACAGAACATCCGCTCCTTCAACTTTCGACCTTAGACCTTCGACGTCGTCCTTCCGCCGCCAGCCCCTCATCAACCGCTAGTAGTTCTGGTACTCCTCGCTATCGACAATCGCCTGGATCGCCAGCTTCGCCTTGCCACCCTTCACCACCGGCGCGAATACCTCCAGCTCCCGATCCTTCGGCATTCGCCCCAGCATCTTCACATACAGGTCCCGCACCCACTGCTCCGCATCGCCCGGCTTCCCGACCTTCACCTGCTCGCTGTCCACCATCACCTTCGCCAGCACGCTCCGGATCGGCGTCGGGTCGGCCAGGGCCTGAAGCGCGTTCCGGAACAGCCGGAACTCGTCGTAGGTCGCGCGCCGGCCCAGGAGATCCGTGTACAGCGCCCGGATGAACTGGTGGTCAGTCTTCTTGCGCAGCTTCGATGCCCGCGCGATGTACTCGTCGTCCAGCAGCCACTCCTTCATCACGTCGTGGAACGCCTTCCCGTCCACTATCACCCGTTCCACGTTGTTCGCCAGCACCGGCGGCCGGATCGCCGCGCCCGTGACCCGCTTGTGGAGGCGTTCGAGCACCAGCTCGTAGAAGCGCTTCTGCTTCATCACGATCGAGACCAGGTCCGACTGGCTGCGCCCCGTCTCGCCGAACAGCTTCCCCTCGTACCCGTCGTACATCTGCTTGCCGACCTTGAGGAGCATCGGCTGGTCCTGCACGACCATGCCGAGCAGCTGCTCGAGGATCACCGTCACGTACGTGTCGTTCCCCGGGTTGCGGTGGTTGAAGTACTGGCAGATCACGATCTCGTGGATCGCGTCCGGGATCGTCATCGCCCCCGCGGACAGCTTCTTCGGGATCGACAGCATCCGGTCCGTCGCCGGCCGGAAGTTGTCGAGCAGCAGGAAGTAGTACACCTCTTCCTCGTACCACGTTTCGAAGCACTCGACCGACTTGAGCAGGCGGTCGACGGTCTCGGCGCGCACTTCGGCGGCCGAGCGCTGCAGGTCCTCCTCCGTCGGCGATCGCCCGAGCAGGTCGAAGTGCACCTCGCGCACGTACCGCAGGTCGTCCGCGCCGAGCACCAGCCGGCCACGCGCGTCCATCTTCCCCTCGGCCCGCAGCTCCTGCGGGTCCCGGTCGCGCCCGCCGTACCGCACGGTCTTCGCCTTCGCCGCCACCGCTCCGTCCGGGTTCGGCGTCTCCTTCCCGGCCGCGAGCAGCTCCATCACCACCTCGCGTCCCTCGGCGTACCCGTACTTCCGGCACCACCCCTCCAGCGCCCGAAGCGCCATCTCGGTCTTCGCGGCCTCGAGCTTGCGCCCGAAAATCGCCGCCCAGTCCGGCCGTACGGTCTCGTCGCCGATCTTCAGGACCTCCTCGAGCCCGTAAACCTCGGCCGTGGGTTTCCCGCCGACGACGCACTCGATCGCGAGCTCGAACTTCGTGCGCGACTTGACGACGCCGACGCGCGCCGTGCCGTCGCGGAACCGGACGCGAACCTCACCCGCACGGGGCGCCTCCGGGTCGGGCCGCTCGCTCTTCGGCGCCTCGGCGACCGGCGCCGGCTCGGGTTCGGGAAGCGGCGCAGGCTGCGGCGGCTCGGGCTTCGCAGGGATTTGCGCGACAACGGCCGGCTCCGGCTTCTTCCCCGGGCCGCCGGCAAAGAGCACCACGGCCGCGAGGACGGCGGCCGCCGCGAGTCCCCCGAGCCCGCCGAGGGCGATGAAGAGCGTCTTCCGCGAGCCGACGTCCGGGATCTCGGTGGTAATCTCGTCGTCGGGGTGATGTTCGGCGCGAGGCCCCTTTCCGGTTCCCGGCGTGGGGGCGCCGGGAGGCGGCCCGAACGCCGCCGGCCCGATCCTCGTGGGCGCCTCGTCAGGCAGCATCGCTTCCCCGGAGAACTCGAAGAAAACTTTCCCGCACCGGAACGTGTCGCCCGGGCGAAGCGGGGCGCGCATGACGAGATTCCCGTCGATGCGAACGCCGTTCTTGGACCCGAGGTCCATCACGATCCAGGACCCATCGACGAGCTCGATCGCGGCGTGATTTCGCGACAGCGTGGGGTGGTCCACGCAGACGTGGCAGTCTGAGCCCCGGCCGATGACGGACCGCCCTGGGGCGAGGGTGTGGTCGCAGGTGTGTCCGTCGGGGGTTTTGACGCGAAGGCGGGCCATTTGCCGCCAGCGATGGTACCGCGAGCCGACTCTTCAGCGATCAGCTTTTCGTGGGCGGAAACACCTTGAAGATCAGCGCCTGCACCCCGATGAAGGCCGCGATCACGGCCACGAAGATCAGCGCCGGGATCAGCAGCCCGGAAACCGCCATCAGCATCGTCAGCGCCGCGATGACCACGCCCCCGACCGCGTACAGCGGGTTGAACGGCGTCGTCGCCGCCGGGTCGTCCTCCGGCGCCGCTTGACGATCGTCTTCCGGAGTCCGGTCCTCGAGCATCCCGCCTCCATTTCCCGCCAGTGCCGCCATGCTACCGCCGTTCGTCCCGGTGCTACAATCCGCGCATGCCCCGCCCCGAGCGACGCCCTGACGACCCCGCCGCGTTCGTGAGCGACTACGTGCTCGCCGACCACAAGTCGACCAGCGCCACGCTCTCGTTCGACGAATACCTCCGCGCCGTCTCCGCCGATCCCTACGCCGCCACCCGCACCTCCTACCAGTACATCCGCGACGCCATCTCCTCCTTCGGCGCCGACACCGTCAAGGACATGGGCCGCACCTTCCCGCGCTTCACCCTCTTCTCCGACCCGTTCTTCGGGGGCCAGAAGCGCGTCGTGGGCCAGATCCGCTCGATCGCCGCGCTCTACAAGCACATCGACGCCTGCGCCAAGCAGGAGGAGGACGAGTCGATCTACATCCTCGTCGGCCCGCCGGGGACCGGAAAGAGCCGGATCTTCACGCTGATCGAGAAGGGCCTCGAGGAGTACTCGCGCACGCCGGCGGGAGCCACGCACACCATCAACTGGCTCTTCCGTGAGAAGTTCGAGATGGAAGGCGAGGCGCGCGGGATGGGGTTCAAGAAGATGGACGACCTCGCGGCGGAGACCGAGAGCTACGCGCACCTGCCGGAGGACGAGATCTTCTCGAAGGTGGAATGCCAGGTGCGCGACCACCCGCTGGCGCTGATCCCGCGCAAGATCAGGAAGGACGCGGTCGCACGGATCGTCGAGCAGCGCATCGAGGCGCTCAAGCGCGACCTGACGGACGCGGCGAAGGCGGAGGTGAAGCGGCTGCGCGAGTATGTCGTGCCGCAGAAGCTGGTGGAAGCGGAGCTATGCCGCAACTGCCAGAACATCCGCGACCGGCTGCTGGAGCTGTACGAGGGCGACTGGGAGAAGATGAACAAGCACGTTCAGGTGGTGCGGTGGCACTACTCGCTGGAGATGGGACGCGGGATGGCGGAGATCGACCCGGGGGTGAACGTCGAGACGGAGCTGTCGCCGGCGTCGCACGACGAGAACAAGTCGAACCTCTCCGGGCTCCTGCGCGGCATCCGGCTGTACACGTTCCACGGGAAGCCCGCCAGCGCGAACCGCGGGCTCATCAACTACCAGGACATCTTCAACAAGAGCCACCAGCAGCTGCAGCACCTGCTCAGCGCCGTCGAGGAGAAGACGGTCAGCTTCGGCGACGTCACGCAGAAGGTCGACTACGCGATCGTCGGCTCCACGAACCTCCCGGAGAACAAGCTCCTCGAGGAGGACCTCCTCACCGAGGGCCTCCGCGACCGCATCGAGCAGATCCCGGTCCCCTACCTGCTCACGTTCAACGACGAAGAACAGATCTACGAGCCCAACGTCCGCGAGATCCGCAAGTCCCAGCACGTCGCCCCCCACTCGATCCGCACCGGCGCGCTCTTCGCCGTGCTCACCCGCCTCCGCAACCCCGGCCTCGCCGAGTACTTCACCGCCGAGCGCCGCCGCATGCAGCAGTTCGAGCACGACAAGGCCAAGTTCGAGTCGCGCAAGTTCCTCCTGCTGCGGCAGGAAGAGGCGGTGAAGCGGATGACGCTTCTCCAGAAGGCCAAGCTCTACGCCGGCGACCTCGGCTGGATCAACCACGAGCGCGCCGACATCCTGACCGACGCTTTCCTGTCGGCGATCCGCGAGGAGCACCGCGGCGTCGAGGGAACGACCGGCCGTTCGCCGCGCTGGTTCAAGCGCATCCTCGGCCGCCTGTCCATGGACGAGAACAACCGCTGCATCAACCCGTTCCAGGTCTACGCGCAGATCCAGTCGACCTGCGACGAGGAGTCCCAGCGCCTCCTCGACATGGTCCAGGAGGAATACAACCGGAACGTGATCCACGAGGCGGAGGAAGCGCTGTTCGAGGTGACGGAGGCGGACCTGCTCAAGCGCGTCGAGGGCTACCTCGAGCACGCGCGGGCCTTCGTCCGCAAGGAGTCCGTCTTCGACTCCTTCCAGAAGAAGAACGTCGACCCCGAGGAGTACCTCTCGCGCGAGGAGGAGTTCCTCGACATCGCGGGCGGCAGCCGCGGCGACTTCCGCGTCTCCATGGTCCAGAAGTTCGGCAAGGCCGCCGTCGCCGCCGGGACCCGCCCCAACCCGCGCGACGCCGTCCCCGAGCTGTTCGACCGCTATCGCGACCGGCTGTACCGCACGGTCCGCGACAAGTTCAACTTCCAGGCCTTCCTCCTCGCCCTCGAGCGCTTCGACCCGATGGAGCAGGATCCGTTCGCGGAGCTCAAGGCGACGCCGGGTTCTGGAAGCGCCGAGAAGGCGGCGACGGAAGTCGCCCGCGTGCTGAACAACATGCGCCGCCGGAGCGCCGCAGCCTCGGTGCACGAGCGCGCCGGCTACTGCAACGACTGCGCGAAAAAGGTCATCAAGTACGTCCTGACCAACGAAAAGACCCGCGCCCACTTCGTCCCCGGCAAGTAGCCGGATGAAAAAAGGGCCCCCGGCATCTCCGGAGGCCCTTCAACTTTCGACCTTCAACCTTCGACGCCGTTGCCGTTCGCCTTACTGCGCCGCCTGCACATTCACCGCGCGGGCACCCTTCACGTCCTGCTGCACGTCGAAGCTCACCTTCATGCCCTCCTGCAGGGTCCGGAATCCCTGCATCTGGATCGCGGTGTGATGGACGAAAACGTCCTTCCCGCCGTCGTCCGGAGCGATGAAGCCGTAGCCCTTCTGGTCGTTGAACCACTTCACGGTGCCCGTCGCCATGCATCCTCCTGCTTCTGAATGTACCCTGACCCTTGGTTAAAAAAAAACCGCCGTGGCCTCGTGGCCCTGGCGGTTTCAGTCGATCGTTGGTGACTTCACGGGGTGTCGGTCTTTCCTTCCCGGCTATCTAGCCAGAATGCCGGGGGCCGTTCAAGCGCGATTTGGGCCTATCGCCCTTCCATCGCCGCCTTCTCCTTCGCTTCGCGCTCCTCCGTCACCTTTTTCTTCACCCATTCCTTGCCGTCCTTGCGGTACCACTCGTTCCACGGCGTGAAGTCGTCGCCCAGCTCCTTGCCCGTCAGCTTCTGCAGCACGGCCCCGAAGGCGCTGCTCGTTTCGTGGTAGCCCTCCGGGTAGGCGACCGTCGTCTTCACACGCTGGATCCCCATCTTCGGCGTCTCGATCCGCACCGGCACCGGGATCGCGCGCCGCGTCGGGTCCGGGAAGATGTCCACGTACGAGTCCGTGATGTCCTGGACCTGCACCGCGTTCGTCGCGCGGACCTCCATGTAGATCGTGTAGAACGCCGCCATCATGTACGGGACGCTCTCCGCGCTCCCCATCTCGCCCAGGACCTCGGCCGACCGCCGCCGCGTGTCCATCCCCTCTTCCTCGATCACCCGCTTCTGGTACCACATCCGCGCGTAGTCGTCCCCCATCCCCCGCGTCGCATCCAGCGCGATCGCGCGGACCTCGTCGTCCTTTTCGCGAAGCGCCAGCCCGGTCAGGTCGCCGAGCTTGTCGAAGCGGGCCTGCAGGTCGCGGATGGCCGGGAGGTTGTCGTGCGTGTGCTGGAAGAACCGCTTGAGCCCCTTCCAGGCGGCGATGCGCGTCCCGCGGTTCATGCTGCCGACCGAGCGGGAGCAGACGACGAGCGCGTCGGCGCGGACCTTGAGGAGCGCGGCGACCGCGGCGTCGTGCTTCGCAGCGTCCTTCTGCGCGGCCTCGATGAGCAGCTTCTTCGCCGTGTCCTCGGCATCGAGCCGGTCCGCCTCGTCCTGCGTCATCCACTCGCCGTTCCGCTTGACCTCGCCGTTCTCGAGGTGCAGGTCGTCCTGCGACTTCCATTCGCCCGCGATCAGCTTGTGCCCGAGCGCCAGCCGCGCGGCCTCGTGCTTCGGGTCGGCCGCGATGGTCTTCGCCGCCTCCTTGCGGTACTCCGCCTCGAGGCTGTTGTCCTTGCACCAGAGCGCCAGCGCCCAGTGCCCGGCCGCGTCCTCGTCCTTCAGCGCCGCGGTCTTCTCGCCGTACAGCTCCAGAGACGTCTTGCCGTACTCGATCTTGTCGATCTGGTTTTTGCGGAAGCGCGTGGAGCCGAATTTTCCTTCGAGGAGGATCTCGTCGCCGAGGTCCTTGACCTTGCCTTCGAGGCGGCGGCCGTCGGTGGTCGTGATGGTGTCAGCGGCCGCGAGGGAAGCGGCGAGGGCGAGGAACAGGGCGGGCAGGGATGTTTTCATGGGTGGCCTGATTGCAAGAAGCGAGCCGGGAAGTGGGAAGTTGCAAGTTGTTGGAGGAGAAGAGCTTAGCGGTTGGACCCGATCACCGAAAACGCCAACCGAATTGACACCGTGTAAACCGGGACTCCACGGACCGGGATCGACGAGGCAGGCTTTGTTACTACGGGAGGCCCGGCCGAAACCTTCCCATTCGTCTTCATTTGTCTTTATTCGCGTCCAAGTCGTTCTTTTTGTTGGACCCAGAGACTTGAGGCAAAAGGAACGACTTGGACGCGAATAAAGGCGAACAAAGACAAATGACTCCGAATGCCGCCTCTCCCTACCCCTTCACCCCCAGCACCCCCAGCAGCCACCCGTACTCGCGCGCCAGGCTCTCCACCAGCGTCTTCCCGCAGAGCTTCTCCCGCTCCGCCGCCGGGATCACGTCCCACGTGTACGTCTCGATCTCGAAGTCCGAGCACAGCCCGCGCTTCAGCACCTCCTCGATCGCCGTCCGCAGGAATCCCTGCGTCGTCTTCAGCCCGCCGATCTCCTCGAGGAAGATCGGCACGTGGAAATGCGCCCGCGCCGCGCTTTCCGTCCACGCGGCGGCTTCCCCGAGATCCGAAGCGCGCTTCCCGCCGACCGCGCAGACCTGGTGGAAATAGCGGGGTTCGTCGAAGCGGGCGAGGTCGCTGGGAGGGCCCTCGAGGGCGCAGGTGACCTGCATCTTGCCGATGACGATGCCGCTGCGTTCGATGCGGTCGACGATGTCGGCGGGGTCTTCCCAGAGGACGGCGTGGTGGCAGGCGTCGAAGCAGAGGCCGAGGTGTTCGTGGAGGATGTCGGTCGCCTGTTCGCGGTTGTACTTGTCGGTGCCGTAGAGGGCGCGTTCGCCGCCGGGGTAGACGTGCTTGCGGAAGAAGTCGATCGCGTCGGCGGCGGTTTCGCAGGTCGTGAGGGGCTCGGGCTCGAGGCAGACGCGGACGCTGACGCCGGTCTCGCGCTTGAGGGTGTGGAGCCCCGCGGCGACCTGCGCCAGGTTGCGGGCCATGTCGTCCCGCGACTTCTTGTCGTCGCCGTCGGGCCGGTAGCCGCCCGCGACCGTCGAGAGCGTCACGGTCTGCCCGCCGCCGAGCGCCGCCATCACGTGCGCCGCGGCCAGCGTGTACGCGGCCCGCGCCGGGTTCGCCCACGACGGCCGGTACACCTCGGCCTTCACCCGCCCCGCGTTGAACCCCGCCGCCGGGAACACGTTGGCCGTGAAGGCAAACAGGTCGAGCGATTCGAGAAGTGCCCCGAATTTCACCAGCCGCGCCGGGTCGCTCGCGAGCTGCTCGGCGGCCTGCGCCGAGAGCCTCAGCCCCGCCCCCGTGCGCTGCCCCGGGAACACCCGCTTGCGGATTTCCGCAGGGCCGTCCCGAAGGGCCTGCTCGAGCTCGTCCACCGTCTCGCACGGGTGGACGTTCATGGAATAGCCGACCCGGACGACCTGGCCGCGCGCGGAGAGTTCAGGCATGGGCGGCATTATAGGAAGGGACCGGACGCTGGCAGAGCGAATCCCCGCTACTTCTTCTTCGGGAACACGACCGTCTTCGGCAGCCCGCCCTTCACGGGAATCGGCCTCCCCCCGGTGTCGACCGACACGTACGTCACGAGCGCCTCGGTGACTTTCACGGTGACGCTCGGGTCCGCGAAGCGCTGCGCCTCGACGCGGACCTTCACGGTGACGGACGTGTTCCCGACGTGGTCGACGTCGGCGTAGAAGCTCACGACGTCGCCGACGTAAACCGGCTCGGGAAACGCGATCTTGTCCATCCCCACCGTCACGAACTTGTGCGGCCCCAGCGTGCGCGCCGCCACGGCGCCGGCAAGGTCGATGTACGAAAGGATCACGCCGCCGAAGATCGTCCCGTGGCCGTTCGTGTCCTTCGGCAGCAGGATCGTCCGGATCGCAGGGTCGCGCTTCACTTGTCCTCCTCGAATACGGGATCGGCGTCCGCCGGCTCGACGAGCAGCAGGCTGCACGCCCACCGCTCCCAGTACCCCGGCGTGCAGCGCTTCGCCTGCCGCCACGGCGCGGGGTCGTGGATCCGGAAATTTCCCTGCTCGTGGCCGATGACGACGACCCAATGAGAGCCGGGGCGGCGGTCGCCGAACGCGAGGTCCTTGTCGGGGATGCACACGACGGGCGCGCGTCCCGCCGCGAGGCACCGCTCGATGTCGGCCTTGCGCGGCTCGCGCTCCACCCAGCGGCCGCCGGCCTTGAGGAACATCTCGCCCACGTCGCGCCGGCTCCCGTCGACCAGCGTCGCCCGCGCGCCGCACGCCAGCGCCACCCGCCCGAGCCGCCCGGGGCCGATCCCCCAGCTCTGCAGCATCCGCGGCAGGATCAGCGGGTGCCGCTCGAGCTGCTCCAGCTCCGCCCCGATCCCCGAAGCCTTCAGCGCCATCGTCACGCACGCCAGCCCGCAGCCGCAGTTCGGCCCCTGCCGCACGAGCGGGACGTCGAGGAGAATCTCACCCGGCCGCTCGGTTTCCATGTCGCGCGCTACTTCGCTGCCACCGCCTTCTTGCTCCCCGCCTTCTTCTCCGCCGCAGGCAGCCACGTCAGCCACTTGTGATACTTCGAGTTCTCCCCCTTCACGATCCGGAAGAACTCCGACTGAAGCCTCGCCGTCACCGGCCCGCGCTTCCCTTCCCCGATCACCCGGTCGTTGATCTCCCGCACCGGCGTGACCTCCGCCGCGGTCCCCGTGAAGAACACTTCGTCCGCGTGGAACAGCTCCGACGGCGCGATGTCCTTGACCGTGACCGTGATCCCGAGGTCCTTCGCCAGCCGGATCACCGAGTCGCGCGTGATCCCCGGCAGGATCGAGCTCGAGAGGTCGTTCGTGAACAGCTCCCCGTCCTTCACGAAGAACACGTTCTCGCCGCAGCCCTCCGCGACGCAGCCGCGGTGGTCGAGCAGGATCGCCTCGTCATACCCCCGCCGCCGTGCGTCGTTCCCCGACAGGATGCTCGACAGGTACTGCCCGCACGCCTTGGCCGCGGGGGGAAGCGCGTCCGGCGCGAACTTGCGCCAGGCGCTGAAGACGGCGCGGATGCCTTTCTCGAGCCCGCCCGACCCGAGGTACTGCTCCCATTCCCAGCTCGCGACGTACACCTCGGTCGGAAGGCCGGTCGCGTGCAACCCGAACCGCCCGTATCCCCAGAACGCGAGCGGCCGGATGTAGGCCGAGGGAAGGCCGGAAGCGCCGAGCGTCTCGAGGCAGGCGTCGGACATCTGCTTGCGCGTAAAAGGAATTGCGATCTCGTAGACCTTGGCCGAGTTGAAAAGCCGGTCGATGTGTTCCTTGAGGCGGAAGATCGCGGGGCCGCGGTCGGTGGAATAGGCGCGGATGCCCTCGAAGACGCCGGTGCCGTAGTGGAGGACGTGGCACATGATGTGGACTTTGGCGTCGTCCCAGGGGATGAGTTTGCCGTTGGCCCAGACCGTCGAGGAGTGTTTGTTCATGGGGGGATATCGTACGACGGGGGCAGTGGATTGCAAATGGTGGGGGGCGCTCTGTGAGAGAGATCCAAATCCTTTTCTATCTTTCCCCATCCGTGCCCAGCTCGTTGCCGTATCCCTCTTCCATCCTGCTCTCATCCCGTCTTTTCTTCTGCACCGCGCCGACAACCTCCCTTCTGACCTCCACAAGGGCCACGAGCTTGGCAGGAGAGTAGGGAGGGAGCCGAAGCCCCCTCCCCCTCGTAAAACCGGACGTGCGGATTTCCCGCATCCGGCTTACCCGTGGTCGTTCGCCGAGAGGCATGCGCAGTCGGTCGGCAGGTC
>CAZPWT010000015.1:0-171300 GCA_964590435.1 uncultured Planctomycetia bacterium
ACTCCATGGAATCCGAACGTCAGAGCGTGAAAAAAATCCGCGCGGGTCGGGCGGAGTCGGCCCGCACATCAAGAACTCCTCAAACCACCGTCACTGGGCCGACGCAGCCTGACACGCCGGATTTTTTCTCACGCTCTGAGAGCGCGAGAAACGGTCGGCCTGCCTACGGCTTCTCCCACGGCTTGCGCTGTGCGGCCTCGAGAAGCGCAGTCCAGCGCGGGTGGCTCCGAAGCGGCGCGAGCCCCGGATCCTCCGCGAGTGTTTTCACGTCGCGATACCCGCGTTCGACGGCCTGCTCGAGCGCGACCACACCCGCTTCGATCGCCTTCACCCGCTCCGGGTCGCCCTCATTCAGGTCCGTCGCCATTGCGGCGCGGATCTCCGCTTCCAGACTGAAAGCCAGCGGGTTGCCCGGCAGAAGCCGCTGCGCCTCGACGCACTGGCGAAGCGCCTCGTCCCAGTTCTTCTCGGTTACGGCACGCTTGGCCTTCGCCCTCGCCGACATCTGTCGCGGGTGCCGGCGGGCCCAGTCCTGCCCGTAGGCGTCGCCCTCTGCGCGCGTGTCGGCCATTCCTTTGAACTCGAGAACGGTGAGCTCGCGGGGAGCGACGCGCTCCGCGTACGCCAGCGCGTCCATCGGCAGGTGGAGATAGTCGCCGTCCCGGTACACCGCCACGAACTTCCCGTCGGGCGTGAAGCCGGCCGGCGGGGTCAGGCCGCGCGGGAGGGAAGCGATTTCGTCGAGGGTGTCGGTGCGGTAGAAGCGCGCCGTGCCGCCACCGGTGAGCACGAAGACGTCCCCGGTCGGCGAAACGCCGATGTAGGTCTCCTGCACGAGCGGCCAGCGGCCGGTGCCGAGGAGCTCGCGGGTCTCGCGATTCCACGACTTGACGGTGGCATCCATGGCGGTGGTGAGCACGCGGTCCCCCGCAAACGCCGCCCCGATGGTCCACCCGTTGTGGCCCTCGAGCGCTCCCAACTCGCGCCCCGACCTGTCGAACAGCACGAACTTCGCTTCCGCCGACCGCGCGGCCAGGATGAACTTCCCGTCGTCCGCGATAGCCCCGAGCTCATACGTGAAACCCATCCAGGGATAGGTGACGCTTCCCTCTCCCGTCGCGACGTTCCAGAGGCGCCCCGACCTCCCTTTCGCCGCCAGGTAGAGCCAGTCTCCGTTCGCGCTCGGGAGCGACCAGGAAAGATCCTTCGCTCCCGCATCGGCGTCAAAGAGCCACCCCTTCTCGGGGTCGAAGATCTTGAGGATGACGGTGCCCAGGGGTCGATAGTAGAAGCGCTTGCTGCCGCCGATGAAGCGGAAGCCGTCCGTCGGTCCCGGCAGTTGCCACGAATTGATCAGGTCACCGGTCGCGTTGTCGCGGAGTTCGAGCTTGTTCTCCGGGGCGAGCGTGAGGACGCGGGTGGCATCCGTGGAAACGGCGACGTCCTTGCGACCGGCGCTCCAGCGGAATGTCGGGAGGCAGGCGCCGGGGGAAGTGTTCCAGACGATGACGAGCGCGTCGCGGCCGCCGGTCACGGCGCGCCTTCCGTCCCGCGACATCGAAGCCGCTTCGATGAGGTACTCGTGGCCGCGCAGCTGGGCAAGATCTGCGCCCGTCTCGACGTCTCGCACCAGCGCGGTCGTCTCCGTGATGAGCAGGACGCGCTTCCAGTCGGCGTCGAGCCGGTCTGCGGGAAGATGCGCGGACTGGTAGCGGACGTTGGAGAATTCGCGTGAGAAGTCTGAGCTGATGACGTGGAGCCAGCCGGACGCGACCACGGCCAGGCGGGCGCCGTCGGGGTGGGCGAGCACGGCGTGCGCCATGGCAGCGGGGGCGGAGCCGCCCTTGCCGTCGGGCGATTTCGGGCGGAACTCGGCGAGGACGCGCAGGGTCGCGGGGTCGCGGCGGGCAACGGCGCCGTCTTCGCCGCAGGTGAAAAGGGCCGACGAGTCCGGGGACCACGCGAGGTCCCAGACGCCCCTTCCGTGCGCGGTGGCATCGACAGGAGCGTCCGGGGCGTCGGTTCGCCAGAGGCGGAGATTCGGGCCGGAGACGGCGGCGATCCAGCGGCCGTCCGGCGAAGCGGCCGCTTTCAAAGGCACCCACGGCACCTCGAAGACGACGGCTTTCCCTTCGCCATCCCAGAGGCGGACCGTGCGGTCCTCCGAGAGGCTGAGCACCCGGCCGCCCGGCGCCCAATGGGCCGTGCGCAATGCGCCGCGATGGCCGCGAAGGACGCGCACGCACTCCCAGGATTTCGTGTCCCACACCCGCGGCGCAACGTCGAGCGTCCCCTCGGGCTGAAATATGTTGAGCGCGTCCGCGCCGGGATGCGCCGGCACGGTCAGGAGGAACCGGCCGTCGTCGCTCCACTCGGACCTGGCGACGGCGCTCTGGTGCGCGTCCAGGCGCCGCACCTGGCGCCCCGTCGCCACGTCCCAGATCCGGGTCGTGAAGTCGAAACTCGCCGTCGCCACGAGCGACCCGTCCGGACTGAAGCGCGCGTCCACGGCGTTTGATTCGTGGCCGATGAAGCGCCGGTGCTCCACGAGCTGCGACAACGTATTCCAGAGCGCGTTCGTCGACGCCGACCCGGGCGCCCTTCGCGCCGCCTCCATCGCCACCAGCAGGGCGGCCGTCGGGTTCTCCGCCGCGAGGTTCGTCGAGTACGCTGCGAGCCGCTGCCCCTGGGCGATCCGCTTTTCCGACAACGCGACGAGCCCCGCTCTTCGCGCCTCCTCGGTCTGCCACTCCGCCTTCTGGAGCGCGGCGCGGGCGGCGCCGGCCTGTTCGGCGGCGTCGCGTGCGTAGGCGAGCGAGACGGCGGCGCCGGCGAGGATCGCGAGGAGGCCGCCCCCGAGGGCGAGGGCCAGTGCGCGGTTGTGGCGGACGAAGCGCCCGAGCTGCTCGGTGGCGGAGTGGCGGTAGAGCGCCATCGGCCGGCCGTCGCGCCACGCGCGGACTTCCTCCGCCAGTTTTTTCGCGGAGTCGAGCCGGCGCGACCGGTCCTTCTCCATCGCGGCGGAAGCGACCGCCGAAAGCTCGCGCGGCGCGAGCGGCTCAACCGCCGCCGCGTCCGGCGTCGGGTCCTCAAGGATCGCCCGCACCATGTCGGCAAGCGAGTCCTTCCGGTGCGGCGGGACGCCGGTGACGATCTCGAAGAGCATCGCGCCGAGGGAGAAGATGTCCGACCGCTCGTCGACCTGCGCGATCTCGCCGCGCGCCTGCTCCGGGGACATGTACGCCGGGGTCCCCATGATGTCGCCGTCCATCGTGAGCCGCGTCGTGTCCCCCGACGCCCCCGGGCTCCCGGGGACGCGCGGCACCCTCGTGATCCGCTTCTCCGGCTCCTCCTCCGCCAGCTTGCGCGCCAGCCCCCAGTCGAGCACCACCGTCTCGCCGAAGTCGCCCAGCATCACGTTCGCCGGCTTCAGGTCCCGGTTCACGACGCCGCGGGAATGCGCATAGGCCACGGCGTTGCAGACATCGATGAAGGGGTCCAGCAGCTTCAGCCGCTCCGCCAGCTTTCGCCGCCCGTCCATCCTCCCGTTCGCCTGCAGCCGCCCGAGCCGCGCTTCCATCGTCTCCCCGCGCACCAGCTTCATCGTGTAGTACGCGGTCTCGCCGCCACTCGTGCCGATCTCGTACACGGGGACGATATTCGGGTGCTCGAGCTGCCCCGTGATCCGCGCTTCGCGCAGGAATCGCTCCCGGTCGAGCGGGAAGCCCTGGGCGAGGTGAGGGAGGAGTTCCTTCATGGCGACGTCGCGGCCGATCTCGCGGTCGGCGACGACGAGCACGCGGCCCATCCCGCCGCGGGCGTGTTCGCGGCGGACGCGGTAGCGCCCGCTCTCGGCGAGGGGGCCGGGATGGGGGGAAGCGGCGCCCGCTGCGGCGCCGGGGCGGACGGTCTGCGCGAACGCGGCGGAATTCGAGATCGCGATCGAGCCGGGGATGTCGGGCTCGCCGACCAGCCGGGCCACGGCCGCGGGGTCGCGCGCCAGCGAGGCGAGTTCCTGCTCGAACGACGCGCGCTCGTCGGCGGACGCGCCCGACCAGCGTTCTCCCAGGACTTCCGAGGGCGTCGAGCCCGTGCCGGGCGAGGGGACTTTCCAGCCACGCGCCCGGGCCAGCGCGAGAATGAGGGTGCCCCGGTCCGTGGCGTCGTTCGGCATCGGCCGCGATTGTGCTGCGAAGGGCTCCACGGGGGGAAGAAATCGACGAGGCCGGATCGGAGGAACCTGTGCCGGATACCATGCCCTCCTTGCGGCACGGAGATTCCGCGATCGCAGACCTTCGCCCACGGAGAAATTCACGATGCAGATCAAACGAGCCGGCTCCACGCCGTCCACCAAGGGCCCCGCCGACTGGTTCACGGGCGCCGTCCGGATCGACCCGCTCTTCCAGGCCCCCGAGCCGGCGCGCGTCCAGGGCGCCAGCGTGACCTTCGAGCCTGGGGCGCGGACCGCGTGGCACACCCATCCGCTCGGGCAAACGCTGATCATCACGGCCGGCTGCGGGAGAGTGCAGCGCGAGGGCGGCCCCGTCGAAGAGGTCCGGCCGGGGGACGTGATCTGGTTTCCCCCGGGCGAGCGGCACTGGCACGGCGCGGCGCCGACGACGACGCTCACCCACATCGCCGTCCAGGAACAGCTCGGCGGCAAGGCCGTGGAGTGGATGGAGAAAGTGACCGACGAGCAGTACGCGGGAAGCGCCCAGTCATGAGCGCGCCCCTCTCCCCCGACTCGCCGTGCGCGGACCCGCAGCCCGAGCCGAGTTCCCGGATTCCTGACATGCAAAGGCTGGAAGGGGATGACCTGCGGCACGCCTTGCCGAGCGGCCGGGCAGCGACGCCGCGGACTGTTGACCCCCGTCCTGCCCTGTGCTAGAGATACCGCCCCGATTGTCCCGGTCGTCGCCCCGGCTTGGGCGCCAGGCGCCTGGATCTCCCGCACCTCCATACCAAAGGAGCCGTAATGACAGGGTCGCTGCTGAAACGCTTGTCCATGCCGCTGGCCACCGCGGCCTTCGCGCTCCTCGCGGGCGGCACCGCCTTCGCCGGCGAGGGTGACCTCGCCATCCCGGACCTGCACAACGCCTACTTCAATCTCTTCGGCAAGACGATCTCCGCCTGGAACCTCCTGATGTACGGCGCCCTCGTCATCACGGGAACGCTCGGCATCAGCCTCATCCTCCGGCGCCAGATCACCGTCCAGCCCGCGCATAAGTCCATGCTCGACGTCGCCGAGATCATCTTCCAGACCTGCAAAACCTACCTCATCCAGCAGGGACGCTTCCTCCTCATGCTGTTCGTGCTGATCGGAAGCGCGATGGCGTACTACCTGGTGGGGCTGCAGCACAAGTCGATCGGGACGGCGCTGCTGGTGCTGTTCTTCTCGGTCGTCGGCATGGCGGGCTCGTACGCGGTCGCCTGGTTCGGGATCCGCGTCAACACCTACGCCAACGCCCGCACGGCCTTCGCCGCGCTCCGCGGGCAGCCGTGGGACGTGGTCAGCATCCCGCTGCGCGCCGGCATGTCCATCGGCCTGTACCTGATCTCGCTCGAACTCGTGATGATGGTCATCATCCTCCTGTTCCTCCCCCGCGACATCGTCGGGTACTGCTTCCTCGGCTTCGCCATCGGCGAGTCGCTCGGCGCCTCCGCCCTCCGCATCGCGGGCGGCATCTTCACCAAGATCGCCGACATCGGCTCCGACCTCATGAAGATCGTCTTCAACGTGAAGGAAGACGACCCCCGCAACCCCGGCGTCATCGCGGACTGCACCGGCGACAACGCCGGCGACTCGGTCGGCCCCACGGCCGACGGGTTCGAGACGTACGGCGTCACCGGCGTCGCCCTCATCTCCTTCATCACCCTCGCCCTCACCTCCGGCGTCGCGAAGAACTGGGAAGAGCTGCAGGTGAAGCTCATCGTGTGGATCTTCGCGATGCGCTTCCTGATGGACTTCATGTCCGGCTGCTCGTACTTCATCAACGAGGCGATTTCGAAGGCGAAGTACGCGGGGATGAAGATGTTCGACTTCGAGGCGCCGTTGACGCGCCTCATCTGGATCGCGTCGATCCTGTGCATCACGACCTCGTTCGGGATGAGCTGGCTCCTGCTCGGCGACCTGTCCGTGACAAAGGTCGTCAACGGCGTGGACGTGGTGACGAAGATGCCGAAGATCTGGTGGCAGCTCGCGTCGATCATCAGCTGCGGCACGCTCGCGGCGGTGCTGATCCCCGAGTTCACGAAGGTATTCACCAGCTCGCACAGCAAGCACGTGCACGAGATCGTGACGGCGTCGCGCGAAGGCGGCGCCTCGCTGACGATCCTTTCGGGCCTCGTGGCCGGCAACTTCAGCGCCTTCTGGAAGGGCATCCTGATCGCCGGCCTGATGGGCGCCGCCTACTTCGTCAGCATGCAGGGCCTGGTCGAGGTCATCGGCCCCCATGCGGCGACATTCGCGTTCGGCATGGTGGCGTTCGGGTTCCTTTGCATGGGTCCGGTGAACATCGCGGTCGACAGCTACGGGCCCGTGACGGACAACGCCCAGTCGATCTTCGAGCTCGCGCAGACGGAGAAGATCAAGGGCATCAAGGAGGAGATCAAGCGGGACTTCGGCTTCGAGCCCGACTTCGAGCACGGCAAGCACCTGCTCGAGGCGAACGACTCGGCCGGGAACACGTTCAAGGCCACGGCCAAGCCCGTGCTCATCGGCACGGCGGTCGTCGGCGCCACGACCATGATCTTTTCGATCATCCTGCTGCTCGAGAAGGCCGGCATGATGCACCTCAGCCTGACCGACGCCCCCGTGCTGCTCGGCCTCATTTGCGGCGGCGCCGTCATCTACTGGTTCTGCGGCGCCTCCATGCAGGCCGTCACGACCGGCGCTTACCGCGCGGTCGAGTTCATCAAGAAGAACATGCGCCTCGACAAGACCGAGGCCGACATCGAGGACTCCAAGACTGTCGTCCGCATCTGCACCCAGTACGCCCAGGCCGGCATGTGGAACATCTTCATCGCCCTCATGACCCTCACGCTCGCCTTCGCCTTCTTCGACGCCAACTTCTTCGTCGCCTACCTCATCTCCATCGCCGTCTTCGGCCTCTACCAGGCCATCTTCATGGCCAACGCCGGCGGCGCCTGGGACAACGCCAAGAAGCTGGTCGAGGTCGACTTCAAGGAGAAGGGCACGCCGGTCCACGCCGCCACGGTCGTCGGCGACACGGTCGGCGACCCGTTCAAGGACACCACCTCGGTCGCCCTCAACCCGATCATCAAGTTCTCCACGCTGTTCGGGCTGCTCGCGGTCGAAATCGCGCTTCACGTGAAGGAAGCGGCCCACAAGGACAACAGCTTCAACTACATGCCGATCGTCGGAGCCGTGATGTTCGTCATCGGCCTGGTCTTCGTCTGGCGGTCCTTCTACGCGATGCGGATTCCGCCGCGCGAAGGACAGGCGGCGGCCCCGAAGGCGCACTGATCCGTCGACTCCGGCCGGGGGCGCGAGAAGGCGCCTCCGGCCGTTGTTTTTTGCGCGCAGGTCCCGCCCCTACGGCCAGCGCTTCGCCTGCTGCATCCACTCGCTCAGCCGGCGGCTCGTCTTGGACAGACCGGCGCGGAATCGAAGGGCGTCGGTGGCGTCCTTGTCCCCACGCGCGGCAGTGAACATCGCCGCCGCCAGCGCAAGCGCGGGCTGAAGGTCGGCCGGCTGCCGGTTCAGCCAGGAGAGGAAACCGGCGACCGGCTGGCGGCCAAGCAGCGCTTCCGCGGGTGCTTTCCAGTCCGCGACAGGCTGAGCCGCCTCGCCCAGCATCGCCAGCGCCCGTGAGCTGGACGTTCCGGCAGCGACGACGTTCGCGGCGAGGAGGAGGCCGAGGAAGCGCGACGGGCCGGGGGGCGGAACGGGGCGCGTTTCGAGGAGCTTGCCGGCGTCGGCCCAGTTCCCCTGGGCGCAGGAGAGGAGGGCGCGCCAGAAGCGCACGCGGAGGGCGGCGGGACTGGCGGGGTCAAGCGTGGCGGCGACGGACGCGAGCGAGCCTTGGGCGCGGGGCATGTTGTCGGCGTGCACCCATGACTCGAGCAGCCAGAGCCCCGCGTTCGCGCGGTCGTCGTCCGTCAGCGTCCTGAGATCGAGCGTTTTCTCCAGCAGCGCCCGCGCCGGGGCCGCGGCCTCCACGGGCAGCTTCATGCGCGCCAGCGCGAGGTGGCACTGCATCCGGAGCTCGACGCGCGCCGGGTGCGCCTCGAGCAGCGACATCGCTTCCAGCCGCATCGTGTCCGGCCCCGCCGCGGCCGCGAGTCGGAGATGCTCCGCGGTGACCTGCGCCGTTTCCTGCGGCATGAGCCCGGGAACGGTCAGGAGCTGCGCGTACATCTCGCGCGCGGCGGGCGGCGATTCCTTCTCCTTCTGCTCCAGCACGCCGCTGATCGCCGCGCGCAGCTCGATCCGCGCCGGGTCGCCGCGGTGCTTCTCCAGCCCCTGCAGCAGCACCGTCCACATCTCCTTCGGGCGCCCCTCCTTCTGCCGGATCTTCGCCAGCCCGAGCGTCCCCAGCGCCTCGTAACCGCTTCCCTCCAGCAGCTTCAGGTCCGCCTGCGCTTCCCCGAGCTCCCCGAGGTCGACCGAGCAGATCGCAGCCTTGTAGCGCGCGACAATCCCCTCCGTCCGGTCGCCGTGCGTCTCCGCCAGCTCCCGGTACAGCAGGCGCGCTTCCTTGAGATTCCCCAGCGCGTGGACCTTGTCGGGGAGGGCCATGAAGTCGAGGTGAAGGGGTGCGCCGTGGGACTCGAGGCGGACGGCGGCGAGGGAGACGCCGGTGGCGTCGGAGGAGACGGCGAGGCGGTCGCCGCGCATCGGGAAGAACTCGCGGTGATCGAGGACGGGAGCGCCGTCGAGGAAGAGGCGGACGCGCGGGCCTTCGCGGACGAGGAGGACGTCGTGGTCGAGGCTGGGGTCGAGGGGGAGGCCGAGGCGGCGTGTGACGATGGCGCCGTTGCGGTGGAACTCGACGCGGCCGGGGTCGCCGGTGACGAAGCGGACCATGTAGCCGCCGGTGGAGGTGAGTCCTGGGACGGCGAAGGAGAGGGACGCGTCGGTCGGGGAGGCGTCCTTGCCGGCCGAGAGGGTGGCCTGGAGGCGGAGATCGCCGCCGAGGCGGGCCTTGTGGAAGATCTTCGACTTCACGCCGGCGCCGCAGCGGAGCCGGCCCTGCTGCGTGTCCCAGGCGCCGGAAACGGAATGCCAGCCTTCCTCGCGGGGCTGCCACGCGGTGCGGCCGTCGAGGTACGCCTCGACTTCCTTTGCGAGTTCGCGGGCGTCGGCGTGCCGCGACGCGGGATCGAGGCTCAGCGCCTTCATCGCCGCCTGGCACATCGCCTTCGGCAGGCCGCGCGCGCCGCTTCGCTTTTCGGGAGGGATGACGGCGCCGGCGACCGTTTTCTGGATGATCTCGGGCGTCGTCTTCCCATCGACCGGCAGGCGCAGCGTCAGGATCTGGTAGAGGATCGCGCCGAGCGCGTACACGTCCGACGCCGGCCCGGCCGGCTTCGCCTGCGCCTGCTCCGGCGACATGTACCCCGGCGTCCCCTTGATCATCGGCACCAGCGACTGCTGCGGGAACGCGGCCGCCTCCCCGCCCATCAGCGCCGCCCCCGCTTCCATCACCCGCTTTCGGTCCTCCCCGGCGTCGATCCCACGCGCCAGCCCCCAGTCCATCACCAGCACTTCGCCGAACGCCCCGATCATCACGTTCGACGGCTTCAGGTCCCGGTTCACCACGCCGTTGTGGTGCGCGAAGGCGACCGCGTCGCAGGTGCGGCGAAAAATGTCGAGAAGCGCCGGCAGCGTGTACCGCTCGACGATGTCGGGAAGCTCTTCGCGCAGCCCGGCGAGCACGTCGGCGAGCGAGATCCCGTCCACGACCTTCATCGTGTACCACAGCCCATGCTGGGGGTCGCGACCAACCTGGTGGATCGGCACGATGCCGGCATGCGAGAGCCGCCCCGTCACGAGCGCCTCCGCCAGCAAATCCTGCGTCGCCGAGAGATCCGTCGGGTCGCGCTTCACCACCTTCAGCGCCACTTCCCTGCCAAGCACCGGCTCGCGCGCCAGGTAGACCTTCCCCATGCCGCCCGAGCCGAGGATGCCGTTGATCGCGTGGCCGCCGATCGAGGCGGGGAGCATGTCGCGGACCCCGGAAGGGGCGACGACGGCCGACTGCGGCTTCTGCTCCACGGGCCTGACGTCGGAGGCGGGGGACGCGACGCGCGGCGTCGGCGTGTTGGCGGCGGCGCGCGGCGGCGGAGTCAGCGCCCCGGTCCGAGGGGGCGAAGGGACGTACCGGGTTGTGCTGGCGCCCGCCGCCGCCCGGCAGGCGTTGCAGAAAAGCCCCGTCAGGGGAGACTCGACCGGCTGGCCGCAGCGTTTGCAGGCTCTGGAGTCGGCGGACATGCGGCGCATGGTAATGACAAGGGCCTCCGAATGCCTGAACTCTTCGCCGTCAAATCCCCGGCGGAGCCTCCCCTGCTTGATCTGCGCCGGAGCGCAGCGATAAAGTGGCCGCCCGCCGGCGCCGATCGCCCGCGCCCGTGAAGTCGAATGCTCTTCCAGGACAAAAAGGAGTCCCCGATGCCCGCGAAGACGAAGCCCGCGCCGAAGCCCTCCAAGTCGGCCGCCCGGATGTCGCTTTCCGAAACCATGTCGGCGCTCGAGAAGGCAGGGTCGGCGCAGACGAAGAAGACCTACGCGCGGCACGGCGCGGTAGAACCGATGTTCGGCGTGAGCTTCGCGACGCTGAAGACGCTGTACAAGCGCATCAAGGTGGACCACGAACTGGCGCTGGCGCTGTGGAACACGGGCAATTACGACGCGCGCAACCTGGCAGTGAAGATCGCGGACCCGGCGCGGATGACTCCGGCCGACCTGGACAAGTGGGCGAAGACGCCGAACCAGCCGATGTGCCACAGCTATGTGGCGTCGCTGGCGGTGGAGGGGCCTCATGGTCGGTCCCGTGCCGACGCGTGGCTGTCCTCGTCCGATGAGGCGTTGCGCGGCGCCGGGTGGTGCCTGGTCGCCGCGCTGGCGATGCGGGACACCTCCACCCCGTCTTCGTGGTTCGAAGCGCGTCTTTCGGAAATCGAGAAGTCGATCCGCACCGCGCCGAACTCGCACCGCGAGGCGATGAACCAGGCCGTCATCATGATCGGCTGCCGGGACGCTTCCCTGCGGAAAGCGGCGACCGCCGCGGCCAAGCGGATCGGCAAGGTGGAAGTCGATCACGGGGACACGGCGTGCAAGACCCCGGATGCGGTGTCTTACATCGAGAAGACCTGGGCTCACTCGACGTCGAAGGGGTTCGAGAGCCCCGCGGCGCACGAGAGGACGCGCGAATCAATGCGGACGAGGTGTTGAGGAAGCCGAGTCCTGCGGGTCAGCTCGCGGGCGCCACTCGGGCCCGATCCTTGGCGGCGAGGGCTTTCCACTCGCCCGCGGGCAGGGCGCCCAGCTTCAGCCCGCCGATGCGCACGCGGATCAGCCGCAGCGTCGGGTGCCCGATCGCGGCGGTCATGCGCCGCACCTGGCGATTCCGTCCCTCGATCAGCTCCAGGCCGATCCAGCTGTCCGGGACGTTCTTGCGGTAACGGATCGGGGGGACGCGCGGCGGGATTTCCGGCTGCGGATCGAGCAGCCACGCGCGGCAGGGCAGCGTCCGCCGGCCCTGGATCGAAATCCCCCGCCCCAGCCGCTTGAGGCTCGCCTCCGCCGGAACCCCCTCGACCTGTGCGTGGTACTCGCGTTCGTGGGCATGGCGCGGGTGCAGCAGCCGGTCGTTCCACTCCGGCTCGTCGCTGAGCAGCAGAAGCCCCTCGGAGTCCGCGTCGAGCCGGCCGATCGGGTAGACGCCCTTCGGGAAGCCGAAGGTGGCCAGCGAGCGGTTCTGCGAGCCGTCGCCCGTGAACTGCGAGAGGACGCCGTAGGGTTTGTGGAAGGCGAGGAGCATGGGGTTCGCGCATCGTAAGCCGAACGGCGCGGACGGTCACGCCGCGCCCGCGGCTTGCCGCGCCCCGCGGGGCGCGCTAACGTCAGGCATGGAATTGCGCGACTTCGCCCTGCGCGTCCTCCTCAGCGACTCCCTCGCGGAGAAGCTCGCCGCGCCCCTCGAACCCGTCACCGACGAGCGACCGGGCGCCGCGTTCGCCACCCCGGACTCCCCCGGCCGGCCCGCCGCCCTCCGCATGGCCCGCCGCGGCGACCGAGCCCGCCTCCCCCCCGAAAACGAACTCCACCGGGACGAACCCCGCGCCGTCCTCCTCCATTTCTTCGCCAATCACGAGCTCCTCGCCACCGAACTCATGGCCCTGGCGATCCTCCGGTTTCCTGAAGCGCCCCCCGCCTTCCGGCGCGCGCTTCTCCAGACGCTGCGCGAGGAGCAGGTCCACACGCGGCTCTACATGGAGCGGATGGCGCGCGGGGGGCTCTCGTTCGGGAACCTGCCGGTGAACGGGTACTTCTGGCGGCAGGTGTCCGGCATGGACTCGCCGATCGACTACGTGAGCCGGCTCAGCCTGACGTTCGAGCAGGCAAACCTCGACTACGCGAGGCACTTCGCCGGCGTTTTCGGCCGCATGGGCGACGCGGACACGTCGCGCCTCATGGAGCGCATCTACGAGGACGAGATCGGCCACGTCGGCACGGGGGTGGCGTGGCTGCGGAAGTGGAAGCAGCCGGGGGAGAGCGACTTCGCGGCGTGGCGGAAGGTGCTTCGCCTCCCGCTGAGCCCGGCGCTGGCGCGCGGCAACGTGCCGTTCAACGCGGAGGGGCGGCGCCGCGCGGGGCTGGACGACGCGTTCATCGCCTCGGTGCAGGGATTCACAGCGGGTCGCCGGCGGGCGCCCGATGTTTTTCTTTTCAACCCCGGGGCCGAGCGGGCGGCGCTGCTGCGCGACGCCGGTGGCGCGCGCGGCGACCGGATCACCGCCGGGCTCGCACGCGACCTCGACCTGCTGCCGCTTCTCCTCTGCCGCAACGGGGACGTCGTGCTCGTGCAGCGGCGGCCCTCGGCGGAACACCTGGAATCGCTGGCCGCGGCCGGCTTGCCGAAGGCGGACTTCGAAGTGCTGGACGCGTCGGGGCGGCTGCCGGCCGGGAGCGTGCTGCGGTCGCGCAGGATCGGCGCCCTTCGCCCCTGGGGCTGGAGCCCCGACTCCGCCGCCGCGCTCGAACCGCTCGCCGCGGGCGATTCCCTCCCCTGGAACGACGGGGTTCGTGCGCTGTACGCCAAGACGACGGCGGCGCAGCTGCTCGCGGCGATCCCGGGCGCCGGGGATCTCGCCGGGATCGTGTGCGAGTCGGTCGCGGCGACGGAGGCCGCGATCGCGGCGTGGTTCGGGAAGGGGCACGCCGCGGTGCTGCTCAAGGCGCCGTGGGGGCTGGCGGGACGCGGGCACCTGCGGGTGCAGCCCGGCGAGCGCCCCGCGGCGCAGGCGGCGTGGATCGAGTCCACGATGGCCGAGCAGAAGAGCCTCGTCGTCGAGCCCTGGCTCGACCGGGTCGCCGATTTCTCCGCGCACTACGATGTCGTCCCGGGGCGGCCGCCGAAGCTGCGCGGCATGATCCGCCTCGTGAACGACGCCGCGGGGCGCTTCGTCGCCTGCGTCGCGGGACGAAAGTTCGCGCGCCTGATGCCAGCGGAGGCTTCGCGGGCGCTGCAGGAGGCCGGCGCCCAGCATTTCTACGACGCCATCCTCCCCCATCGCCTTGCGGCGGCCATCGGCGACAGCGGGTTCCGCGGCTGGCTCGGCGTCGACGCGTTCCTCCACCGCGACGCCGCGGGCGCGCCCCGGCTCCGCCCCGTCGTCGAGATCAACCCCCGCGCCACCATGGGCCGCGCGACGCTCGAAGCGCGCCGGTTTGCCGCGCCGGACGCCGCGGTCGCATGGCGCATTTTTTACCAGCGCCACGCACGCGAGGCGGGCCTCCCGTCCCTCGCCGCGCTCGCGGCGAAACTCCGCGCCGCCCACCCCGTCGCCCTGCGCGACGGCCTTCTCGCCTCCGGCGCCGTCTGCCTCAACGACCCGGCAGCGGCCGGCGACTTCCTGGGCGTGCTGTTCGCCGGGGATGCCGCCCGGGCGCAGTCCACGATTTCCTGAACCCGTCGTCCGCTTCCTTCGTTTCACCTGCACACGCCCCGTGCCTCGCCAGCCCCTGAATCGGAGCCGTTCGATGCCCCGGACAATGCTGCTCCCCCTGGCCCTGCTCCTGGCGCCCCTGCTGCTGCGCGCCGAGGAGCCGGAGGAAATCACCTCAGTCCGGATCGGCGCCTCCGGCCTCTATTGCTCGACCAGCATCACGGCCTGGCGGGACGGAAACAAAGCGTGGATCCGCGAGACCTGCTCGCTCAGGCGATTTCGCGCCCTTCTCCCGCGCGACGCCACCGCCGAGCTGTCGATGGCCGAGTGGAACGGGCTCGTCGATACTATCCGTGAACAGAAACTCACGGCTTGGAAACCCGAACAACACCGGGCCTTCGACGCAGCGACGATGACGCTCGTGATCCAGGGAACCAATCCCGTCTCCTGCTCCTGGAAATCTCTCCCGCGCATGGCCAGCGATACCTCCCCCGACCCCGCGGCCCCGTTTCGCGCCGTCGAGAAGCGCCTCACGGTGCTGGCCGAGGGTAAGACCCGGGATATCTCCGCCAAGGCCGCCGCCCTCCAGGAAGTCGAGCTCGCCCACGGCTGCCTGAAGGTCGAAGACAGGCCGGCACAGTCACTTGTCATGCGACGCAAGGGCAAGGAGCTCCACATCGTCTCGCGTGAACCTGCCGGCGAGGGACAACCCCCGGTCGAGCGGGCCTTCGTGATCACCGAAGCGGAATGGATTTCCGTGGCCAAGATCCTGTACCTCCGCGAAATGGACTCGCTGAATCTCAAGGGATTCGCGGCAGACCGGCCTGGAATCGACTTCAGCGGCAAACTCATGATCTCCGACGGCCGCGCATCCGAGCAGGCATGGCAGAAGCGTCCCCAGGACTGGGACCTGATCACCTGGCTGGGCGAGCAGATGGCGGCGGTCTGGGTGGCGGCCTCGAAACGGGACGTGGACACGAAGGCGAAATGACTTCGCCTCCGGACTGTCTCCTGCGCCACCGCGAAGCGGGGGATATTCTCCGGTCCCGATCAGTTCCCGATTGAACCGCCCCCGGCGAAGCCGCAGAATCACCCGGCTTCCCACCACCATGCTCAAAGCCGTCTTCTTCGATGCCGCAGAAACCCTGATCCGCCCGTGGCCCAGCTACGGTGCGGTCTACGCCCGCGTCACGGCCGCCTTCGGGATGCGGATCCCGGCGGAGTTCTTCACGGAGGAAATGAAGCGGGCGTTCCGCGCGGTCGACTGGCCGCTCAAGACGACGTCCGACAACGAGATGCGGCTGTGGGAAGCGGTGACGAAAAAGGTGCACGAGGCGCTTCCCGCCGACATGCCGTTCCTGGAGTGGTTTGGGGCGATGTACCAGGCGTTTGCATCGGCGGACGCGTGGGTGGCGGAGCCGGAAGCCGAGGACACGCTGAAGGCGCTTCGCAAGCTCGGGTTGCGCACCGCGGTGGTCTCGAATTTCGACGAGCGTCTGGTGCCGGTGCTCGACGGGCTCGGGCTGGCGCCGCACGTCGACCGGGTGTTCGTCGCGGCGCAGGTCGGGTGGCGCAAGCCGTCGCGCGAGATTTTCCTGCACGCCTGCCGCGAGCTCGAAGTCGCCCCGGCCGAGGCCGTCCACATCGGCGACTCCGCTTCCGAGGACGTGTCCGCCGCGCGCGCCGCCGGGCTCCACGCGCTCCACTACCGCCCTTCAGACCCCACGGCCCTTCGCCGCCTCTCGCACGTGTTGCATTCCGGCCTGCTTGTGGGGCACACTGCGCCGTCGCGTTGACCGGGAATAGAAAGCCGGGACGCGTTGTTGGGAATGCCGGCAGGGGAAATCGAGGTTTCGCCATGAAACGGGTTCTCGCGGCCGCCGTGATCGCCGCGTTGCTGTCGCCGTTCGCGTTGCGGGTGCTGGCCGAGGACGAACCCAAGGAGTCGACGCTCAAGGGAGAACTGCTCGACCTGACCGCCTACCTCTCCAAGGGAAAGCGCGGGCCCGAGAACTCGGATGCGTCCGAGGCGGCCATCCGCGGCGGCGCCCCGGCGGCCGTGGTTGGCGACGACGGGACCGTGACCGTGATCCTGTTCAAGGGGAACGAAGGACGGGAAGCGCTCAAGTACGTCGGGCACAATGTCGAAATCACGGGGATCGTTTACGACAAGGGCGGCGTGCGCGGCGTGTTCACGAAGTCGGTCAAGGACCTCGGCGCCGCGGAGGCGCCGAAATAGCCGTAACGGACGTCGGAGACGATCGTCATGAAACTGAAATGCGTGCTGTGCGCGATCGGCGCAGGGCTCCTCACCGGGCTCGCGCTTCTCGCCAACACCTTCTGAAACTCCGGTCCGCCTGCGGGCGGGCCCCAATCTACAGGAGACGAGACGATGAAGTACTTCGTGGGCGCGGCCCTGCTGGCCGCGGTCGCCGGGTTCGGGATGCTGGCGCAGGCCGAGGACAAGAAGGAAGAGATCACGATCACGGGCGAGGTGGTGGACCTGGCGTGCTGGCTGGAGGAAGGCAAGATGGGCCCGGAGCACGCGAAGTGTGCGCAGTCGTGCGTGAAGGGCGGGACGCCGGCGGGGATCGTGACCGAGGGCGGGCAGGTGTACCTGGTGGTCGTGCACGGCAAGGACGGCAAGGCGCCGCTGGACAAGGTCGGAAAGCGCATCGAGGCGAAGGGCCATGCGGTGGAGCGCGGCGGGATGAACGGTTTCATCGCGACGAGCTGCAAGGAGCTGGAAGCGCCGAAGCCGCCGGAAGGTTCCGGGAAGTAGACCGGGCGAGGCAGACGAATCCGGCCCGCGGGCGACCCCCGCGGGCCGTTTTGTTTCCGGGGGAGCGGGGGGGCCTATAATCCGGCGATGTTCCGCTCCGCGCGCTGGTGGGCCTGGCTGGTGTGCGGGCTGGGCGTTGCGCTCGTGGCGTTTCGGATCGCGGGGCTGTCGGACGCGTTCGTGTGGGGAGACTCGGCGCGCTGGGCGGCACGACCGATCCGCGAGGTGGTGCTCTGGTGGATGGGCGGGTGGCTGCTGTATGCGGCCGCCCTTCGGCTCGGATCAAAGCTGCCGCCGCGCGTGCCGTCGCTCGTCGCGCTCCTCGTCATCGCCGCCGCCGCGCGCGCCTCGTTCTTCGGCACGCACCCGATCCAGGAGGACGACGCCTACCGGTACCTGTGGGACGGCCAGCAGGTGCGCGAGGGAGTGGACCCGTACCGCTGGGCGCCGAAGGAGGTCCTGGATCTCGACACGGCGAAAGAGTCGTGGGCGGTGGCGTGGATGAATCTCGAGGGAAGCGCCGCCGGCGCGGACGGGCTGGACCGGCTGCGCGACCTGCTCCGGCGCGACCCGGCGGCGCGCGAGAACTTCCGGAAGATCAACAACAAGAAGGTCCCGACGGTGTATCCGCCGCTGAACATGCCGGTGTTCGCGCTGGCGCAGAAGCTGGCGCCGTGGCGGCTCGACGGGCTGCGGGCGATCTTTCTCGCGCTGGAACTGACGACGGTGCTGCTGCTCTGGTTTGCGCTTCGGACAGCGGGGGCGAACCCGATGTGGGCGGCGGTCTACGCGTGGTGCCCGATGACGATCAAGGAGATGGCCAACTCGCCGCACCACGACGCGCTCGTCGTCTGCTGCATCGCCGCGTTCGTGCTCTGCGCCGTCTCGGAGAAGCCGCGACTCGCCGCCGTCGCCCTGGCGCTCGCCACCGCCGCCAAGCTCTACCCCGTCGTCCTCATCCCGGTGCTCGTCGTCTGGGCCTGGCGCCGCGAGCGTCGCGAGGGCGTCCTGACCGCCGCCGCCTTCGCGGCCACGCTCCTCGCCTGCTACGCCCCCTTCCTCGGCAGCCACACGTTCCGCGGCGCCGGGGTCTTCGCCGGCGAGTGGAACTCCAACTCCGGCGCCTTCACGCTCATCCAGCGCATCTGCACCCGGTTCGTCGGCGACGACCTCGTCGCGTTCGGCGGCGCCACCGCCGAAAAAGGAAGCCTCTACGCCCGCGCCGTGGCCGCCACCCTCGTCTTCGGCGCCGTCGCCGCCGCCGCGCTCGCCCCGCGCCTCCCCAGGCCCGCGATCGCCCCCATCGGCCGCGCCTGGGACCTCCCCTTCCGTTGCTACCTCGCCTTCGTCGCCGGCTTCGCCCTCGCCCCCGCCCAGCACCCCTGGTACTTCGCCGGCATCCTCCCCCTGGTCGCCCTCTTCCCGTACCGATCCTGGATCCTCCTCACGGGGACCCTGGCCCTCTACTACCTGCGCTTCTACTTCAACTACAACCCCGCCGCCTGGTCCGATATCGCACTCCGCTTCCTGCACGATCCCGAGCCCGCCGCCTGGAAAGAGTCCCGGGATTTCGCCTGGGTCCGCCTCGTCGAATACGCGCCGTTCTACGTCCTGCTCGTTTACGAGGGACTCAGCGGATGGGCGAAGAGCCGCGAAGCTGAAACGCCGGCGGCACCGGGGAAGACGGCCGCGTAGGGACCGTTCCTACTCCAGCGTCCCCATGTACGCCTTCCACCCCGCCTCGTACTCGTCGAGCTTGGCGTCCGGGAACACCCGCCCCACGGCTTCCTTCCAGTCCGCGCCCTTGAGCACCTCCTGGAGCAGCTTCTGGAAGTCCTTCCGGAACGCCGGGTTGTTCCCCTTCATCGCGTAGTACACGACCGACCACGCCTGCGCATAGTGGGCCAGCACGTCCCCCGAGGACCACTTCTCGTGGTCGAACCGGAAGAACTCGCGGAACTTCACGTGCTTCCCTGCCGCAAGGACCTCCTTGATGCGCTCGAAGCGCGACACGAACCGCTCTTCGACGGTGACGAGTTTCCCGAGCGTCAGCTTCGAGCCGTCGTCCGATACGTCCCCCTTGCCGAGGAATTCCGCGATCCCCTCGTTCAGCCAGGCCGGGCGCTGGGACGTCAGCGCGTCGAAGACCTGGTGCCAGCCCTCGTGCCAGAACGTGTCGAGCGTTTCCGCATGGACGCCGCAGACTTCGCCGCCGCCGGGCTGGTTGAAGAGCTGGATGTACTTGAAGTTCGGGTCGTAGAAGCCGAGCAGGTTCTCGTGGGCCTCGTCGTCGCCGGCGGCCCTTGCGAAGTCGAGGAACTCCTGCTGCGTCTTGAGGAAGAAGACGCGGAAGACCTTGCCCTTGGGCCACTGGGCCTCCGTCACGCCGGTGAGCCGGAGGTACTCCTTGCGCGTCAATTCGAGGAGGTTGAAGACGTTGACGAGTTCCGCCGACGGCTTGAGCAGCTTCTCGAGCTTGAACGCGTCCATCTTGTCGGCCGGGTTCAGCTTCGCCGCCTCGGCCTCGAGCCTGTCCATCTCCGCCGCGATGACGCCGACGTCCGAGACGACGCAGTAGTGGCCCGGGACCATTCCCGAGTACTCCAGCTTGCGGTACGCGTGCGGCCAGCGCTTCCGGTACGGCCCCTCGATCACCACCTTCAGCCGCTTCGCCCGCTCCGCGTAGTCCGGGTCGATCGGCCCGTCGAGCATCCCGAGCGCCTCGTCGTACTTGCCGAACTCGTGCAGCAGGTTCGCGCACGGCACGCGGAACCAGCACTCCTTGTTCAGGTCGACCGCCTTGCGGAACTCCGCGAGCGCCTTGTCGTCGGCCCGCAGATCCCAGTGCGCCATCCCGCAGTTCCCCCACCACACCCACTCGTCCGCGGCGTCCATCGTCCCCTTCGCCGCCTCCAGCACCGCGAGCGCCTCCGCCGGTTTCCCCTCGTCCATCAGTTTCACGGCGCGGTTGCAGGCTTTCACGCCCTTGAGTGGCGGGTCCTCGGCCAGGGCGGGCACGACGAGGATGAGCAGGAGAAGCGGCGCTCGCAGGTTCATGCGGGGAGTTTCGCACGGGAAGGCGCTTTTTCAGCGCCCCGCGCTTGACATCTGCCAGATGTGTTATATCATTTGTGCGTGTTGATCCTTATAAGACAGGTCATTACACTGCTGGCCAGCGCCGGAAGCGCCCGCCGCTTCCCCGCTTGGTCCCGCTCGAGGAGTCATTTATGCTCGTCCGCATGCGGAAGACCGTGGCCGACTACCTGGCGTACGACGAGGAGCGCGTGGAACTCATCGACGGAGAGTTCCTCGTGACGCCGGCTCCCTCCCTGCGGCACCAGGAAATCTCGATGAATCTCAGCCTGATCCTCGGGCCCCAGGTCCGCAGGCTCAAGCTCGGCAAACTGTTTGCGGCCCCCTTCGACGCGATTCTCTCACCCCACGACGTCGTCCAGCCCGACCTGTTGTTCCTGTCCACGGAATCGCTGAAGTGCGCCAGCCCGAGGCTCGAAGGTCCGCCCGACGTCGCGATCGAAATTCTCTCGAAAGGCAGCCGCCGGCGGGATCTCGTGCGAAAGAAGAAGCTCTACCTCGAGCACGGAGTCCCCGAATACTGGATCGTCGACCCCGACGCGGCCACGGTGGCGGTCCTGGTGCGGAGCGCCGCCGGCTGGGTCGAGCGTGGCATCTTCAAGCGAGGGGAGATTGCGACCTCCGCGGTCATGAAGGGCGTCGCCGTGCCGGTCACTGAGGTCTTCGAGTGAGTTGGCGACTGCTACTAACAAAGATCGGGAGGAATCTGGAACTCCGCGAAGGCGCAACGGAAGCCGTCATACGACGCGCAGAAGCTACGCTCGGGTTCACCCTGCCGGCGGATCTCCGTGCTCTTTACCTCGAGGCTGACGGCATCGGGCTTGCCGATGAGCAACTGGATCTCGTGTGGCCACTCTCCGAACTTCTAGAAACAAACCAGGAATTCCGGTCCAACGCGGACTTCAAGGACTTGTACATGTCCTTCGACCAATTGCTCTTCTTCGCGGATGACGGCTGCGGAAACCAATACGCCATCCGAATGCTGCCGGAACCTTCTGATGGGCAGGTCTATGAGTGGGACCATGAAACCGACGATCGAAGCTGGCGAGCCCGAAATGTGGAGGACTACTGTCGCAGGCGCCTCGCCAAGAAGTGGTGAATCTCGGCGGCCGCCTGCTACGCGAAGAGTCCCTTGAACTTCACCTCGTGACCGGGGAACACCTTGTCCAGCTTCCCCTGTCCTGACCGCTTCGCCAGGATCTCCCCCAGCACGTCGCGATAGTCCGTCGTGACCTTGAGGTCGCCGGGCTCCTCGAGCTGCCCTTCCTCGAGCCCCGGCCAGTCGGCGATCACGCGGCCGCCCTTCACGGCGCCCCCCATCACGAACATGCAGCCGGCGCGGCCGTGGTCGGTGCCGTAGGCGGTGTTCTCGTAGGCGCGGCGGCCGAACTCGGTCATGACGACGACGGTAGTCCGGCCGAGGAACGCGCCGAGGTCCTTGCGGAAGGCGGCGAGGCCCTGCGCGAGGTCGTCCTGGAGGCGGTCGATGAGGAGGGCCTGGCCGAAGTGCGAGTCCCAGCCGCCGAGGTCGACGCAGGCGGCCTCGAGGCCGACGCCGGCCTTGATGAGTCGGGCGACGGAGGTCAGCGAGCGGCCGAATTCGGAGTCGGGGTAGGAAGCGCCGGGGGCGGGGGCGTAGGGCTGCTGGCGCATCCGGTCGAGCGTGTCGAGAACGCTGAGGGACTGGCGGCCGCTGCGGGCGAGGTCGACGTCGGCCTGGCCGTAGAGCCGGTCGAGGGCGGCGGCGAGCGCGGCCTGGGAGCCGGAGTTCCGGCCGAGGTGGAACTCGTCGAAGGACTCGAGCGCCATCGCGACGGGAGCGCCGCGAAGCGCCTCGGGGAGCGACGGGCCGAGGCCGACGGCCATGAGGGGCGTGCGATCTTCGGCGGGCTGGGCCTGGAAGTGCCGTGCGAGCCAGCCGCCGGAGACGCCCGTCTCGAGCGACGTCGCGCGCTCCATCAGGTCCTGGGCCTCGAAGTGCGACCGCGTCTGGTCTTCGCTGCCGGCGGCGTGGACGATCGCGAGGCACTTCTCGTCCCACAGTTCCTTGAGCGGGGCGAGCTTGGGGTTGAGGGCGAACTTGCCGTCGAGGTTGATTCCCTTGGCGCCGGATGTGTGATCGGGGCGCGCGATGCCCAGCGACGGGCGGAGCTTGTAGTACGCCTTGTCCTCGAACGGGACGACCATGCTGAGGCCGTCGGCGCCGCCGCGGAGGAAGATGCAGACGAGCGTGTCCTTCTGCGGGCGGACCGCGTTGACGTCGAAGACGACGCGGAGGAGGTTGCGGCGGGTGAATTGCATGTTAGTTGGTGGTTGGTGGTTTGTGGTTGGTGGTGCGGGAGAGGGTTAGCAGCGCTGGAATCCAGGGCTGGCGAGCATGAGGCCGACAGTCTCGGCGCGCTTGAGCCAGGGCTCGAGCGGCGAGGACTTCTGGTAGTCGGCGACGGCGGACTTCTCGATTTCCAGAGCCTCACGGCCGAGCACGAGCCTCAGGAAGTGCGGCGCGGGATCGTCCTGGGGCGCGCCCATGGCCTTTGCGAGGCGCGGGAGGTCGACGCTCGTGCCGCCGATGCTGTTGGTGGTGAGCGCCAGCGCGAAGTTCCAGCGCCAGAGCATCGTGCCGAGCCAGGGCATCGCTTCGTCGGGATACCCGTCCGGCGTCGGGTGCTGGAAGGGCGTCTGGCCCATGGCGCCGAGGTACCGCAGCAGGGCCGGCGACGCATTCGTTTCGGCGCCGAGGGTCCGGAGGGCCGACACCACGAACCGGAACGGCCGCTTCAGCTTCTGCCCCTTCGACGCCTTGAACTCGTCGGACGTCAGGATGCCGCGGACGGTGGCGCGGATGTCGCCGCCGGTGTCCTGGAACGTCTTCGCCGTCTTCGCAATGGCGGAGGCGGGCGGCGCATCGCTGATGAAGCGGCGGCAGAGTTTCTCGGCGAGGTAATTTGCGGTGCTGGGGTGGGAGCAGACGATGTCGAGGACCTGCTCGAGATCTTTCTCCATGCCACCCGCCGGGATCCTGCGCCCCAGGACGATCTTCTCGCCGTCGTCGTGCTGCCCGGGGTGGAACTCGACCTTGGCCTTCATCATCTGGTTCTCGCGGCGGCAGGTCCATCCGGTCAGGCACCGCGCGACTTCCATGACGTCCTTCTGCGTGTAGCCGCCGTGGACGCCGAGCGTGTGCAGCTCGAGCAACTCGCGGGCGTAGTTCTCGTTCGGCTTCTCGGTCGGGCTCGTCTTGCGGTTCTCGCGGCCGTCGAGATAGACGAGCATCGCGGGCGATGTCGCCGACGCCCTGACCATGTCGCGGAACTTCCCCAGCGCGTGGGCCCGGATCGTCTCGCGGTCGTCGGGCGACTTGAGCCAGGCGCAGTCCGCCTTGCCGATGTGGATGTTGAAGTGGTCCGTCCAGAACTCGACCATGACCTCGAAGAGCTGGCGCTTCGAGTAGACGGCCTTGAGGACGGTGAAGCGCGTGAGTTCCTGCTCGACGACGGGCTTCTTGAACTCGTACATCTCGCCGGGCGGAAGGTGCGTGGTCTCGAAGCCGCGGGTGCGGAGTTCGCAGGCGAGGTCGTCGATCGCGCCGGGATTGAGCTGCTCGTCGATCCACCCTTCGAGGCCGAGCTGGCCGACGCGCTCGAGGTCGCCGGGCCAGGGGCCGAACGCGGCGCGATGGAGCAGGTGCATCCGGTCGTCGGTGGCGGCGGCGGCGGCGAGCGCGAAGCTGTCCGGGACGCCGGCCCCGAGGAACCAGTCGCCGACCTTTGCCCGGAGCTTCTCGCAGCCCGTCGCGAGGAGCGTCGAGCCGGCGGCGCCGGCCTTGATGAAGTCGCGGCGGTTCACCGGTGCATGACCTCTTCGGGGCCGGCCGCCGCGAACGCGGGCTGCGGGGCGACGGGCGCGGCGACGGCGGCGATGCGGGCGGCCAGGTCGGGCTGCGGCGCGGCCGGGGCAGCGACCTGCGGCGCCCCGGTGGGAATGAGAGCCAGCGCCGCGGCGCCGAGCCCCGTCACGATCGCGATCGGGTAGATCAGCAGCCAGCCGACGAGCGGGAAGAGGCAGGCGAGTTCCATGATGACCGACCCGCGGACGATGGCGCGCCAGGGGCGCTCGCGGTCGACCGGGCTCGCCGTGGCGTGCCCGATGCGCGCCGCGATTCCCGACATCCCGGAGAGCGCGGCCCACCCGCCACCCATCGCGACGATCGCCGACATAAGCTTCATAGCCGCGTTCCCCTGCCCCAGCGCCGCCGCGAACGCAAGGATGATCGCGCCGGACACGAGCCCGACGAAGAACGTCGCAATCGGGTTCCGCGTCACCCGCAATTCCGCGCGGCGCGCAAATCCCGGGAAGAACACGCCGTAAACCAGCGCAATGCTGGGCATCGCCAGCAGGGCCGCGAGGACCGTGGCGACGATCGCGGCGACATCGGACATGATCATGGCTTCTCTCCTATGGTTCTGGCCTCGTTGCATCCCCATACACTTGCTCCCTGGACCAGGTTTCGGAAATTCCGAATCCCCCGCCCCCTCATTCCTTCTTCCACCTTCGCCCGAATGCGGGATCATGACGCCGTCCGAACCACACTTCTCAACCGGAGAATCCCCATGCCGAACGCCAGCTCGATCGTCCTCCCCGTCGTCTGCACCGCACTCGCCTTCGGGGCCGGCACCGCCGCCACGTTCACCTTCCGGCCGAAGACCGCCGAGACCCCGAAAGCCGCAGAACCCCAGAAAGTCCTCCGCGGGGAACGCTTCGAGATCACCGACGCCGCCGGGAAGGCCCGGGCCTGGATGGGAATGGCGGCCGGGGGCGGGCCGGAAGTGGCGGTCGCGGACGGCGAGGGGCATGCGCGGGCGGTGCTGACGGTGAGCGAGAAGGGCGCGCCGGCGGTGGAGTTGCGCGACGGGACGGGTGTCGTCCTGGCAACGGTGACGATCACGGACGCGGGGTCGACGCTGTCCCTGTCGACGCCGTCAGGGAAACAGGTGCTCGCGCTGAGCGCGGCGAAGGACGGGAGCTCTTCGGTCTCGCTCGGTTCCGGGAAGGCCGCGGCCGCTTCGCTGTCGGCGGACGCCGCGGGTGACGGGTCGCTGGCGTTCTCCGGACCGGACGGCGCGCCGCGCGCCGGGTTCGGGCCCGCGAAGGGGGGCTACGTGCTGGACATCCGGGACGACGGCGGCGTGCGGCGGACGGAAGTCGGGGTCAAGGGAGTCGCGGCGCCGGAATTCTCCGTGCGCGACCGCGACGGCAAGGGCCGGGCGCGCCTCGGGGTCGACAAGGAAACCGGCGCGGAACTCACGCTTTCGACCAGCGCCGGGATCTCGCGCGCCAGGATCGACGAGCGTGGAACGCTGGAACTCGCCGACGAAGAAGGCAAGACGCGGTGCGCGCTCGAGGCCTCGGCGGCGGCGGGAGGGCGCGTGAGCGTCTCCGACGCGGCCGGGATGGTCCGCGGCGCTCTCTCGGCAGGGCCGGAAGGCCGCCCCGCCCTCTGGCTGGCCGACGCCAAGGGAATCTCCGTCGCGAGCCTGACGGTGCGCGACAGCGGAACTCCCAGCCTGGCGTTCTCCGACGGCGCGACGAAGGCCATCCGCGCCTGGCTCGACGTCTCCGACACGGGCGAAACGCAGCTCGGGTTCTACGACAAGGACGGGAAACTGCGCCAGATGACCGGCATCGACTCGGGCTCCATCCCGTACTGCAAGCTCTTCTCCGCCGCCGAAAAACTCCGCGTCTGCCTCTACTCCGCGGAAGGCTCGGACACCGCCCTCGACCTGCGCGACGACGACAACCAGACCCTCGTGTCGCTCTACCTGACCGGCGACAAGGCCTCAGGCCTGACTCTCCGCGACCCCAAGCTGAACAACCGCATCCTCCTCGGCGTCAGCAGCCAGGATTGGACCCTCATGACGATCGCCGACAACCAGGGCCGGACCCGCATCCAGCACGGCGTGCGCCCGGATACCAGCTCCTATACCGGCTTCCTCGACGCCGCCGGCAAGTCCCGCCTCTACCTCGACACCACCGCCGAGGGTCGCCCCGGCCTCTCGATGTTCGATACCGCCGGAAACGACCGCATCAACATGTACCTCTCCACCGACAGCGAATCCAGCCAGCTCCGCTTCAATGACCCCTCCGGCGTCGAGCGCATCTGGCTTGGCTACGACAACGCCGGCGGCCTCGCGCTGAATTTCTTCGATTCCTCGAAGCGCATCCGGGTGAATCTCGGGACAACGAAGGACGGCTCGCCGTCCCAGGGGTTCTACGACACGGTGCGGGCGCGGCTCAGCTTTGCGCTCACGCCCTCGGGGCTGCCCGTGGCGCGCGCGATGGACTCGAACGGGAAGGACCGGCTGCAGTTCGGCCTGCTGGAGAACGAAAGCGGCCGCTTCAATGTGCTCGACGGCAACGACACGGTCATCTGGAGTTCGCAGTAGCGCGGGCGAGGATGACGGCCTGGGCGGCGATGGCGGCCAGGACGAGGGCGGCGGCGAAGAAGTAGCCCGAGGCGGGGAGACCCGTGCGGTGCTGCAGGAATCCCGCCGCCATCGGGATCAGGAAGTTGGAAGCGCCGATGACGGCTTCGTGGATCCCCGCCCGGGCGCCGCGGTCCTCGTCGGAGTGGACGGAGTAGTAGATCGAGGCGGCGTAGGCGAGGCCGAGGCCGAGCCCCGCGAGGGCGGCGGCGGCGAGGGCGACGGGGAGTGGCGCGCCCCAGCCGATGACGGCGAGGGCGGCGGCTCCGGTGGTCTGCCAGGCGAGGAAGGCGCCGGGGCGGTAGCGCCAGCCGGAGAAGCGACCGAAGAGCCAGAAGGCGGCGGTCTGGGCGAGGAAGAGGGCGGCGAGGACGTTGTTGTAGTCGGAAGTGGGGCGGCCGAGGGCGACGACGCGGTCCTCGTAGAGGAAGTTGAGCGTGGAGCCCAGGCCGTACGAGGCGAAGTTGGCGAGCCAGGCGGCCTTGAGGTAGGCGGCGCGGACGGCGTGGGAAGGGCCGTCCCCGTGGACGAGGGGCGCGGCGACGGCGCGGTGCCCTGCGGGGCGGCCGTGGACCAGCGGGATGAGGAGGAGCGAGAGGACGCCGCACGCAGCGAGGGTATCGAGTCGAAGATGCTCCCACGCGATGCCGCCGATGAAGAAACCCAGCGTCTTGCCTGCGCTCCACGTCAGGGAGAACGTGCCGAGGTTCTTCTCGAGATCGTCGGGGGCGGACTCGTCGCCGACGAGGGCCTGGAGCCCGGGCCAGATCAGCGCCGTGGCCACGCCGCCGACCGGCGCGACGGCGTAGACCCACCCGAGCGTCTTCGCCTTCCACGCGAGGAAACAGAAGGCGGCGAAACCGCCGAGGCCGAAGCGCGCCAGGGTGGTGCGCGAGACGCGGTCGGAGAGCCGGCCCCCGGCGAAGCTCGTCACCACGTAGGCGATGCCGACCCCGACCGGCAGCAGGCCGAGTTGCGCCGCGGTCGCGCCTGCAGCGACCTTCGCCCACACCGGGATGACGCTCCACGCAACGAATTGCGAGAGATCCTGCCCGAACGCGACCGCCAGCGTTCGTGGTGAGAGCCGGGGCATCAGGGAACCAGGGCGGGGCACGGGGCGATCCCCGTGCCCCTGCCCCTCATTCCTTGAGCTTCACGGCCTGGATCCCGTCGTCCGTCAGGTAAATCTCGATCCGCTGCTGCTCGACGAGCCGGTCGATGATGCGCCTGCGGAGGTCGGGGATCTCGGCGAGCTTCTCGCTCCGCCAGCGTGTCACGAAGAAGTGGACGCCGACGTAGCCGCCAGGCATGGCGGCCTGCGCGCGCTTGATCTCCTCGAGGCACGCCTGCATGTGCACCTCGGGGTCGTTCGAGAGCGGCGCGACGGCGACCGGCGACCCCGCGGGCGGCAGGCCGAACGGCGCGAGCCCGTCGCCGGGCCCCCGCGCGAAATCGGCAAGCCCTTCCGAAAGGTTCAGGTGGTCGAACGCCGCCCGCCGAATGCGCGCCGAGAGGCCGGAACTGCCCCAGCTCCCGACGTACACCTGCTTGCCGAGCGCCCGGACGCCCTCCACCGCCGGCACCAGGTCCGCGTCGCCGCTGACCAGCACCGCGATGTCAAACGCCCCCACCGCCGCCAGCCTGAGCATGTCCGCCACCATCGTCGTGTCCACCTCCTTCTCCTGCGAGAACTTCGACTGCGTCCCGCAGCTCGGACACGTCGTCGTGCGGACTTTCTGGGCGAAGCGCTGGACAAAGAACCCCGGCTGCATGGTGAGCATGTCGAGGAAGTTGTCGAGCTTCTCCTGCCCGGGCGACTTGGGGATCGAGTCGTCGACCCCCGTGTAATAGTACGCCCCCCAGAGGTGGGACCCGCCGACCGCCCTCACGATCCACTGTGAGAGTTTTCGGAAGTCGATGTCCCTGCCGGCGGTCTGGTCCTTCCAGCCGGCATAAAAGTTCTTCCCGTCGAAGAATAGGACGACACGCATGTTGCAAGCTCCCGGAAAAATGTTACGGCCATCTGGACCGGCCTGCGCCGGTAAGCCGCCAAGTATTTCGGGAAGTGGGGATTTCCGCAAGCCTCCGCTAAGGCAAGTTAACGCTATATGAATACGACGTCCCGCTAAAGCGACCAACGAGGACGGTTTCTTCGCGGGGCCCCTCGGGTAGAATCCGGCCTGTACCCAACGGAGCACCCCATGTCACGAATTCCACGAAACCTCGTCTGGCCTGCAGCCTGCATCGTTTCCGTGACCGCCGCGCTCGCCGCCTGGCGGTCCTTCGCGGCCGCGGCCGAGCGGAGAGACCGGCCCGCCGACCTGGCCATCGCCGATGCGGGCGCCGTCGCCGGCAAGGCCACGTTCAGCGCCGCGCGCCCGAAACAGCCGGTCATCGTCTGGCTCGAGCGCGACGGCGGAGAAGTCCCCGCCAAGCTGCCACCTGCCCTCCAGATCGGCCAGCGGGGAGCCACGTTCGATCCCTCCTTCGCCGTCGTCGTCGCCGGCCAATCCGTCGTCTTCAACAACGACGAGGACAAGGACATCGATCACAACGTCTACACCCTCGGGGCCGAACAGAAGAACTTCGATATCTTTCCCCGGGGAAAAAGCGTGACCTACGCCTTCACGAAAACCGGCGAAGTCTCGCTCTACTGCAGCGTCCACAAGCTCATGGACGGGAAGCTCTTCGTCGTCCCCAGCACCGCGTTCGCCGAAATCGCCGAGGACGGCAGCTTCTCGATCGCAGGAGTCCCGCCGGGCACCTATACGCTGCGGACTTACCAGAAAGCGAAGCGCTTCCGTGACGTGGAGTTGAAGGTCACCGTGAAAGCCGGCGAGACTGCGTCGGTGGCGTTGGAGATGAAGCGATGAAACTGCGATCCGCGGTATGGCTGGCGGCGGTGGCGGCGGCGGGATGCGGCGGTCCCGAGTATCCGGCGCCGAGGGCGGAGAGCGCCCAGCTCGTGGTCAAGCTTGCGGCGAAAGCGAAGGAGGGAGTGCGGGGGCTGCGAGGGGATTCGGGAGGCGCGTACTCGACGTCGGGACGGGACCCGGAGAGGGCGCGGTGTTACGAGCGCGTGGACTACTCGGAACTGGGGGACATTGCCGTCATCCTGCGGGGAGCGCAGCTGCGCGACGGCGGCCCTGCGCCGAAGACGGCGGAACTGGTCGTCGGGAACGACGGTCCGAATCACCGGCTGGTCCTGATGGGCCCGAAGAAGCACACGCAACTGGCGCTTCGCAACAGGACCGCCGGGCCGCTGACGCTGGGGTGCATGGGAAAGACGGGGGACGGGTTCCTGGCGAGCGTGCCGGCGGGGGGTGAGAGTGTCGTGACGCTCTCGGATCCGGGGACGTACGAGCTGAACTGCGACGAGGACGAGTGCCTGGCCGTGACGATCGTCGTCGCGCCGACGACGTGGGCGGCGCTGGGCACTTCCGGCCGCGAGGTCTTCTTTGACGGCCTTCCCGCCGGGGAGCTGGAGGTGGTCGTGCAGGCGCCCCGGCTCCCGGACGTGGTGCGCAAGGTTGCCGCGGTGGCGGGCGCCCGGGCGACGCTGGAGGCCGAAGTTTCGGTGAATCGAATGGAAAGCGTGAAGTGACGCGGTCCGCCGCGGAGTCGCGCCGATGAGCCTGCGCACGAAGGCGCTGGCGGCGGTGCTGGTGCTCGTCTCCGCGATCACGGGGAGCATTCTCCTGTTCGTGAAATCACGCGTGGAAGCGCGGACGGAGGAAAGCATCCAGGACGACCTGGCGCTGGACGGTGAGCGGATGAGGGAGAAGCTCCGCTCGCAGTCCGACCGTGCGAGGACCGCGATCGGGACGAGCGTCCGCGACCTGCGGCTTGACAGGCTCAAGTTCATGCCGGGCGGCATCAAGGCGAACCTGGAATCGGACGTCCTGCAGTGGATCCGCCAGTCCCGGGCCGACTACTCCGTCGCCGCGCTCGACTCCATCTTCGCCGAGGAGAACAAGGCGCAGGCGATCCACAAGGAGAAGGACTGGTGGATCGTCGCGTGCGGCAACGAGGCGCGGGACCCGGTTGTCGAGGCGCGCCTCGCGTCGTCTGCCTCCGTCAACGCGATGGTCGGACGGGCGGTCGCAAGCGTCCGGACGATCTCCGAGGTGATCCTCGTCGGGGACGACCTGTGCCTGGCGGTCGCGATGCCGGTCTTCCAGGATTCGACAACCTGCGGGAAGTTCCTCGAGGCGGAGGACAACCTGACCCGCCGGCCAGGCCCCGCCTCGCAGGAGGCAATGAAGGACTTCCAGGAGAACTGGCCTGTCTTCGGCACCGCGATGACGCTGACGGTCCTGAACAGCGACTGGACGCTTCGCAATCGTCTGCGGCGACCGGAACCCACCGCCGGCGCCGGCCACGCGGACGGGGACCGGCACGACAACCCGATTCACCAGATCCTCTTTGCCGGCACGCGGGCCACGGCGACGTCGCTATCCGATCCGGCGGTGGCGACGGCGGCGGTCGAGGCGGCGCGCGCGGCGGGGGGCGAAGAGTTCCGTGTGAGCCTGTCCGTCGGCGGCCGCCGGGAGACTTACATCGGCCGGGCGCTGGGCTTTGACGATCGCGACTTCAACTGGGATCGCCCGGGGTTCCTGGCATTGAAGGCGATCGACCCGGAGCTCGTCGAACTCAACAACCTCCTGCGGGCCGTGACGCTGCACGGCGTGATCTTCGCCGTCATCGGCGCCGTCCTGGCCTTCGGCGCGGCATGGCTCGTCATCCGGCGCGTGCGGGTCCTCCAGGCCGCTACCGAGAAAGTCCGTGGAGGGGATTTCCAGGTCACCGTCCCCGTGGACAGCCGCGACGAAATCGGCGTCCTGGCCGCCGCGTTCAACAACATGATCAAGGGCCTCCAGGCGCTCGGCCTCTACACGGACAGCGTGCTGGCGCGAAGCGTCCTGGACAACCCGGAGCTGCTGGGGAACAAGGCGGCGCGGCACGAGGGCACGGTGCTTTTCACGGACATCCGAAACTTCACCGGGATCACCGAGACGATGGACGCCGGGGCGCTGACCGCGCAACTCAACGAGTACTTCACCGCGATCGGCGACCACGTGAAGAAAGAAGGCGGATACCTCGACAAGTTCATCGGGGACGCCGTCATGGCGTTCTGGGGACAGCCCTTTCTCCAGACCCCGGACCATGCCGCCCGCGCCTGCCGCGCGGCCATCCAGTGCATGCGGGCCACCGCCGACCTCCGCCGCGCGTGGCAGAAGGAAGGCAAACCGCTCTTCTTCCAGCGGGTCGGGCTCGCGACGGGCGAGGTCGTCGTGGGGAATATCGGCAGCGCGACCAAGAAGAACTTCACGGTGATCGGCGACAGCGTGAACCTGGCGAGCCGGCTGGAAGGCGCAAGCAAGGTGTACGGGACCGAGATCCTGCTCGACGAGCGCACGGTCGAGCTCGCCGGCGCCGCGATCCTCGCGCGCGAAGTCGACGAAATCCTGGTCCGCGGGAAGCAGAAACCGGTCCGCGTGTTCGAGCTGCTGGGGCTGACCTCCGAAACGTCGACGTCCGCCCGGCGGGTGATCGAGGGGTACGGGACGGCACTGAAGCGGTACCGCGCCGGGGACTACGAGGGCGCCAAGGCCGCGCTCAGCGGGCTGCGGCAGACGGACCCCGATGACGGCCCTTCGAAGTGGCTGTTCGGCCGCTGCGACGAGGCACTGGCCGCCAAGGCGGCGCCGGTGCCGGTCCAGATCACCAAGTCGTACGGCCCCGGGAAGCAGGGCTGAATTCCCTTGGTCCGGCCGGCCCCGCGCCGCAAGAATCGCCGCCCATGCCCACCCACATCCTCGGCGTTTGCGGTTCGACATCCTCCGATTCCCGCACGCGGAAGCTCCTGGCGATCGCCCTGGAGTCGGCGATGGCCGCCGGCGCGGAGACGCGGCTCGTCGACCTGCGCGACACGGTGCTCCCGATCATGGACCCCGACAGCGACGACCAGGGGAACGCGCCGGCCGTCAAGCTGGTGAAGGAGTCGGCGACATGGGCGCACGGCTTCATCCTCGCGACACCCGAGTACCACGGCGCCGTCTCCGGCGCCCTCAAGAACTGGTTCGACTTCCTCTACGGCGAACTCTCCGGGAAAGTCGCCGGCGTCCTCGCCCAGACCGGCGGCGGGACCGGCGACATGTCCATCGTCAGCGCCAAGAACTCCTTCAACTGGTGCCACGGCTTCACGCTTCCCTTCCATGCCGCCGCCAATTCGAGCCACTGGAAGGAAAACGAGCTCGATCCCAAGGTGAAGGACCGCGTCGTGCGGGTCGGGAAGGACGTGGTCCGCTACGCCGCCGTGATCCGGAAGGCGTGGGAAGAAGCGCGGGCGCTGGGCAAGGGCCCCGAAGCAGGATTCGCGGGCTTCCACGTGAAGTGAACCGGGCCGGCGCCCGAAAGCGCCGGCCCGCGAGGGTCTCGACTCACGACTCAACTCTCACAACTCACCACTGCCGTTGCATTACGGCAGCCGCTTCGCCACCTCGTCCCAGTTCACGATGCTCCACCACGCGTTGACGTAGTCGGCGCGCTTGTTCTGGTACTTGAGGTAATAGGCGTGCTCCCAGACGTCGAGCCCGAGGATGGGGGTTGCGCCCATCGAGAGCGGCGAGTCCTGGTTCGGGAGAGACGTGAGCTCGAGCTTGCCGTCCTTGGCGATGAGCCACGCCCAGCCGCTTCCGAAGTGCTTGACGGCCTTTTCGCTGAAGGCGGTCTTGAAGGCGTCGAAGGAGGTGAAGGCGCCCTTGATGGCGTCGCCGAGCTTGCCGCCGGGTTCGCCGCCGCCGCCGTTCTTCATCGAAGTCCAGAAGATCGAGTGGTTGTGGTGCCCGCCGCCGTGGTTGCGGACGGGGGTCTGGATTTCGGCGGGGAGGCTGGAGAGGCCCTTGAGGAGTTCCTCGACGGTCTTCTTGGCGTGCTCGGTGCCCGCGACGGCCTTGTTCAGGTTGGTGACGTAGGCCTGGTGGTGCTTGTCGTGGTGGATCTGCATCGTCTCCTTGTCGATCGCGGGCTCCAGGGCGTCGAAGCCGTACGGGAGCGCGGGCAGGGAGAACGGATCGGCGGGCTTGGCGTCTTCGGCAAAGCCGAGGGTCGGGCGGAGGAAGCCGGCTACGGCGACGGCCCCGGCGGCGGTCAGGAAGCCGCGTCGGGTCAGGATCGGACTCTCGTTCATGTGGCGTCTCCAGTGAATTGGGAATCGGTCCCGGACAGGACGGCGGGATTGTAGCAGAGGGGATTTTTCACACAGGGTGCCGCCTTGGCAGAGGGTGTCTCCCATCCGAGCCAGATGTCCCCCACCGGGCACACTTCCCCGCCCGAAACAGCCGAAAACAGCGGAATTCCACGGAATACCCTTTGCTTCAGGACTGTTACCATTCCTGAGAGGCCGGGGAGGAACTTGTGAATCGAGCTGACAAGATCGCCTTCGAAAAGATCGCGTTCGAGCATCTGGACCGGCTTCACGGGACAGCCCTCAAGCTGACCCGAAAGGCCGCCGATGCCGACGACCTCGTCCAGGAAACGTATGCCCGCGCCTTCCAGCACTTCAGCCAGTTCGAGCAGGGAACCAACTTCAAGGCCTGGATCTTCCGGATCCTGGTCAACACGTACATCAACGGATACCGCCGCAAGGGCCGCGCACCGGCCCTCGTCGATTTCACGGAGATGGAACCGGTCTACGAGGAAGCGGTCCAGGACACGTCGTTCCTGAACCAGCCGGTCGACGCGCTGTACGAGCGGCTGGACGAAGAAGTGAAGCAGGCGCTGGAAAAACTCCCGGAGGAGTACCGGGTCGTCCTGCTCCTGGCATCGGTAGAAGGCTTTTCGTACGAGGAGATCGCAAAGATGGTCGGCATACCGATCGGGACGGTGATGAGCCGTCTCTTCCGGGCACGAGCGCTGATGAGGCGCAATCTCGTGGACTACGCAAAGGAAAGAGGGCTGGAGGAGAAGTCGAAATGAACTGTCCCGAAGCCCGCAAGCTCGTTCACCTGTTCGTCGACGGGGCGCTGGACGCCCGCGCGAACGTGGACGTCCTTGCGCACCTGAACATGTGCCCGAGCTGCAACGAGCGGTTCGTGGACGCGAAGAAATTCGAGGACTTCCTGAAGGAGCGGCTGAAGCCGGGGATGGCGCCTGAGGCGCTGAAGGGGCGGATCTGCGCCTGCCTCGCCGAGATGTCGGCGCCGTGGCCCGTTCGTGTCGCGGGCAGCCTGCGCCGCCGTCCGCTCGTCTCGATGGCCGGCGTCGCCGCGCTCGTCGCGATTTCGTTCGCCTCCCTCTACGGCTACGGCCACTTCTCGACATGCCCGTACGTCATCGACGCGACCAAGCGCATGCACGACATCGCGACCGGCACGGTCCGGCCGCTTCCGCAGGAGGGTCCCTCCCGCCGGATGGCGAAGGACATCCCGCCGCCGGTGGTGGCGGGTTACAAGGTGAACGGCGAGTTCGGCGTGGACATGGGACCGAGGTTCCAGGACGCGATCGCCTACCGGTACCGGATGGACCATTGCGCCGACGACGCGACGTGCACAGTGCTGTTCTTCGTGAACGCCCCCGGGCTGGTTCTCGGCGAACACAACTGCGTCGTGCGCGGCGGCCGGAAGTTCTGCACGTGGGAATACGACGGCTGCCGGGTGGTGTGCTGGAAGGACGAGAAGCGCGGGCTCTATGCGCTGATGGTCTGCGAGAAGCGCGAGATGGAGCACGAGGCCCTGGTGAATTTCGCGAGCGTGGCGTCGTCGCAGTAGTTGGGGGGCGCCGCGCGGTCCTGTAAGATGGCGGCAGGAGGCACCCTGATGCGGCACGCGAGAGTCCTGGTCGGGTTGGCGGCGCTGGTGATGGCGGCGGCTTGCGAAAACGGCGGTGGTTCGCCCTCACCGGCGAGCGGGGCCCACGCGGCCGGCTGGCTGCCGGACCTGGAAGCGGGGATGAAGGAATCGGCGTCCTCGAACCGCCCGATCCTCGTGGACTTCGGCGCGGACTGGTGAGGCGGGTGCAAGGTCCTGGCCGGCCAGTTGGCCGACCCGAAGCTGGCGGAGACGCTGAAGAAGTTCGTGCTGGTGCACATCGACCTGACCGATCCGCCGAAGGGCTCCCCCGCCGAGAAGGCCGCGGCGAAATACGGCATCCGGTCGATCCCGGACCTGCGCATCCTCGGCGCTGACGGCTCGGTCAAGGCGAACATCGAGGCGCGTGACGCGGCCGGCCTCGTGAAGGAGCTCAGCGCGGCGCTCGGGAAATGAGGCGCTTCGCCGGCGCGCTCGCCGCGCTTCTCGCCGCCGCCCTCCCCGCCGCCGCCGAACTCCGCGCGGCGGCCTCTTCCATCGACATCACGCCGGACCCCGCGAAATCGACGGTCTGGATGGCGGGATTCGACATGAACCGCCGGGCCATGGGGGTGCACGACCCGATCCGGTCGCGGGCGCTCCTGGTGGAAGACGGGAAGACGCGCGTCGCGATCGTCGTGCTGGACGTCGTCGGCCTGATGCGGCCGCACGTCGAGCGGATCCGCGAGAAGGCGGGAGACGCCGCGACGTACGTCCTGGTCGCCAGCACGCACAACCACGAGGGCCCCGACGCCATGGGGATCTGGGGGCGCACGCCGTTCGAGAGCGGGATCGACGCGAAGTGGCTGGACGCGACGATCGACGCGGTGGCGGCGCAGGTCCGCGCGCTGGCGCCGGCGCTGCAGCCGGTCTCGATCCGCGCGGCGCAGCTCGAGGCGCCCGTGAAGGAATTCGTCTGCGACCATCGCGACCCGGTCGTGATCGACAACGCGCTCTGCGCGCTTCAACTCCAGGGAGCCGACGGAAAAACCGTCGCGACGGTCGCCAACTGGGCGTGCCACCCCGAGGTCCTCTGGAGCCAGAACGCGCAGCTCACGGCGGACTACCCCGGGTACCTGTGCGGCCGGCTGGAAGCGCGGCTGGGCGGAACCGCTGTCTTCGTCAGCGGCGCGCTCGGCGGGATGATGACGCCGGAACCGAAACGGGACGAGAAGGGCGAGAAGCTGCGGACGTTCGAGGAGGCGGAGCGGGTGGGGACGGCGATCGCGGACCTGGCAGCGGACGCGCTCGGCAAGGCGGCGCCGGCGAAGGACCCGGCGCTGACGATCCGCACCAAGGAGCTGCTGCTCCCCTGCACCAATCCGCGCTTCCACATGGCAATGGCGCTGAAGCTGCTGGCGCGGGACATCTTCGACGCGGAGGGAAATCCGCTGAAGGGGAAGATCGGGCCGAAGAACATCCCGTGGGTGCGGACGGAGATCGGGGTGCTGACGCTGGGACCGGTGCAGGCGGCGCTCGTCCCGGGGGAGCTTTTCCCGGAACTCGCGGTGGGCGGCTTCGACGGGTCGAAGGCGTTCGGCGAGCCGCTCGTGAAGAAGGACAACCCGAACCCACCAAAGCTGGCGGACGCGCCGAAGGGGCCGTTTCTGCGGGACCTGCTCGACGCGCCGGTCGAGATGATCATCGGCCTCGCGAACGACGAGCTCGGATACGTCGTCCCGGAGTACGACTTCCAGGTGAACGACAAGAGCGCAACGCTCGAACCGCATCCCCCCGGGGATCACTACGAAGAGACGAATTCGCTCGGAAAGGAGACGGCGCAGCGGCTGATGGATGCGTTTGCGAAACTTCTCCGCAATTGACAGGACTCGTACACTTTCGCCCCATGAAAACAATCATCTGCCTGCTCCTGGCTCCCGCCGTGCTGCTCGCCGACGACCCCGCCATCGACTATGCGACGGTCCTCGAGAAGATTCGCAAGGGCTCCCCGAGTGATTGCATGGAAGCGCTGGGGAAGCTGGCGCCCGGAAAGGAAGAACGGGCCGCAAAGCCGATCGCGATCCGCCTGGTGACAGAAACTGACGCGCAAACCAAGGCCGCGCTTCGCGAGTCCCTGGGCGCGTACAAGGGATCGGTGCTAGTTCAGGCCGTCAAGACGGGCCTTGAGACGAAGGGTGTGACGGATGAGTACCGCACCATGGCGCTCGAACTTCTCGGGCCGGAAAAGGGCGAAACGGCGATTCTTCTCGTGGGCAAGATCGCCTTCGAGAGCGAGATGAAGGCCATGCGCGAGGCGGGCCAGAAGACGATGGCCGGGTTCGGCGACGAGGCCGTGAAGTGCACTTCATCCTACGTCCGTTCCGCCGACCAGAAGATCGCGACAGAAGCGGTGGCGACGCTGCAGGCGATCGGGACCATCGAGGCCGGCAAGGCGCTGACGGGGTGCATGGCGGACGGCGGGGAGAAAGAGCTGAACCGGATCGCGAAGATCACGTCCAAGACCCGAGACGATGCCGTGACCGCGCTGATCGCGATGGGGGATAACGCGGTGCCGGGATTGCTGCTGGGGCTCGACGGGCAGCTCTACCAGAAATGGTGTTCGTACGTCCTCCAGAAAATCAGCGGCGAATTCCATACGCAGAAAGACAAGGCAGGGTGGCTGGACTGGTGGAAGCGACACCAGGCGGAAAAGGCGGGAAAGTGAGGCGATGACCGAAGATGAGAGTGACGTGATTCGCACGTTTGTCCGGGGGGGATTCGAGTCCGCCGAACGGATTGTGGAGATCCTGTGCGAGGAGGCGTACGACCCCGGGGAGCCGGCGCGCGCCGAGGTTGCAGCCGCCGTCGCGAAGGAAATCGCCGCGCTGCAGCGGGAACAAGCGGCGTGGCCCGAGGTGACCGACTGCGACCGGTTGACCGACGCCTTCCGCGACCTGAACCGCAAGGGGATCATCGCGCTCGAGAACGCCGGCTACACCCAGAGCGACGGATACAGCGACGTGCGGGAGGCCTGGGACGACCTGCCGCGCAAGTCCGGCGTCATCGGCTACTGCTTCTACCACGGCCAGGACCTGGAGCGGGCCGTCGCGGGCGAAGGCCTTTTCCTCGCCTTCGGCCCGATCGACCCCGCGAAGGAAGAAACCGAGGGCCCGCGCGTCGGGAGGATGATCGTGGAGGAACTCGCCCTCAACGACCTTGCCGCCGAATGGGACGGCACCTTCTCGAAGCGGATCCACATCCCGCGGCTCGACTGGAAAAAGCGGCGGCCCTAAATAGCCCCTACATCTTCCCTTCCGCGTCGGTCGCCCGCGTCTGCACCTGGTTGTCCGCCGGGAACTTCGCCTTGATCGGCGCGATCGCGGGCTTGAGCTTGGGTTCCTTGAATCCGGGAAGCGCGTCGAGGATCACGAGCGCCGCCTTCTTGCGGGCGCCCTCCGGGTCGTAACCCGTGCTGAACTTGGGAAGATCCGTCGCGAGCAGGATCTTGCGGATCGCGATCGTGTCGACGAGCCCGGCGACCCGCGCTTCCCCGAGCGCCGCCATCGCGGCGACATAGGACGCGTTGAGCGCCTGGTAGTCTTCCCACTGCTGGATTTCGGCCTTTTTCAGCTCCTTGTCGAACTCCTTCGCAAACGCTTCGAGGGCGGCGGCGATCGCGAGGGCGTCCTTCTTCTCGCCGACGAGCGCCAGCGAATCGGCCGCGGCCTTGCGGACCGTGAGCAGCTTGTCGTTGAGCGCCTTGACCAGCGCACCCGCCGCCGCGGGGTCCTTGAAGGCGCCGAGCACGCGCGCCGCCTGGATCCGGGCGTCCTCCGTCGACTGCGGCGTGAGCAGCGTCTTGGACATCGCCGTCATCGCCGCCTTGTCCTTCATCTCGATCAGCTTGTTCGCGGCCCGCGTCCCGCGCGTCCCTCCCAGCTCGACGTCCGCGCACAGCGACGCCACGTCGTTCCCGCCCTTCCCCGCCGCCTCGTTCGGGAAATACACCAGCTCGTCGGGCCAGAGCGGCTCCGCGAAGCTCGGGCGCGTGCCGTGCACCGGCTCGGGGCCCTTCGCCCCGCGCTTCATCAGGTGGTGCCGCTTGAAATACAGCAGCGCGTCGTTCACGACCTCGATCGGCCAGCCGTGCTTGGCGTCCTTGTACTCGGTGTAGATGAAGTCCGCCTTCTGCTTCTGAAGCACCTGAGCCGCCCCGCGGTCGTCGCCGACGCCGACCTGCGGGTCGTCCTCCGAGTGGTAGATGTACATCCCGCACCCGTTCTGGTGCGCCTTGAGCGCGTTGCCGCCGCCGCTTCCCGCCGCCGGCGCGAACGCCGCCCACCGGTCGGAGTACGCCGGCCCGAAATACCACGTCCCCATCCCGCCGCGCGAGTGCCCGATCATGTAAACGCGATTCATGTCCACGTTGTAGAGCAGCTCCACCTCCGCGATGAACGACAGCACGTAGTCGTCCGCGTGGCCGGTCCACGGAAGCGGCTCCGCCGTCGGGCAGACGACGATGCACCCCCACTTGGGCGCTTCGACGAGGAAGTGCTTGATGAAGTCCTTGCCGTTGCCGATGCCGCCGAGGCCGTTGACGGTGCCGTGGAGGCCGACGAGAAGCGGGTAGGCGCGGTGCGGGTCGTAGTCCTCGGGAACCCAGACCGAGTATTTGCCGCTGGACTTCCGCGTGTTGTAGGTCAGCCGGACGTCCTCCTGGAGCCCCTTCGGCTGCTGCAGCGAACGGGCGACGCGGTCGAAGTACTGTTTCGGCAGCGTCACGCCGTAGGTCGTCTTCCACCCTTCGTACGTCGTCTTGCGCATCGCGTCGTCGAGCGCGCCGTAGTCGGCGATCTTCGGGCGCAGGTCGCCGTTCGAGAGCGGGTGCGCCTTGAGGAGCTTGTCGGCGTCGGCGCCGAGCAGCCCGCGCGCCTCGGCGTCGGAAGGGTTCGAGGCCAGCACCCGGAACGCTTCTTCTTTCGCCTCGACGTCCAGCTTGTTGGCGACGCAGAACTTCATGAGCGTCGCGTGGTCCGGCTGGGCGACGCTCGCCTTCTCCCAGTAATCGCGCAGCGGGTCCGGCGGCGTGATCACCACCTGCGTCACCTGCCCCTTGTCGAACTTCTTGACCCCCCAGCTCATGGCGGGCATCGAAGAGTTGTAGGTGTTGATCACCACCTCGGTGTCCGTGTTCACGGTCACCTTCCCCTCGACGACGGTGCGGTCCTTGAGCGTGACCGTGTCGGCGAAGACGGCGGCGGCGAGCGACAGGGCCAGAGTGGACAGCGTGGCGCGGCGCATGCGAAGCGCCTCCAAGGCGAGGGGGCCTCATCTAAGCGGACTCGCGCGGAAAACTCAACGACCAAAGACGACGACGCGCCGGGAGGCGCGGAAAGCCTCCCGGCGCGACGAGTTCCTACGCCAGCCCGAGCAGCTTCAGCACCGCCATCACGAGGAACGCGGCGCCGAACACCTTGGCGACCGTGCCGAGCACGGCGGTCACGACCGCCTGAAGGACGTCGATGTCGTAGACCTTCATCAGGGCGAAGAGCTGGAGCCCGAGGCCGTAGAACAGCAAGGCGGCCTGGAGCCAGATCTGGAGCTTGAGCGGAGTGAGGAGCGTGAAGAATTGGAGGAAGTTCGAGAAGCCGGTGAGGTACGCCATGGTGACGAACATGAGCATGATCCCGCCGCCTCCGCCGAGCATCTGGGCGGCGGCGGTGAAAATCGCGGCGGAGATCACCAGCCCCACGACGTTGACCGCGATGGCGGCGAAGATCCCCGCGCCTCCCAGCGCCGCGCCGAGGAGCCCGGTCGACGGCTTGTCCTCCGTCACCGGGAGGCCCTTCGCCTTCGCCGATTCCAGGATGCGGGCCCGGCGGTCCTCGAGGACGAGCCGGCCCCAGCCGGGCTGGTGCGTCCAGGTGAAATGGAACCCGCAGCGCGTGCAGCCGAGGTCGCCGGCCTGCGTCCCCGGGCGGCAGGCCATCGAAAAGATGAACGAGGAGCTTCCCTCGCGCCCGGCGGGGACCTGCGCGACCAGTTCGCCCTCGGTCGCGCCTTTCTTCATCTCGTACCACTCGTCCCCCGGCGGGTTGCCGTGCGACGGCGTGCGTCCGAGCTTCGCCTTCCCGATCGCCGCCCGCGTGCGGCCAAGTTCCATCACCTGGAGTCGCACGGTGAAGAGCTTCCCCGCCTCGACGGGGCCGAGGGGCTCGAGGAGGCGGTAGGAGAGAGGCTCTCCCCACTCCGCGATCCCCTGCGGAGGAGACTTCGCGTCCACCCAGTCCTTCGGCAGAACGGCGTCGACGTGGTGCACCCGCTCGATCTCCTCGACCTGGTGCTGCATCTCCGCGTTCCGGTCCGGCCGCGCCGCGAACGCCGCCGCGACCGCGACGGCGATGAACGACGCGGCGTAGAAGATCGCGCCCTTCGCGAGCATCTCCTGCCGCGAGAAGATCGCGCCGAAAAGTTCCATGGTGTGAAGCGGCGTCAGGAGGACGCCGAGGGTCATTTTCCAGAACCCGATCGTTTCGGCTTCGGTGTCGTCGTGCGTGGCGACGATGCGGGAGCTGAGGGGTTTGCGTGAGATGCCGGCATCGAGGGGCAGGCCGGTCACGAGGTTAACGCCGCAGGCGACGCAGAGGACGGCGTCGGGCTCGTACTGGGTGCCGCACTTCGGGCACGGCGGACTCGGGGACCGCTCGGCGGACGGGGCTGACTCGTCGGCCATTTCGAGCGGAGCGGAGGAAGCGCCGACGGCGACCGGGGCAGGGACGCGCACGGAGGCGCCGCAGCGAGGGCATTTCCCTGCGGCTCCGGCCTTGGATTCCGGGACGCGGAGGGTGTGACCGCAGGAGCAGGGGAAGGTGATGGACATGGGGCGGGCCTCCACGGGAAGGAATTGTTGTATTACAGACATAACTAAGTGTATGACATGAATGTTGAGGGTCAAGGGTCGAGGCGTTATTTATGTCATATTTTTAATATGACGCAAATGCATAGCGCGCCGTTACTTATGTTGCGCGGCCGACACATGCGACAACGCGTATGACAAAAATTCTACCGGGAGCCGCCCGACATGCGAAGGACCCGCGCCGCCGCCTCCACTCCCGACTGCAGCGCGCCTTCCATGTACCCGACGAACGCCGGGCACAGGTGCTCCCCCGCAAACTGCACGCGCCCCGCGCCTTCCCGCAGCCGCGGCGCAACCGTCGTCAGCTCCCCCGGCGCCGGAAACGCATACCCCATCCCCGTCCACAAGTCCGCCGGCCAGTCCATGAACAGGTATTTCCGGAAATGCTCCGGGAACGCCGGCCACAGGGCCGTCAATTCCGCCGAGTATTTTTCCTCCCGGCCGTCGCGCCCGAACGCCCGGCACGCCTCCGCAGCAGGACCGCCCGAAAACGCCGCCAGGCACGCCCCGTCCCCCTTCTCCTGCCCGTCCGTCGCATTCCAGGTTTCCGAGACCGGCCCGTCAGTCACCGCGTCCGGTGATCCACCCGACTCACGCCAGAACGAGCGGTCCAGCGCCGCGAGGTACTTCACCACGACGCCTCCCTGCGGCGACAAACCCTCGGGCAGCGCCGGCTCGAACGCGATCTTCGCCCACACCGCCGGCGGCACCGCCACCACCACCCAGTCCGCCTCGATCCGCGTCAGGTCCGCCAGCTTCACCACGACGCCGCCCGCCGTCGCGTCCACCTTCACCGCGGGCACCCCTAGCCTCACTCGCCCCGCCCCGATCGCGTCCGCCAGCTTCTGCGCCAACTGCTGGTTTCCCCCCGCACACCGGAACACCTCGCTGTCCGTCCAGTACTTCGCCAGCCCCCCGCCCTTCACCATCGCGAGGTTCCCCAGCCAGCTCTGCTTCTCCACCGCGACTCCGTTGTCCCCCGCCAGTTGCCGGCGCAACTCCCGCTTCGCAAGCACCCCTGCCTCGAGCCCCTCGATCGCCTCCGCCGTCGTCCATGCGTCGAGCGCCGCCGCCCCTTTCGTCAGCCACGGGGATGCCGCGTCGACCGGCCCCGCCTGCTGATTGATCGCGGGAAGCGCCGCTTCGAACTCCTCCCAGAGCGCTTCCTGCTGCTTCGGCGTCAGCAGCTTCCCCTCGAATCGCACCGGGGCCTCGCCTTCTTCCTCGGTGACGTCGAGCATCGTGAGTCCGAAGGCTTTCGCGTAGGCCATCCAGAGCGGGTGATTGGAGCCGATGAGCTCGCCGCCGGCCTCGACGTTCTTGCCCGGGACGAGGTCGCGCCGGCTGAGGACCCGGCCGCCGACCCGGTCCTTGGCTTCGACGACAGTCACGTCCCAGCCTTTCAAAGCGAGTTCGTGGGCGCAGGCGAGGCCGGCGAACCCGGCGCCGATGATGCAGGCGCGCGGCGCGCCCGGCACGCCGTGGTCCGCCCCGCCGGAGCAGGCGGAGAGCAGCAGCCCCGTTGCGCCGGCGAGCGACACCTTCAGCGCCTCACGCCGGGTAATCCGGGCCTCCGGGTGAAACCGGTCGTGCAGCCTTGCGATCAGCGAGCGCGCCATGGGCCCCTCATTCGACCGTGAACCACTGGGCCTCCACGCGCCGGTTCTTTTCCGCATCCACCCCGGCCGGCTCTTCCCATCCACGCCCGACCGTTTCAATCCTCGAAGCGTCGCACGCCAGCGACTCCACCAGCACGCGCTTGATTTCGGCCGCCCGATTCTTCGACAGCTCCATCGCCTTCAGCGCCATCTGCCTCACGAACGATTCCCCGCCCTGCTTGCGGAACTCCCCGATCATCGCGTTGTCGACATGCCCACGCAGCAGGATCGTCGAGCCCGGGCTGATGCGCAGCAGGTCGCGAAGCGCGTTGAGGTTCTTGGTGTTTTCAGGACTGCCCACGTCGAGCCTGGCGGAGTTGGGCTCGAAGAGAAACCGGATGTCCTTGCTGAGGAGAGGATCGCCCTCGACGGCGGAGGGCGCGGTGGAGCGGATCGGCGCGATGGAGATCTTCTGGTCCTTGTAGGTTCCCTCGGCATCGATCGCCTTGAGCGCGGTGAGGTCGACAAAGCGATCGCCGTCGACGGGGCTGCGGATGAGCGCCGGGCCGTAGGCGTAGATGGAAGAAGAGTAGATCCCGCCGAAGCTGCCGGCCGCGTCGATCTGCCCGGAGAAGAACGCGAGGTTCTCGGGAAGGTTGGCGAGGTGGACCTTGGCGAGTTCCGCCGTGGCTTTCTCGCGGTTCCATTTGAAAGCCCCTGCGACGACGTCGATGACCGCCGCAGGCGTGTCGCGAACCAGCCGGTTCCCCTCGAGCAGCCCGTGCGTGAGCCCCTTCACCATCTCGGGGTGCTGCTGGGCGAACCCGCGATTCACGACGAGCACGTCGGCGACGATGAGCAGGTTGCGGTTCGTCGCGAGCACGACCGCCTTGCCGCCGCTCTGTTGCGCGACCTCGTTGGTCTTCGGCGCCCAGCCGACGAACCCGGCGAGACGCGACCGCCCCGCCTTGAGCTCGGCAAGGAACACGTCTCCCGCCGCGAAGCCGTCCTCGCAGTACACCAGGTTCAGCGAGTCCGCGTCCGGCGCCTCCTGCAACCCGCCCAGCATCTTCACGGGCATCCCCGCTTCCTGCGCGAGATACCGCACGAAGAAGTCGGCCTCCGTGAACTGCGCCGTCGCCAGCGTCCGCCCGCGCAGCTGGTTGATCCGCTTGATGTCGCTTCGCACGACGACGCCGTCCGCGCCGCGCGAGTACCCGATCAGCGCGGGGACGTTGACCTCGTACTGGCGCCCGTAAACGGCGAGCACGTCCGCCGTGGTCGCCGAAGCGGCGAGGCGGCCGGAGTTGAGCGCGTTCCAGGACTCGGCCTCGCTCAGCGTGATCTTGAGACGGAAGCCGTATTTTTTCGCAAAGATCGAGTCGGGCGACGGCGCGAGCCCGCCGTTGGCGGCGATGAGGCCCGCGTACCCCGCGTATTCGCTGAGCTCGATCTCGACGACGCCGTCCTTCGGCTGGTACGCGGCGGCCGCGGCAAGGCGCGGGATCTCGTTCTGCGTTTCGACGACGCCCTCCGGCACGGGCGCGGAAAGATCCGCCGGGTCCGGGGGCGGGGCCTTTGCCGGACCCGCGACGGGCTGCGAAGGGCCGTCCGCGGGTTGCGGCTTTGCCTTGTCGCGCGTCAGCATCCAGATTCCGGAGCCGACGAGCCCGAGCACGACGAGGACGACGAAGAACTTCCCGAGACCGGTCAGGCGCTGCGACGAATCGTTCATCGAAGGGCCCCCGCGAATGGGCGAGTCACCGCCCGGTGAGCGCGCCATGATACGACAATCGCCGCGCAGGCGAAGCGCACCCGATGTTTTTATTTCGCGCGATTGCCGGCCGCGCGGGACGCCTATCGGCGCCCGGCCATCGCCGGGGATGGGGTCGCCTCAACTTATTGGCACACATCGGCTTGCGAACTGCGAAATACTTCACCTTTCCGCGCAACTCCACGCACCTACGGGGGTTCAGACCTCTGTTCCGGACCCCGCTCTTCGTTACCGAAAGGTTGCTCATGCGCAAAAACACGCTTCTCGCCCTCGCCTCCGCCGGCGCACTTGCGGCCCTTTTCGCAATCTCCTGGCCCAACGCCACCACGGCCGAACCCAAAAAGCCGACCGTCACCACCCCGAAGGCGAAAAAGGGTTCCCAGGAAACCGAGGTCGCTTCCCAGCTCGACGCCCTCATCGCCGCGGAGTGGGCGACGCAGAAGCTCGACGCGTCGGACCTCGCGGACGATGCCGAGTTCCTCCGCCGCGCGACGCTCGACATCACCGGGCAGATCCCGACGGCCGACGATGCCCGCGCGTTCCTCATGAACAACGATCCCGACAAGCGCCGCAAGAAGATCGACGAGCTCCTCGAGTCGCCGCTCTACGCCGAGCACTGGGCGTTCACCTGGGCTCAGCGGCTCCTGGGCGGCTCGAAGCTGCTCCAGATCGCCGGCGACCGGGCGGGAAGCTACAAGCAGTGGTTCCGCGAAGCGTTCGCGAACAACATGCCCTACAACAAGTACGTCCACGAGATCGTCGCCGCCGAGGGCGACTCCGACTCGAACGGCGCGACCGCCTGGCTCGTCTCGCTCCAGGACGCCGGCGAGGCCGGCATGGCCGCCAGCGCTTCACGCCATTTCCTCGGCGTCCAGATCCAGTGCGCGCAGTGCCACGACTCCAAGGTCAACGACTGGAAGATGCCGGACTTCTGGGGCGTCGCGGCGTTCTTCGCGCGCACGAAGGTCCGACGCGTCATCGACCCCCAGACGAAGATGCCCACCGGCGTCTTCGAGATCGTCGACCTGCCGCGGGGCGAGTCCGCCATCCCGGAGACGAACCCGCCGAAGATCGTGGACCCGACGTTCCTCGAGGGGAAGACCCTGTCGCGCCCCGGCGGCACGCCGAAGGGCTTCAAGGTCAAAACCCCCAAGAACCCGGACCGCGAGTTCATCGCCGGGCCGGCGGACGGCGTCGAGCGCCGGAAGGAATTCGCGAAGTGGCTGACGGCGGACGACAACAAGTGGTTCGGGAAGGCGGCGGTGAACTGGTACTGGGGGCACTTCCTCGGCGCCGGATTCGTCGAACCGCTCGACGACCTCGACATCACCAATCCGCCGTCGATCCCGGCCGCCTTCGACTACCTCACGGCGGACTTCAAGCTCAATGGCTACGACCTCAAGCGCCTGATCCGCACGATCTGCAACACGAAGGCGTACCAGCTCTCGAGCAAGCCCAGCCCGACCAACGCCCACGACGAGCGGTTCTACTCGCACGGCAAGCTCGAGCACCTCACTCCCGACCAGACGTTCTACTCGCTGATGTCCGTCACCGGGATCGAGAACTCCCTCGCCCGCGGCATGGACCGCGACCGCGTCGAGCAGCTCAAGCAGCGCTTCCTCGCCGGGTTCGTCTTCCTCTTCGGCAACGACGAGGGCGAGGCCGGCGACGCCTTCAACGGCACGATCCCGCAGGCGCTCCTGTTCATGAACAACCCGCAGATCCAGAACGGCCTCAAGGTCGGTCCGAACACGACGCTGGGCAAGATCCTGCAGAAGGTCGAGACGGTGGAAGCGCGCCTGGACGAGATGTACCTGACGGCGCTGGGGCGCTTCCCGACCGACACGGAGAAGACGTATTTCGCGAGCGTGATCAACAAGTACCAGAACTCGAAGCTGATCTACGAGGACGTGTACTGGGCGCTCGTGAACTCGAGCGAGTTCCAGTTCAATCATTGATTGCGGCTCTGCCGCAATCAATGACCCGCCGAAGCCCCGAAGGGGCGAAGGCGGGCCCCGGACCATGACGGACAAATTGAGGACCAGCCGATGGAACCCCGCAACTGCGACTGCCACGACGACAAGCCCGAGATCGCCGCCGGACCGATCGCCCGCCGCGACTTCTTCAAGCTCGGCGTCGGCGGCGCGCTGTCGCTCGCGCTCGCCAGCCGCATGACGTCGAGCCTGTTCGCGGACGACAAGAAGCCCGCGAAGGGGAACGAGAAGTACGACAAGCCGCCCGCGCAGATCACGCCGAAGGCCAAGAGCGTGATCCTGCTGTGGATGGACGGCGGGCCGAGCCAGATGGACACGTGGGACCCGAAGGGCGGCGCGAACGGCGGGTCGCTGAAGAAGGTCAAGACGAAGATCGACGGGTGCGAGTTCACGGAGCCGCTCGCGCCGCTGGCCGACGTGAGCGACCGGATGGCGGTCCTCCGCTCGATGACGTCGAAGGAAGGCAACCACCAGCGCGCGCGGTACTACCTGCACACCGGCTACCCCCCGACGGGGACGCTGAAGCACCCGAGCACGGGCGCCGTGGTGTCCCTCAAGCGGCAGAACCCGAACCTCGACCTCCCGCACTTCGTCTCCGTCAACAACCCGTCCTTCGGCGCCGGCTTCCTCGGCGTGTCGTACGGGCCGTTCGTGATCCAGGACCCGGGCAAGCCGCCCGACAACGTCGCGTACGCCGCGGGGATCGACGCGGAGCGCTTCGACCGCCGCATGAAGCTCCTGGAGAAGGCCGACCAGGCGTTCGCGGCGTCCCGCGGCGGCGTGATGACCGAGGGGAAGGACGCGATCTACGAGAAGAGCGTCAAGCTGATGCGGTCGCCGCTGCTGAAGGCGTTCGACATCAGCGAGGAAGGCGAGAGCGTCAAGCAGGCGTACGGGATCGGGGACGGCGTGGGAGGCGCGGACAAGAAGGGGAACGCGCAGAGGGCCGGCCAGCGGGCGGACAAATTCGGCGAGGGCGTGCTGATGGCGCGGCGCCTCGTCGAGGTCGGCGTCCCGTTCGTCGAGGTCACGCTCGGAGGCTGGGATACCCATCAGGACAACTTCGGCCGCGTCAGCGGCCTCTGCGGCTCGCTCGCGCCGGCGTTCGCGGCGCTCATCAAGGACCTCGAGGACCGGCACCTGCTCGACTCGACGCTCGTCCTGTGCATGGGCGAATTCGGCCGCACGCCGAGGATTAACCCGAACGACGGCCGCGACCACTTCCCCAATTGCTTCTCCGTCGCGATGGCGGGAGGCGGCGTGAGGGGCGGGCAGGTGATCGGCGCGACGGCGGACGACGGGATGTCGGTCGTGAAGGACCCGTGGGCGGTGCCGGATCTCATGGCGACGATCTGCACGGCGCTGGGGATCGACCACACGGAGTGGTTCCAGACGCCGGTCGGGCGGCCGATCCAGATTGCGAACAAGGGGCGGGTGATTGAAGGGCTGCTGGGGTAAGGCGAGGCTGGTAGCTGGGGGTTGGTGGTTAGTGGTTACGACAACAGCCGCGGGAAACTGCGGCCGATTCTTTTTCAGGTTTGGACCCCGGCCCACGGGAACCGCACCCAGGGACTGTACGGATGAGTCAGCAGTCGCTCGCCGCACTCCTCGAGTCCGGGATCGCGCGCGCCGCTCCAGAACTGCCGTCCGGCGAGAAAGCTCTGGTGGAATCCGGACCAGTGCGTGAATTCCGGGCGGAAACTCGCCAATGTGGCCAGTTCGGCCCACGCCGTTGCATCGTCGATGTGACCCGCGATGAAACTCATGCGGAGGAGATGGACCAGCCGGGCCAGATCCCAGCCCAGGATTCCCGCGGCGCCCAGGTTCTTCGCGGTGATCGTCACGATCCTGACCAGATTCGCTGCGACGCCCGGCTCGAGCCCGGATCTCGTGGTTCCTTCCAGGCCGCCCCGGTACAGGCAGACGGATTCCTCTACCGAGCGGCTCCCGTCCTTGAGAATGGCAGCCAGCGTTTCGTATTCCCGGCGAAGGCCTTGCCCACGCAGGAAGCTCACCACCCCCAGCGCCGATTTCTTGTCCGTCACGTCCCACATGTCTGCCAGCATGTCCCGGCAGGCGCCCGCGTCTTCCTCGGCCACGTTCATGTCGATCCGGCAAAACCCCTCGGTGACGCCCAGCTCGATGTCCTCGCGGTTCGCCTCGATGAAACCGGGATCCTCGTCGGGCTCGCCGCTGAAGCTCACCAGCTGCGCGAGCATCTGGTTTTCCTCAACATAGACGGCGCCCAGACTCATGGCCCAGATTTCGTCCGGTGTCTCCGCCTTCAACCGCCGTTCGCCTCGTTTCCGTCGCGCCATGCTCTTCATTGGGCGGAATGCCCCGCGGGCGTGTCAAGCTCCGGCCATCCCCGGGATTCCGGGGAGCATCCGCCTATAATCGCCCCGTGCGCCGCACCCACCTCGCGATCTTCGGAAGCGTCCTCCTGGCGGCGGCCGGGCTGGCGATCCTGGCGGCGCGGTCGCTGGACGCGCAGCGGCTCGTGATCGAGCAGGCGGCGGCGGAGAACGCGCGGCGGGCGGCCGCGGCGGCGGCGGCGGAGTGGCGGGCGCGGCTCGACGCGGCCACGCTTCCCTTTCTCGAAACGCTCCCGGAGTCCGGATCGGCGGCGGCGCTTGCCGCGGCGCTGGGAAAACTGGAAGGACACGCGGAAGTCGCGGCGGGGTTCGCGCTGGACCGGAACGGGCGCGTCACCTGGCCACCGCCGGCCGCTACGGCGCGCGCGTTTGTCGAGACGCTTCCCACGGATGAGGCAGCGCGAGAAGCGCTGGCCCGCGGGTACCGGGCGGAATTCGCGGCGAAGGACACGGAGCTGGCGCTGAGGGAGTACGCGGCCGCGGGGCGGGCGGAGTTCGGGCAGACGGTGCGGGTCGAGGCGAAGCTCCAGGAAGCGGCGCTGGCGGCGAAGATCGAGATTCCGGAGAGGGCGATCGCGGCGTACGACGAAGCGCTCGCGATGGGGCGCTTCACGGAACCCGAGCGCGTGGTGGCGGCGTGGCTGGAGCGGGCGCGGCTGAAGCGCGGCGTGAACGCGGATGCGGCGGAGGCGGACGCGCTGGCACTGGCGGAGTCGGTGTTCGGGCCGGACTCGGGGCGGTACGGGACGGCGGTCGAGGCGGCGCGGGCGAAGGTCGGGGCGGCGCTGAAGGATTGGACGTTCACGGCGCTCGGGGCGCAGAAATGGAGCGCACTGGCGGCGCGCGGGGCAAGGGAGAGGGCAGGGGCGGACGTCCGTGAACGGGCGGCGGGGCTGGCGGCGGCGCTGGTGCGGCAGAAAGACCCGCCGGTCTACGCCGCGCTGGACGGCGGGCTGCTCGCGGCGTGGAAAGTGCGGCCGAGTGGCGCCGCTGCGGGCGTGGTGCTGCACCGGGAAAGGCTCTCGCTGGCCGGCCCCGGCGAGCTCGTCGCGCCCGGCGGCGCGGCCGCGGCGATCCCGGGGGCCGACGGCCTCGCGGTGGCTCTTCCCCCGTCGAACGAAGCCGCGGCGTCGATCCGTCGCCAGCGCTTCGTCTACATCGCGGGGCTCGCGGTGCTTCTCGCCGCGCTCGCGGCGGGGCTGTGGATGTCGTTCCGGGCGGTGCGGCGCGAGGCGGAGCTGGCGCGGCTGAAGAGCGACTTTGTGTCGCAGGTGTCGCACGAGCTGAAGACGCCGCTGGCGCTGGTGCGGATGTACGCGGAGACGCTGGAGGCTGGGAAGATCACGGAGGACGCGCAGAAGAAGGAATACATGCAGGTGATCCTGCGGGAGTCGGAGCGGCTGTCGGCGATGATCGAGAAGATCCTGGATTTCGCGCGGCTGGAGCGCGGGGAGAGGACGTTCGAGCGGCGGACGGGCGACCTGGCCGCGGCGGCGCGGGAGGCGGCGGGGACGTTCGGGAAGCAGGCGGGTGTGGAGGTGGCGGTGGACGCGCCGAAACCGGTGCGGGCGGCGTTCGACGCGGACGGCGTGGCGCTGGCGATCCGCAACCTGCTCGAGAATGCGGTGAAGTACAGCGACGGCGCGCCGCAGGTCGGCGTGCGGGTGTCGGAGCGGAACGGGACGGCGACGGTCGCGGTGGAAGATCGCGGGATCGGCGTGCCGGCGGAGGACCGCGAGAGGGTTTTCGAGAGGTTCTATCGAGCCGGGGACCCGCGCGCGAAGAAAGTCAAGGGGACCGGGCTCGGGCTGGCGCTCGTCGCCCGCGTCATGGAGGGCCACGGCGGCACCGCGCGGTGCGAGGCCCGGCAGGGCGGCGGAAGCCGCTTCATCCTGGAATTTACACGGAGAACCGATGCCCCAGACGATCCTGGTCGTTGAGGACGAAGCGGACCTGCTGCGCGGACTGCGCGACAACCTCGCGTACGAGGGGTGGCGCGTGCTGACGGCGGGGGACGGGGAGAAAGGGCTGGCGCTGGCGCTGAAGGAGAAGCCGGACCTGGTGATCCTGGACTGGATGCTTCCGGGGATGGACGGGCTGGCGGTGTGCAAGGAGTTGCGGGCGCGGGGGGCGATGGTGCCGGTCGTGTTCCTGACGGCAAGGGGCCAGGAGGTCGACCGGGTGCTCGGGCTCGAGATGGGGGCGGACGACTATGTGACGAAGCCGTTCAGCGTGCGGGAACTGGTGGCGCGCGTGAAGGCGATCCTGCGAAGGGCGGCGGGGACAGCCTCCCGGCCCGCGAAGTTCACGATCGGCGACCTCGAAGTGGACGCGGACGCGTTCACGGCGAAGCGGGGCAAGAAGACCATCGAACTGGGCCGCTACGAGGCGGAGATTCTGCGCCTCCTCGCGCAGCGCCGGGGGCAGGTGGTATCGCGCAACGACATCCTGAACGAAGTCTGGGGAGTCGATGCGTATCCCACGGACCGCACGGTCGACAACTACATCGTGAAACTCCGCCAGAAGATCGAGCGCGACCCGAAGACCCCGCGCCTGCTGCTCACGGTCCACGGCGCCGGCTACAAGCTGCTCGACCCGACCTGACCGCCCGCCAAACTCCAAATCCCCCACCCCCAACCCTCGGAACTCGGAACCCGGAACTCGGAACCGAACTCCAAAACCCCGAACTCCCCGCCATGACAACTCTCTACATCCTCCCACTTCCCCGTGACACCTCCTGCCCCCTCATGCCCTATCTTTCCCCGCGTAGGGGGGAACACAACCACGCCACTCCAGGAGGCCCGATGAAACCGCTCGCCCTGTCCGCCGCCCTGCTCGCAGCCCTTCTCGTCCTTCCCGCCCGCGCCGAGGACGGCGCCGCCGAGGACTACGCCAAGGCGCTCGACAAGGAGAACACCGACCGCGACCTGAACGGCGCGATGGAGATCTACAAGTCGATCCTGAAGAAGCACAAGGACGAGGAAGAGATCGCCGCGAAGGCGCAGTACCGGATTGCGGAGTGCTGGGAGAAGCTGGGGGTGCCGCGGGACGCGAAGGAGGCGTACGAGGCCGTCGTGCGCGACTTCCCCGCCCAGGCGGCGCTCGTGGACAAGGCGAAGGAGCGGCTCGCCGCGATGGCGGGCGCGCCGGTGGAGAAGAAGCCCGGGGACGTCGTCGCGAAGAAGCTCGAAACGCTGAAGATCGACCTCGATTTCACGGACTCCCCCCTCACCGACATCCTCGATTTCATCAGCTCCTTCGCGGCCATCCCCTGCGTCCTCGACCCCGCCGCGAAGGAACTCGCCGAGAACAAACTCACCTTCGCGGTGAAGGACCTCGCTCTCGGCAAGGTGCTGGCGCTGCTGGCGGACTCGGCCCATGTCGCCTTCGCCCGCCGCAACGGGATGCTGATCTGGACGACCCCGGCCCGCCTGAACGACGTGCAGCAGATGCCGGCGATCACGGTCGGCAACGACGCCAGCGCCGACGACAAGGACGTCTTCCGCAAACTCGACGCGCTCCGCATCAGCCTGAATTTCACGGACACGCCCGTCACGGAAACCCTGTCCTTTATCCGGGAAGTCGCCCAGCTGAACATCGTGCCCGACCAGAACCTCAAGGAAAGCACCGTCAACCTCCGAGTCGACGACACGCGCCTCGGCGACGTCCTCGAGCTCCTCGCCTTCATGAACAACCTGGACATCCGCATCGCCAACGGCGCGCTCGTGGTGAAGGGCAAGTAACGCAGAGGCGCGGGACGGCCGGGGGGGCCGTCCCGCGCGTTCACCTCGGAGGAAGCCCATGGGCTCCCGGAACAGGTTCGCGGCGCCGTCGTGCGCCGAGCGGATGGCACGCGAAGAAGCGGCACGGCAGGAGGAACGCACGCCGGAGCGCTGGCTCCTGCGCAGCCCGGCCTGGGCCGTCGCCTTCGCGCTCCACGTCCTCGCCGCAGTCGTGCTCATGAACATCGTCCGCTTCACCGCCCGCCCGTCGGGCGGAAAGGTGCTCCGTCTCACGTTCTCGCCCCCCCGGCCCGCTCCCGCGGGCGGCGCGCTCCAGGGCGACCAGGACAACGGCGTGAACGGGAAGGACAACGAGGACTCGCCGCCGGGCGGGCCGGCTCCCGTCGCGGTCCTGCCGCCCGTCCAGGAGCGCGCGGCCGCAATCCAGCTCCCCGGGCTCGGCAACTCCTGCACGGTCGCGACCTCCTTCGGCAACGGCGGGCTCTTCGCCGGCCGCGGCGGGGCGGGCCGCGGGGAGGCCCTCCGCCGGTACGGCGGCGACGGGAAGACCGAGGCCTCGGTCGAGCTCGCGCTGGGCTGGCTGGCGGCCCACCAGGATCGCGACGGCGGGTGGGGCGCGGCGGACTGCGGCCACCGCGGCTGCACCCAGGTCGCCACGAGCTACCGCTCCGCGCTCTCGGGACTTGCCCTCCTGGCTTTCCTCGCCCACGGGCATTCCCACGCCAGTCCCGACGATCCCCGCCGCGAGACGGTGCGCGCGGCGATGAAGTACCTGCTGAAGCGCCAGGGCGCCGACGGGCTCTTCATCGAAACGGGAATCGGGTACCAGCAGTCGATGTACACGCACGGGATCGTGACGTTTGCGCTGGCGGAGCTCCACGCGATGACGCAGGAGCCGCTTCTGCGCGACCCGATCGCGCGGGCGGTGGAGGCGAGCGCGGACGCCCAGCAGTCGTCGGGCGGCTGGGACTACTCGGCAAACCTCACGGGCCGCTCCGACCTGTCGATATCCAACTGGCACGTCCAGGCGTGGCGTGCGGCGCGCCTCGGCGGAATCGCGGTGCCGAAGGAAAGCTGGGAGGCGGCGCGCCGGCTGTACCGCAGGGCGGCCAACAAGCAGGCGGGGACGTTCCCCTACCAGGTCGGACCCGGTCAGGGGCCAGTCCCCGGGACGTGCGCCGTCACGGCGGCGTGCGGCCTCGCGAGCCAGTACCTGGAACTGGTCCCCGACCAGGACTTCGACCGCCGGATCGCGGAGATGCTCGCCTCGCGGGCTCCCGTTTACGGCCAGCTTCAGCGCGACGGCGGCGACGACCTGACCGGCGGCTGGATCTCGACGAACGCCGGGCACTACTTCACCTACTACGCCACCCTCTTCCTCTTCCACGCAGGCGGCGACCTGTGGGACGAGTGGAATGCGAAGCTGAAGCGGATCCTCCCGGAGGCGCAGGAGAAGACGGGCGACGCGAAGGGGTCGTGGGCGCCGGAGCCCACGGATGCGAACGGCATCGGGCGCGTCTTCTCGACGGCGCTCTCCGCGCTGGACCTCCAGATCTACTACCGCTACCTGCCGACGACCGGGAAGGACGGAGAGGAGATGGGCGGGTTGCGCGAAGCGAAGACGATCCCCGACGCGGACCTGCTCGCGGCGCTGAAGGGCGAGAACGAGCGGGCGCGGACCCAGGCCGGGCGGGAGCTGGCGCGCCGGCAGGTCGACGGCGCCGGGATTCCGATCCTGGAGGCCGCGGAATCCAGCTCCGGGGTCACCCGGGCGCAACTTCTGCAGTACGCCGGGCTCTTCCCCGCCTCGGAGGACGTGCTGGGCCGGATCGTGGCGATCCTTGCCGGCGATTCGGACGAGGAGGTCCGGCTGGCCGCCAACGAGTCGCTGCGGCTCCTCACGGGCGCACGGCTGAGCACCCCGGCGCAGTGGCGCTCATGGATGATGAACCGCAAGAACCTGAAAGGAGCGGAAGCGGGCCGGTAAGGGTCAGTCGGTCACGCGCAGCGCCAGGTCGGACACGCTCACGACACCGGACATCTTGCCGTCGGCATCCTGCACGAGAAGCCGGTGGATGCGGTGCTGGCGCATCACCTTGCGGCACTCGTCGAGCGTCGCCTCCGGCCGGACGGAGGTCACCCGGGGCGTCATGAACTCGAACACGCGGGCCGCCGACGGCGCCGCGGCGCCGCCCTCCAGGAACGCCGGGTCGAGAAAGAACTTCGCCAGGTCACGGTAGGAGAAGACCCCGACCGGCCGCCCCGCGTCGTCCGCGACGGGCGCGCCCGACAGCCGGTTGTCGAGCAGGAACTGCGCCGCCTGCAACACCGTCGCGTCGCGGGCCAGGAAGCGGACCGGGGTGCTCATCACGTCCCGGGCAGTGCGGGGTGCAGTCACGGTGATCTCCTCGAGAATCCGGCCTAGTAATCGTCCCTGACCCGGTTCAGCACGTCCGCGGCGCTCACGATCCCGACCAGCTTCCCGTGCTCGTCGTTCACCAGCATCCGGTGCGTCCGGTGCTGCCTCATCGCCTTCTTCGCCTCTTCGACCAGGTCCCCCGGCCGCAGGTGGTGCGGATGCGGCGTCATCAGGTCGCTGATCCGCAGCTTCTCGGGATTGGAAGCGGCTGACGGAACCGGGGTGCTGCGAAGTGCCGGCTCGAGGAAATACTTGGCGAGGTCGCGGAGGGTGATGATGCCGACGACCTTGCCCGAGTCGTCCACGACCGGGGCGCCGGACAAGCGGTTCTTCAGGAAGAATTGCGCCGCGTCCAGGATCGTGGAGCTCTTCGGCAATGTCAGGACCGGCGTGGTCATGATGTCGCGGATGAGGATGGGTGCGGCCATGGCTCTCTCCTTCGCTCGAACGTGGCGGTTGCTACAGCCCGACGGCCTTCCGGACCTCTGCCATTGTCTCACGCGCGACCTTGCGCGCCTTCTCGGCCCCGATCGCAAGCGCTTCCGCAACCTCCGCCGCCGTCAGCGCCGCGCGCCGTTTCCGCGCCTCGGCAAAGTGCGACAGCATCAGGTCTGCCAGCGCCTTCTTTACGTCCCCGTACCCCATGCCGCCCGCCCGGTAGCGCGCGGCCATCGCGTCGCGGTCCGCCGGCGTCGCGAACAGCTTGTACAGCGCGAACAGGTTGCACGTGTCGGGGTCCTTCGGCTCCGCGACCCCCTTGGAGTCCGTCTTGATCGACATCACCTTCTTGCGAAGCGCCTTTTCGTCCTCGAACGGCTCGATCGTGTTCCCGTACGACTTCGACATCTTCTGGCCGTCCACGCCCGGCACGGCGGAAACCTCGGGAAGGATCCGCTCCTCCGGCAGCGGGAACACGTTGCCGTGCGTGTTGTTGAACTTGATCGCGATGTCCCGCGCCACCTCGACGTGCTGCTTCTGGTCGGCGCCGACCGGCACCGTCGTCGACTTCACGATCAGGATGTCCGCCGCCATCAGCACCGGGTACGCAAAAAGGCCGTGGTCGGCGGGAATCCCCTTCTCGACCTTGTCCTTGTACGACACGCAGCGCTCGAGCAGCCCCATCGGCGTGACCGTCGTGAGGATCCAGGAAAGCTCGCAGACCTCCGGGACGTCGCTTTGCCGGTAAAACGCGCACTTCGAGGGATCGAGCCCCAGCGCCAGGTAGTCGCGCGCCAGCCCGTCGGTGTAGTCCGCGAGCTGCTTGCGGTCGCGGATCGTCGTCATCGCGTGGTAGTTCGCGATGAAGATGAACGCGTCCGACCGCTGCGACAGCTCGATGTTCTGCCGCATCGCGCCGAAGTAGTTGCCGATGTGCGGCCGGCCCGAAGGCTGGACGCCGGAGAGAATCCTCATGGACGGTTGATCGCCTTTCGCCTGCAAAGGGTTCAGGAACTATCGGACGTCGATGTATCCCAGCTGCGCGACCTTCCCTTCCTCGATCGTCACTTCGACTTCCCGGTACCCGTCCGCCGCCGTGCCGACCACGAGCGTCCACTTGCCGGGGGGCAGGCGGTCGATCTGGAAGTGCCCGTCGGCGTTGGCGCGGGTGATGTAGGACAGCGCGCTGGATTTCTCGGTGCCCTTGCCCGGGATCGGCATCCAGACCTGGGCGGCGAAGGGCTTCCCGGCGAGACGGGCCTCGCCGCGCGCGGCGCCGCCGGTCGAGAGCCGGGCGGTGACGCGCTCGTCGCCGTCGACTTCGAGCGGGATCGACGCGACGCCGCTGCTCGAGATGACGAGGAGACGGTAATCGCCCCCCTTGACCGTGTTCGTGACGGTCGAACCTTCGGCGGGCACCCCGCTCCACACCACCTTGCCGCTCGACTCGTCGAGGACGGCGAAGTTGAAGCTGCCCGGGTTGCGCCCCATCGGGTCGACGGCCGTCAGGCTCACGACGCCTGCGTTCTGCGAACCGGCGCAGCCGGCCAGCGCGAGCACGGACAGCAGCTTGAGGATTCTCATGCCATGATTCTGCCGACCGCGCGACCGGGTGACAAAGGAAGTTCGGAGACGGGAGTTCGGGGACCGGATCGCGAACGCACTCGGGAGGAAACAACAAGGCCCCGGGGATCACCCGGGGCCCTGATTTCAAGCGCAACCGTCTCCCGGCTTCGTACCGCCATCATGCCGTCGCGGCCTCTACCACGCGTGCCCGTTGCCGTTCTCGTGCGCCTTCCGGTACATCCCCTTGAACTTCTCGTAGTCCGGGCACTTGAGATACGTCGTCGGAAGCTGCGTCTCCAGGTACTTGAAGTACGCCTCTTCCCCGATCGGCTTCCCGCCCTCGGTGATCAGCTCGCCGCGCAGGCTGAACGGCTGAAGCGCGTACTCCGGGAGGCCGCGGCGGCGGTAGAACTTGTTAGACGGCAGGTAGATGATCTCCTCCGCGCTGACGCTGTCGACCTTGTCCCCCGTCTGGAGGATTTCGTTCACCACCCGCCGCGAATCCTGCGGCGTGTGCTTCGGGTTCCGCGCCTGCACGATCCCGATATTCACGTGCTCCAGGATCTGGCGGACTTCCTCGATGTAGTCGGCCTGCGCCTGCCCGTTCGTCTTGTCCTTGAACCCGAACTCCACCGTGGTCGTCCCGCCGTGCTCGTTCCCGAACATCTCCAGCCCGCGCGGATACCACTGGTTGATCGTCTTCTGGATCTCGGGGAACGACCACTTCCCCTTCCCGCCCGCCGCCTCGACGGCGTACTCGCGCAGGAAGCGCTTCCCTGTGCCGAGGTGGAACCCCTCCTCGGAGAACATCGGGGGCATGGAGCGGGCCATCGGCGCGTAGGCGAAGACCTTCTGCATGTCGAGCTGGTACTTGCCGACGAGGTCGATGAGCGCGCCGAACACGATGTTGTCGATGAACTGCGTGAACTCGATGTTGAAGGCGTCGAGGACGTGCTCGCCGGTCTTCATCGCGAGCAACTCGTCCATCGTCTCGGCGGCGACGTCGCCCATGCCGAGCTTGCGCCAGGTCGCGTCGTGGTCGAGCACCCAGAACATCTGGTACGCGTGCCGCAGTTCCTCCGCCATGATCCGCATGACGCAGTACTTGGCCTCGTCCCCGGTCGCTTCTTCGAGCGAAATCCGGTGCTGCTGCACGGACCCGAACTCCGTCGAGCACTGCGCCTTGATGATGTCGCGCGCGCTGTAGAACATGTTGCCGGCCATTTTGCCCGCCTGCTCGAACTTGGGCTGGCCGGCAAATTTCCCGTACTCGATCAGGTCCGACTTGACCTTGCCGATCTTGGCGATGAGGGAGAAGGGCGTCTGGCCGGGGAAGAAGTTGGACCAGTTCTTGTCGAGGAGTTCGAGCTCGGGGAAGTTCTTCTTCTGCCAGTCGACGATGGCCGAGTGATAGCGGGGCTTGAGAGCGTCGGCGGTGAAGGCTGCCATGGTTGCGAGTCCTCCGTGGAAGGTTGCTGAAGTTGGGGGAATTTTGACGGGTGGGATGGAAGCGAATCAAGTGAAACATGAATAAGTTGAGACTCAGTCTCAACACGGAAGGGCGCTTTCCCGCAATCGCCGGCCTGCGGGCTGTCATTTCACGCCACTTCGCGCAGTCTTCCGCCCCGCCGTCGGGCGCTGCCAAAAATAATGGCCGCGAGCTCAGTCCACTTTGACCCTCTGGAATTACCTTCAGTACTCCGAGCGCCTCCGAGCGGGTCCGAGGGAGATTACCTATCGTCGAGAGCGGGACCGCGAAACGACAGGCATGAGAAAAAGCTCACTCGGAACATTTCAGCTCAGCTTCGGTACTCCCAGGTGCTTGAACCGCGATGACTTCGACGCGATCGATGCAGGGCGCATGTCCAGGTTGAGTGAGCCCTCTGCAGATCGTAGTATTGCTTGTTGTGTTCGAAAGAGTGCTCAAGCGAGGGCGTTGCCTGTCGTCCGCAACGGAGCCGTGGGAATCGCCAGTTTTTCGCGTTGGAGCTTCTGTCGCTCGCTCAGCCAAGGGAGTATCGACGATGTATCCGTCACCGGGTCAAGCTCACGGTTCTCAGAATGGGGAACGGAGAAACCACGGGGTTTCAATCGCCTTGATCTGTGCGCTGACGATCACGTCGACGACCGTCTTGATCGGGTCTATCCGTGCCCACATGCTTTCCGCCGGGCCCTCCTTGCAGGCAGTCCCCAACGCCGCGTGGCCGGACAAAACGAGCAAACCGAAATCCGCGGTTTCAGTACCGGAAACGGAGCATTCCGCCGCGGATCCACCGAGACTGCTGGCACCGGCCGCGATCGAAGCTGAGGTAGAGTCCAACCCGGACTTCATCCTGGAAGTCTGGGCCCGGTGGAAGTCGCTTCTCGAGTCGGATCCGGCTGCGGCAGAAACACTTGAATGGATTCTGGCGACAAGTCCTCTGTCTGCCGCGAGGAAGCTCAGTGACTCAGCAGAATCGGGTCTTCGGGCTCCGAACCCCCGCGCTCGCAACCTGAGTGTCGTAATCCTGGGCCGGCTGATGGACGCGGCGTCGGCGAATGCGCTCACCACGCAGTTTCCTGCAGAGCTAGATCCGGAGGTGCGCACAACCTACTTGAAGGCGTTCGCGAACATCGCCGAGATGGGTCCGGTCGCAGGACTGCTCGAGGGGTGCGCTTCGGGTCAGAATCGACCTGAATCGCGTGAAGCGGTTCGTGCGCTCGCAGTCGGCGGTGAACCCGAGCGAGCCGCCGAGTTCATTTGGAAGCTCTACTGTGGCGCGGGGTCCGCGGAAAAATCCCTGCACATTCTCAACTTGGGGCAGCTTTTGAGGCGAGGTTCCAGCGGAGCGCGTGATCATCTGGTGAGCATCGCGCGCTCAATGGAGACAAACCAGTTGCGCCGCCTCTCGTTCGAGCAGATGAAGCGATCCGGCACGCTCTCCGAGTTTTCTGCGACGGAGCTGGCCGAATTGGAGTCCCTCAAATGACACGCAGAGCCTTGGGCATCGCTGCGCTCTCGATTTCGGCGTTGGAGTTGGCCGTTGGCATCGCTCTACTTCAGTTCGACCGCCAGAGTGCGCCAGTCGGAACTGTCGGAGTCGAGAAGCCTGCTCCATTTCCCCAACCGGGAGCGCCGGCTTACATGGAGGAACCCCCCGACTCGCAAGCGACGGCGAATCCCGCAACCACGCAGCCAACGACATGGAAGTTAGCGCCCGGAGATTCTGGGGTTCGCCCGTTCTTCCACGAAACGCCGGTCTTCGACGTCGTGTCCCTGGACCCTGCGAAGTTCATGGAATTTGCAGGTCGACTGCCGTTGCTAAAGACGGAAGCAGAGCGGGTCGAGCTTTCCCTGCAACTCGTGCTGGTTCTACGCCTTGGAGCAGAACAGCGAGCCTTGGCCCTTCCGCCGGCAGAGAGTGCCGCCGCCCTCCTGAAGAGCGATTGTGTTGCGGAGCGGTCGCTGTGGGCCAGGCTCGCAGCCGCCTACACGGACCCGCTGACCCGGTCGGCTGCCATAGAAACGGCAACAGGGGATCCCAACCCGGGAGTGAGATCAGATGCCATCGATGCGCTCGGAACGCGACTTGCGGAGCCAGGAGTCGAAGACGCAATACTGATTACGAGTATCGATGGTCCCCTGCGGCCGAGGGCGCGGGCCATCTGGTATCTCGGCTCAATCGAGAGTCCCCGCAGTTACGGAGTCATCTCAGCCGCGCTCGAATCGGAACACGAGGGAATTCGCCGCTCCGCACGGCGTGCGGCCTGCCAACGTGCGGGGAACGGAGACGACAACGCTTTGCAGCTCGTTCGGGGAATTACTCTCCAGAACCTCCGGCGCAACGAGGCGGAAGATCTCTGGAGATTTGTTTGCGAAGCCGGATTGACCTCGAAGTTGTCGCCGCCGGACATCGCCCGGATGGAGCAACTACTCGGGAGACCTTGGTAGGTTCATTACGTTCAAATTCATCGAACCCCTGCCACCGTGCTTGACGGCACGCCCTAGGGCCTTAGTCTTGCACGTATGACCGTTTCAGAAACCCTCAAGCGCGCGCGCGACGGCCGGCGGATCAGTCCCGCGGAGGCGCTCGAGCTCTACCGGGACGGCGAGTTCATCCACCTCGGCGCCGCGGCGCATGCGGTCCGCAACGCGAAGAACGATCCCGCGACCGTCACGTACCTCGTCGACCGCAACATCAACTACTCGAACGTCTGCATTACGGACTGCCTCTTCTGCGCCTTCTACCGCCCGCCGGGCGACAAGGAGGCGTACGTCCTGACGCGAGAGGAATTCGCGCAGAAGATCGGCGAGCTGCGCGCGATCGGCGGGACGCGGATCCTGCTGCAGGGCGGGCATCACCCGGACCTGAAGCTCGAGTGGTACGAGGACCTGCTGCGCTGGCTGCGCGCGGAGTTCCCCGACATCGAGGTGAACGCGTTCAGCCCGAGCGAAGTCACTCACATCGCCGACGTCGAAAAGCTCCCCCTCGAGGAAGTGATCCGGCGCCTCGCGGCCGCCGGGCTCACGGGCCTCCCCGGCGGCGGCGCGGAAATCCTCGACGACGCCGTGCGCGAGGAAATCTCGCCGAAGAAGCTGAAGACCGCGGGGTGGCTCGAGGCGATGCGCGTCGCGCACCGCCACGGACTCGCCACGACGGCCTCGATGGTCATCGGCTTCGGCGAATCGTACGAACACCGCGTCAACCACCTGCTGCGCCTCCGCGATCTCCAGGACGAATCGCTCGCGAAGCACGGCAACGGCTTCACCGCCTTCATCTCCTGGACCGCCCAGCTCGACACCGTCCCGATGAGCGGCCTCGCCCGCCGCAAGGGCATCCGCCCGGCCGGCGCGCAGGAATACCTCCGCAACGTCGCCATCGCCCGCCTCTTCCTCGACAACTTCCGCCACCACGGCGCTTCCTGGCCCACGCAGGGCGTCGCGATCGCCCAGACCGCGCTCAACGCGGGCTGCGACGACTACGGCTCGACCATGATGGAGGAGAACGTCGTCAGCCAGGCGGGCGCCAGCACGATGAGCTCGATCCTCGTGGACGAGATGGTGCTGCAGATCCGGGAAGCGGGGTTCGTGCCGGCGCAGAGGGACACGCGGTACAGGATCTTGAAGCGGAATGAGGAAATCGCGGTGTAGCGACGGAAGTTTCGGGTTTGCTAGTTCGGTTCGGAGTTCGGGGTTCCGAGTTCCGAGAGGTTGAGGGTTCCAGGTTTGGGGGAGACGGAATTCGGCGAACTTTCGCACGCCCGGTGCGTCCAATGGTCCATGATCCGGAGCCTTCCCCTCGTCCTCCTCCCTTTCGCCCTCGCGGCCTGTTCCACGCCTCCGCCCGCGGCAGCGGCGCCTGACCCGCGTCTGCAGGTTAAGATCCTGTACGTGCTCGAGGACGGCGGAGTGTTCCGGTACGACGAGCTGACGACGGCGGCGGAGCGGCGCAACTGGCGCGAAGTCCGGTCGGAATGCGACGCCACGTTCACGCGGTACTCGTTCACGGTTCACGAGGAGGACCCGTCCCACTGGTGGACTTCGTTGTGAATCGAGGGACGCACGTGCAGCCTCGGTCCGAGGCGGACGGTCTTCGCGAAGGACGCCGTGAACTACGTGATGAAGTACACGGTGAGCGACACCGACTCCCTGCGCAAAGTCCACCTGTTCGTCTGGGCGGAGCCGTACGACGGCTCGGTCGAGACGCGCGCCGACTTCTTCGGCCCGCAGGACCTGCCGCCGGCCGACGCCCGCGCACGGATCGCCTCTTTCCTCGAGGCCGCACGCGCCCAGTCCTCCTCCGCAAACCCCGCCGTCGCAGCCGCCGCTTCCGATGCGGCCGCCCGGCTCCAGGCCTTCCTCGACCATGCCGTCCGCCAGGACACTCCCGCCCTCTCTCTGGAGAATTCCCGATGAGGATCATCACGTCCGCCGCCCTCGCGGCCGCGCTCGGCGCCGCCGCGCTCCTTCCCCCGTCCGTCGCCCGCGCCATGTGCGGCCCGATCGGCCGCCCCGACCAGGTCGTCGAGGTCGACGGCGACCAGCGCGTGTTCATCTACCACCGCAACGGGATGGAAGACCTCATCCTGCAGGCGTCCATCAAGGGGAACGGCTCCGATTTCGGAATGGTGCTGCCGCTTCCCGCCGTCCCCGATATCCGCAAGGTCGAGCGCGCATTTTTCGACGACATGTTCGACATGACGCGCACGCGGCAGGTCGCCTGGGCCGAGGGTCTCCGCCGCGCGCCGGCGGGGGCCGGCAAGGGGATGCAGGAGGACAAGGCCGAGCTGGAGCGCGTGGAAGTGCTGAAGAAGGACGTCGTCGGGCCTTTCGAGACGGTAGTCCTGAAGGCGAAGAAGCTGGACGCGCTCGACGACTGGCTCAAGGAGAACGGATACAAGACGAGCGACGAGAACAAGGCGCTCATGCAGTCGTACCTCGACAAGGAGTGGTTCTTCGTCGCGGTGAAGGTCACGGTCGAGGGGCAGAAACAGGGCTTCGACGGCCGCGCGCAACCGATGGGGTTCCGCTTCCCCACGAAAACCATCGTTCTCCCGACCAAGATGGCGTCGATCGTCGACAAGGGGATGGCGTTCTCGATCTACGTCGTGACCAACACGCGCGTCTCGCTTCCCGGCTTCGAGCAGCAGGGAGTGACGTCGCTCGCGCGGCCGCTGACGCCGGAGGAACTGCGTTCGCGCCCGAATCTCACCGCGGTGTTCGACACGGACGTGCTGCTCTCGCCGGACGGCGGGCTCGCGAAGCTCGCGGAGGCGCAGAAAGCCGTCGACCCGAAGCAGCTCGCCGAGTTCATGGGCAACCGGTACCGCGGGCTCTTCGTCACCAAGTTCAACGGCTTCTTCCCCAAGGAGAAGCTCGCGAAGGGCGACGTCGAGTTCAAGCGGGAGAACGTCCTGAACGAGGAGGGCGTGGCCGCGATGCTCGACCAGCTCGCGCAGGCGCCGGACCAGTCGGGGATCGCCCGCCAGATGCTCGAAGCGGGCGGCTCGGAGCAGCTCCCGGCGCTCTCGAAGGGGCTCCAGCACACCGATTACCGCGTCCGCCGCGCCGTGGCCGAGATCCTCGGCGTCGTCAGCGACCCGCGCGCGGCCGAGGCGCTCGTGAATGCCCTCAAGACGGAGTCGGACGACTTCGTGAAGAGCGGGATCAACCGGGCGCTCCAGGCGATCAGCGGGCGCGCGATCAAGAGCCACCAGGTGGACCAGTGGGAGGAGTGGCTGAAGACGCAGAAGTGACCCACCGTAGCTGACGCGGCGGTGCAGAGTGCGCCGACGCGATGCGAAGAGAGGCCGTGCGCCACCCCCGCGCGCGGCCTCTTCCTTTTTCTACTGCCGCGACTGCCCGTTGATCGCGCCGCGGATCCGCTCGGTCAGGCTCTGGGGCGCCCGGCCGCGGTCGAGCTTGGTCCTCACCGTGTCCCGGGCGCGCGTCACCATCTGGACCCACTGCTGGCAGTGCGGGCACTGCCGCACGTGGTTCCCGACGCGCTCGTGCTCCATCGCCTTCAGCTCCCTGTCCACGAACGCGTCTGCCATCCGGCGGATCTCGTCGCAGTTCATGCGTTTCGCTCCCTGCGTGGCCGCCCCGCGTACCCCTGGCGACGCGCGTAATCCCAGAGCGCGCTTCGCAGTTGCCGCCGGGCGTGATGGAGTCGGGACATCACCGTGCCGATCGGAATGCCGAGAATCGAGGCGATTTCACGGTACTTGAATCCCTCGATGTCCGCCAGCAGCACGACGATCCGGTGCGCCGCCGGCAGCTCGTCCAGCGCCCGCCTCACGTCGTCCCCCACGAACGCGTCCAGCGCTTCCATGTTGTCCAGCAGCCGGTGCCGCTCCGGCGCGGCCGCCGGCGCCGCCGCTTCATCCGTCAGCTCGGAAATCAGCGGCTGCCGCGCCCGCCGGCGGTAGAAGTCGATCGAGCTGTTCACCAGGATCCGGTAGATCCACGCCTTGAAATTCGTGCCGGGGCGGAAGCGCCGGAAGCTGCGGAAGGCCTTGAGGTAGGCCTCCTGGACGAGGTCCTCGGCGTCGCGGGCGTTGCGGGCGAGCCCGAGCGCGGCGAAGTACAGGTCGTGCATGAGGGGAAGTGCGACCTTCTCGAATTCGGACTCGCGTGAGGGCCGCGGGGAGGGTTTGGGCACGCGGAAATCGTATCACGGAAAGAACGGGGGATCCCGGCGGCGCGGGGCGAAAAAAAAGGGGCGGCCGCGTGGCCGCCCCGTTGCCGTCGGTGGTCCGTTACTTCGCCTTGAGCCGCGCCTCGACCTCGGCCTTGTACGCCTCGAGGAACTTCACTTTCTTCTCGAGCGCCTCCTTGCGGTCGTCCCCTGCGTCCTTCAGCGCCGCCTGCGCGTCCTTGACCGCCTCCTCCATGTCCTCCGCGATCCGCGCATCCTGCTTCGCGAGCTCTTCCTTCAGCGAATCGGCATTGAGGATGTCGACGGTGCCGCTGAAGCGAAGGACGGCGTGGCGGCCGTCGGAGAACGGCTCGTTGTCGACGACGAGGACGAAGGAGCCGTCGGTGCCGAACCCCTTCGGCGGGTAGGCGTAGGTGTACTTGGGGTCCGGGGAATTCGCGGCGCCCTTGAGAGCGTGGGCGGTGAGGACGCCGTCGTCAGCGAGGGTCTGGAGGCTCGTCGGGTAATCGCGCCCGTCGCCGTTCTGGTTGACCCACGACGCGAACGCGTACTGCATCATCTGGAGGTTCGCCTCGGCCGTGCGCTGCTTCGCCTTCTCGCGCGACTCCTGGAGGGCGGGCATCGCGGCCTGCACGATGCTGGCGTAGTACTCGCTGTTCAGCTCGGCGCCGCAGAGCATGGACGCCTCGTCCGCCTTCTCGACCGTCACCAGCGCCACGCCCTGGTCGCCCTTCCCCTTGAGCTTGTCGGCGACGTCGGGATCGAGCTCGCGGGTCATGGTGGCCATGATGCGCATCATCGCGCCGGCGTTGTAGTAGAGGAGCTTGGAGTTCTCGTTGGGGAGCTTCTTCATGGACGCCTTGTACTGCGCGTCGTTCTCGAGGACCTTGCCGGCCTTGTAGGCATCGACGACGGCGGTCTGGACTTCCGGGCTGAAGGTCATGACGAAGACCTTGTCGAGGATCATGTAGCCGAGGGGCGCCTTGCCGCCCTCGAACGTGTAGAGGGTCAGGCCGGAATACTCGCGGCTGGTGATTTCGCCGCCCATCTCGTCCATCAGCCCGCCGTTGCGGATGCTGTCGATGACCGCCTTGGCCTTGTCCACGTCCTTGAGCTCGATGAGGACGACCTGCGAGCTCTCGTCGAAGCGGCCGCCCTCGGGGACGAGGCCGCACCAGCCGATTTCGTCGTCGATGACGGCGAGCAGGTCGGCGAACGAAACGCCGAGCTCGGTTTCCGCGCGGCTGATTCCCTGCCGGAAATCGTCGCGGTCCTTTTCCTCGGCCAGCAGGTCTATCTTGGACTGGATGAACACCTGCAGCTTCTCCCACGTCTCCGCGGGATGATTGAGCGTCCAGACCCCCGCGCCGACGCTGCTGGCCGGGATGAACCTCAGCAGGTCCTTCTTCGCCGGCGCCTGCCGGATGATCGACCAGAGCTCGTTCCTGGGGTCGAGGAAGAGCGACCCGCCGCTCCACCCGTACTTGCCCTCGAGGCCGCTGAACACCACGGCGCTGCGCAGCGACGACTGGCCCGCGACGGCGTCGACCATCTGGTAGGTGCGCAGCTCGTCGCGGCCGAGGTTGGCCTCCACGCCGTCAAAGACGGTCTTGAGATTTACGTATCCCAGCACGATCGGGTCCTTGCCGGCGGACTTCTGCGCCCGCGCGAAATCCGGGTTCGTCGCGATCGAGCCCCCGGGAACCGCGCCGCCGTCGGCCGCGTCCAGCATCGACTCCAGCGACCCGCGCACGTTCGCCATGAAGATCGTGTCGCCGACCGCCGCCGCAAACAGGTTCGACACAGTCTTCCCTTCCGCCGAATGCTCCGCTCCCGTCTTGAACACCCACGTCTTCCGGTTCTTGTAGTCCTCGCCCGGCTCCAGGTACTTGCGGAAATCCCCGTCCAGCAGCTTCCCGAAGTACCCCTTCGACTTCGACTTGATCGCCAGCACCATGTCGACGTCGGGGCGCTCGCTCTCGAACTTCTGGCCGATCCCGCCGCCGAACTCGCGAACCGTGTGGACGAGCTTGAAGTCCAGGAGGGCGAAGTGGACGCGGTCGATTTCCTTGATCAGGGTGCCGATGTCGGTCCCGGCGGCCTTGGACGCCTCCTCGGTGAACTCCTTCCAGAGGTCGTCCAGCGCCTTTTCGGCGTCCTTGCGCTCCTTCTCAGGCAGCCCGCCGAACAGGTACTCCTTCCAGTCCGCGGTCTGGCCCGGGCCGAACTCGACGTACACCCAGGCGTTGGCCGGGATGCAGGCGCGGGCGTCGACCGCCTCTGGCTCGGCCATGAGGCGGATGCCCAGAAGCGTGGTCGCGAGGACGGCCGCGAAACAGGCGGCGGGGACGAAGCGGCGAAACATGGAGCCTCCCGGCATGGGGTTGGATGGGGGAAGACGGCGATGTTACCGAAGGGCTTGCGGGCGTCGCGAGAGAATTTCGGGCCGGATTGCGATGGCCTCGGGAATGTATTGACGCGCGGTATCCGGCCGCCATAAAAGGAATGCCTGTCCCGAGGGAGATTCCCATGAGCCGCCTGCTCGCCGTGTCGCTTTGCGCCGTCCTGACCGCTTCCATCGCCGTCCAGGCCGAGGAAGCCGCCCCGCCCGTCCCCCAGCCGGTCCCCGGCGGCGGCGGAGAGGCCGGCGACGAGAAGAAGATCGGCGAGCTGATCGAGCAGCTGGGAAGCGCGGACTGGGACGAGCGCGCCGAGGCGGAGAAGGCGCTCGAGGAAATCGGGAAGCCCGCCGCGGACGCTCTCAAGAAGGCGATGGACGGCTCCAGCGATCCCGAGGTCAAGGTGCGCGCGAAGCGGCTCCTGCAGAAGATGGGCGCGCTTCAGGCGGCGGAAATGACCGACGAGCAGTTCGAGGAGATGCTGGAGCTGCTGCGCTCGCAGGACGGCGTTGCCTGGTACAGCGGCGCGTCGAAGCCGTACTTCTACCTCTACCAGCTCAATGAGCGCACGGAGTGGGCCGAGGCGCTGAAGGGCAAGACGCTGGCGCCGCGGCTCGTCAAGGCGCTGGGCGACGACAACGGGAACCTCAAGCGCAACGTCTGCTACCTGCTGTCGGAGATGGGCGCGAGCGAACAGGCCCCGCAGGTCGCCAAGCTCCTGAAGGACGAGGAAATGATGACCCGCGCGATCGCCGCCTGGGCGCTCGGCAAGCTCGGCAACGCCGAGGTCGCCGACCAGGTCATCGTCGCGCTGTCCGACAACGAGAACCAGGTCCGCCGCGCCGCGGCGATGGCCCTCGAGAACCTCCCGTCCGCGTCCGCCATCGAGCCGCTCCTCGGCGCCATGGCCTCAGACGACCCGCACGTCCGCTTCGAGGCGTACTTCTCCATCAAGAGCCTCACCGGGCAGCCCTTCCGGTTCAACGCCTACCAGTCCGAGGAGTCGCGCAAGGCGTCCCTCAAGGTCATCGAGGAGTGGTGGAGCAAGAACAAGGCGGGGTTCAAGCCGCTGCCGCCGGCGAAGCGCGAGGAGGTCGGGAAGGCCGAGGAGATGCGCGAGGAGAGCCGCGAGGTGAAGATCGCGCCGAAGTAGTCCGGCCTACTTTCCTCCCCCGTTCCGCCGCTCCTCGACACTTCGCATCCATTTCCGGATCCCCCAATCGGCGAGGCCGGGGAAGCGGTTGCGGGCCCAGATGAGGGCTCGCCCGGGAAGTCCGAAGTAGACCTCCCGGCGGCGGCGATCGACGGCGGCGACGAGGCGCCGGGCGACTTTCTCGGCGCTCCAGCCCGAGACGTTCGGCTTCGCGGCCACGCCGCCCACCCGGGAGACCGCGTTGTTCTGGAACTCGGTGGCCGTCAGCCCCGGGCCGACGACCGTGACGCTCACGCCGTCCTTCGCGAGCTCGAGCCGCGCCGAATCCGCGAGCGCCGTCAGCGCGTGTTTCGTCATGCAGTACAGCGCCGAATACGGCACCGACGCCCGCCCGAGGATCGACGTCACGATCGAAAACCGGCCGCGCGAGGCGCGGAGGTGCGGAAGGGCCTCCTGCAGCGTCCAGAGCACGCCCTTGACGTTCGTGCGGAAGATCGCGTCGAAGTCCTCCTCGGCAATCTTGTCGACATCGGCATAGATCCCGAACCCCGCGTTCGCGATCGCCGTGTCGAGCCCCCCGAATTCCCGCTTCGCCAGCGCCACCGCGTCCCGGACGTCGGCGCGCTTCCCGACGTCCCCCACGAAAATCGCGCCGCGGCCGCCGGCCGCCTGGATTTCGCCGGCGAGGCCGCGCAGTTTGCTCTCGGTGCGAGCCATGGCGAGAACCGAATCCCCGCGGCGGGCGTACTCAAGGCAGACGGCGCGGCCGATGCCGGTGGAAGCGCCTGTGACGAGGATGGAGCGGGGACCGGCCATGGGCGGGCATTGTAGGGGCGCGGCGGCCGTTCCGCCATTCGCCGCTTCCCTTTGCGCCGCCTTGATTTCCGTCAGTTGCGAGGCTATGATTCCCGCCCATGTCCGAGATCGACACCAGTTCGCTCGAAGGCGTCCAGTTCCCCTCCAGCTCGAATTTCCACTTCGTCCAGGAAATCGGGCGCGGCGGGATGGGGATCGTGTTCCTCGCGGAGAAGGACTGCGAGGGGGTGATGGACTACGTGGTGTTGAAGACGATCCGGACGTTGTCGCCGGAGCAGGTGGACCGGCTGAAGCAGGAAGCGAACATCGCGACGAGCCTGCGGCACGAGAACATCGTGAAGACGTACGGGCTGGAGTCGATTTCGTATTCGGAACTGCCGGAGAACATCCGGCAGGCGATCGACAACTACCAGTTCGAGCAGGGCGGGGTTCGAAAGAAGCTGTCGATCCCGTCGTTCGCGCAGCGCCGGGCGATCCTCGACGGGAAGCCGGTGGGCGCGACGGGGATGGAGCATCACATCGCGCCGGTTCGGCCGCCGGTGCGGAGGCTGCAGCCGGTCATCCACGTGATGGAAAAGAAAAAGGACCCGCGCCGGCTGTACCTGCTGGCGATGGACTACGTGGAAGGCACGGACCTGCGGTCGCTGCATCACGAGCACATCGAGAAGTTCACGCTCATCCCGTGCCCGCTGACGGCGTTCATCATCAGCCGCATCTGCCGGGCGCTGGCTTACGCGCACGACCACATCGTCCACCGCGACGTGACGCCCGAGAACGTGCTCATCAACAACCAGGGCGTCGCCAAGCTCACCGACTTCGGCGTCGCCGTCACCGGCGCCGAGGCGATCCAGCTCTTCGCCGGCAAGCTCAACTACATGTCCCCCGAGCAAGTCGCCAACGAGCAGCTCGACGGCCGCTCGGACATCTTCTCGCTCGGGCTCGTCGCCTACGAGACTCTCACGGGCATCAACCTGCTCCAGACGCCCAAGGGCATGCCGCTCATCCAGCAGGTCCAGTACCTCAACGCCATGTTCCAGCAGCCCTTCCCTCCCGCCCACGAGGTCCGCAAGGACGTGCCGGAGGTGCTGTCGGCGATCGTGATGAAGATGCTGGCGGTGGACCGGAACCAGCGCTACCGGAACGCGCAGGACGTGGGGAACGACCTCGAGCAGAAGTACCTCTACGCGGCCGGCTTCGGCCCGACGAACAACTCGCTGGCCGCCTACCTCAAGATCTTCGAGATGGGATGGAAGGTCGTCAGCCAGGACCAGATGCGGCAGCTCGCGTTCCTCAAGGGGCGCGACGGGCGGATCGAGCTGAAGCGGCCGCTGGCGCTGGCGGACTACACGAAGGCGGGCTGGGACTGGATCGTGCAGCGCAAGGGGACGGCGCTGTACTCCGCGCTAGCGACGCTGCAGGCGATGTCCAAGCCGTAGTCGCCGGGAAGAAACCGGCTGACTCTTCTTCCCCTCGCCCGACCCGCCTGTGTATCCTGTGCGCCACGTTCATCCGCACCCGAGCCATCACCCCTGGGGCGTGACGGTCCGGGTCCGCTAACACGAGGAGGGGAGAATGAAGAAGTTGCTGCTGGTGCTGGCGCTGGCGTTGGTGGCCGCTGCGGGCAGCGGGTGCATCGTGCTGGAATCCCCGCCGAAGTACCGCCATCACCGTCATTAGCATTGAGGCCGCGCCCAATGCCCCGCGGGAAACCGCGGGGCTTTTTTGTTGGCCCGGCGATCAGCTCCTGAGCCAGTTCGCCAGCTCAGGCGCGCCGGCGCCGCGGAACGGCGGCGTCATGTCGAGCGCTCCCCGGTCGACGAGCCGGACGTCCTTCACCCCGATGGTCAACTTGCGGTGGAAGCGGTGGCCGTGACGGACGAGCCAGTATTCGGTGCCCAGCGTCGGCGTCTGCCCCGGCGCGACCGGGTGCGTCGTGCCGTCCACGTAGACATCCACGGTCCCGTCGGCGCCGACGCCGAGGATCTGGACCTCGGAGGGGAACAGGATGAAGGGGAATTCCCCGACCGCCTCGCCGGTGATGTCCCGGAAGAACTCGCTTCCCGAATAGTGCTCGGAATATTGGATGAAGAGCGGGGCATCCGGCGACAACGGCCCCGGGGACCAGACGATCCAGCGGTCGCCGTTGCGGCGGAAGCCGGGGCAGAACTCGCCGAGCCGCCAGGCTTCGAGCCGCGCCGGCTGAGGGTTGTCGAGGTCGGCGAGTTCCGAGGCGAGGTGGATGTCGAGAAGGACGATCTTCCCCGGCACCGCCCGGCTCGTGGCGGGCTCCGGGTGTTCGATTTTCAGGGAGAGCACGCGCTCGTCGTTTCGGGGATCGTCCAGGAAGTCGGGCGACTTGAACGTGTGGATGTTCACGCCGCGGCCGTTCAGGTAGATCTTGTCGACGAAGAACGCCATGACGTTCTCGTCGAACTCCACGGGCTTCACGATCGCCCCGAGGTGGCGCCTCAGCAGGCCCAGTGCCCCGGCGCAGATCCCCGGGAACGTCGCCATCGCGATCCCGTCGTCGTCGCGCGAGAGCGGAATCGCGCCGAGCGAATACGCGGCGACCGCCGGGAGCAGCCGCGTCAGCGACGCCTTCTCCGCAACCTCCGACAACGCCCGCTGCTGCGCCTCCGGGTTCCCGACGAGCGATTCGTAGCTCACGCCGGGCCCCCTTTCTTCGTCTTTTTCGTCCGCGTCGTGCGCCGCGTCTCCGCCTTCACCGCGGGCGGCTCCGGCGACGGCGGCGGCGCGGTCACCCGCCGCCGCGCCCGGTCCACCCTCTCCACGATCTCGCGCAGCTCGCGCCGGACGTCGTCGGGGGCGCTGAAGCGCAGCCCGGCGACCGGCGTGGTCTCGTCGGCCGCGCAATTCGCGACGACGGCGGGAACCTCGAGCCGGCCGTGTGCCCCGGGGACGCGCAGGACGACCTCGCTGCCGGCGGGGATCGAAAACCGCAGGACGACCTTGGCGCCGGAATCCGAGAGGTCGAGGACCTCGGCGATCTGCGACCGCCAGCCCTTCCGGTTCAGCACGGCGGAAAAGAGCACGGGGACGCGCCGCGACGTGCGGCGGTCGTCCGGAAAACGTCGCGTTGTGTTTCCAGGCATGGTGTGACGCAAGGTATACCACGCTTGGACGGGATTTTCGACGGGCCCGCCCTGTACAATCCCCCGCCACCGTGAACACGCCCACCCAGCTGCTGCGCGACGTCAACCCGGAACAGAAGGCGCGCGACCTCGAGACGATCCTCGACGTCACGCGCAAGATGTCCTCCGTCCACGACACCGACGAGCTCCTCGGGATCATCCTCTCCGAGACCGTCCGCGTCATGAACGCCGACCGCGCTTCCCTGTTCCTCGTCGACAAGCAGGCCAACGAGCTCGTCGCGCGCATCGCCCAGAAGGCCGCGACGATGATCCGCTTCCCGATCGGCAAGGGGATCGCGGGGCACGTCGCGGCGACGAAGGAGATCGTGAACATCCCGGACGCGTACACCGACGCGCGCTTCAATCCGGAATTCGACAAGAAGACGGGGTACCGCACGCGGACGATCCTGTGCGCACCGCTGCTGACGCGGGACAACGAGGTGATCGGGGTGGTGCAGGTCATCAACAAGAAGGACGGGGAGTTCACGCGGTACGACGAGTCGTTCCTGCTGGCGTTCGGGTCGCAGTGCGCGCTGGCGCTGGAGAACGCGCGGCTGCTGAAGGACTACATCGAGCAGCAGAAGACGAAGCAGGCGCTGTCGATCGCGCGGAACGTGCAGCAGGGGCTGCTGCCGAAGGAAGCGCCGGACCTGCCGGGGTGGGACATCGCGTGGAAGTCGATCCCGTGCGACGAGACGGGCGGGGACTACTTCGATTTCGTGCCGCTTCCGGACGGGAGTATGGGGCTGGCGATCGGGGACGTGTCGGGGCACGGGATGGGGCCGGCGCTGCTGATGGCGTCGGCGCGGTCGTTCCTGCGGGCGCTGTCGCGGCAGACGTCGAACCCCGCGGCGGTCCTGCCCGTGCTGAACGACCTGGTTTCGCGCGACATGGAGGCCGAGCGGTTCATCACGCTGTTCTACGGCGCGCTCGATCCCGTCGGCGGGGGCATGAAGTACGCGTCCGCGGGCCACGACGCGCCTCTCCTGCTGCGCCCCGCCTCGGACCGCTGCGACGAACTCGACTCGACGGGCGTCCCCCTCGGGATCCTCCCCGGCTCCGACTTCCCCGCCGCCGAAGTCCCCCCGATGGCCAAGGGCGACGTGCTCGTGCTCTCGACCGACGGCGTCTGGGAGGCCATGAACCCCGCGAGCGAAAGCTATGGCCGCGAACGGCTCCGCGCGATCCTCGACGCCACCCGCCGGAACGGCGCGCAGGCCATGGTCGACGCGGTCTACGAGGACGTCCTCAGGTTCTGTGACGGCGCCGCGCAACGCGACGATTTCACGCTGGTCATCGTGAAGCGGAAGGAGTGACCGGATGCCGATCGAGTTCCTGCACACGCCGGACCCGCCGCCCGACCTCGGGAAGCCGCTTCTCGAGATGGAACTCCCCTCGCAGCTCCCCGAAAAGGACGTGGCGCTCAACAAGCTGCTCGCGTTCCTGCACGAGCGGAATTTCATCCGCGGCGACGAGGAGGACATGAAGCTGCGGCTGGTGCTCGACGAGGCGCTGGTCAACGCGATCAAGCACGGCAACAAGTTCTCCGAGCGCAAGAAGGTCCTCGCCGGGCTCTACGAAACCCCAGCGCAGTGGTCGCTTCGCATCGAGGACGAGGGCGAGGGGTTCAAGCCGTCCGACGTCCCGGACCCCGACGACCCGGAGTCGCTCATGCTCGAGCACGGCCGCGGGATCGTTTTGATGAAGTCCATCATGGACGACGTGCGTTACTATCGGAACGGCTCGTGCCTCGTCCTCCTCCGGAAGAAAGGATGACCATGTCGAACGACCCCAAGAAGAACCACTTCATGGTGGAAGTCGCCGCCGACGTCACGGTGGTCTTCCTCCAGGACGCGCGCATTCTCGACGAGACGACGGTGAAGGTGATCGCGGAGGAGCTCATGCGCCTCGTCGACAACACCTACAAGATCAAGCTGATGATCGACTTCGCCAACGTCGAGTACCTCTCCAGCGCGGTGCTCGGCAAGCTCGTCGCGATCCACAAGAAGGTGCAGGAGGGCAAGGGGATGATGAAGCTCGCGAGCATCAAGCCCTCGATCAAGGAAGTCTTCAAGATCACCAAGCTCGACAAGGTCTTCGACATCCACGACACGCACCAGGCCGCGATGGAATCGTTCAAGAACAAGAAGTTCGGGCTGTTCTGAGCCGGGAATGGCCCCAGGCGCCCTCCGCTCCGCCGGCAATGTGCGCTTGCGAAGATGCCAGGGGCTGGTGTGCCGGCTTCGCTCCGGGCGCCCGAGGCCACTCCCGGCTCAGAAGCGCCCGGGACCTGCGAACAGACTGAGCCAGCCCGGGTCGCCGGACGTTCGCTCGACTCGGGGCAGAGCGAATGTGAGAATGTGCCCATGAAACGACGCGGTGGCCGCAAACAGACGCCTTCAGGCCGCGTCTCGCTCGTAGGCGCGGGGCCTGGCGACCACGGAATGATCACCGATCGGGGCCTCGATCTAGTCAGGGCCGCCGACGTCGTACTCTACGACCGGCTCGTTCCTTCGAGACTTCTGTGGCAGGCTCGTCGGTGCATCTACGTCGGAAAAGAGCACGCCGGACGCTCCTCCCGCGACAAGCAACAGTTGCGGATTAACGGGTTGATGGTTCGGTTGGCAAAGAAGGGAAAGACAGTGGTCCGGCTCAAGGGCGGGGACCCCTACATTTTCGGACGCGGCGGAGAGGAAGGCCTGTTTCTGGCGAAGCACGGCGTCCCATTCGAGGTCGTCCCGGGCATCACCGCGGCGCTGGGTGCGGCCGCAACTACCGGCATTCCCTTTACGCACCGCGGCATTGCTTCGGAGGTGACGTTCGCCACGTCGCACGCGGCCCGAGGTGCAGGTCCGCTGCCCTGGAATGCGCTGGGCAAACTCAAGGGAACGATCGTCTTCTACATGGGAACATATACATTGGCCGCCGCCGCGGCACGCCTGATCCGCGCGGGACGCGCCGCTGCGACTCCGGTCGCGGTCGTCGAGCGGGCGACGACCTGGAAGCAGCGCACGATCGTCGGCACGCTGAAAGATATCGCCACCAGGGCGAGCGCGGCCAATGTGAAACCGCCTTCGCTCGTTATCGTCGGCGATGTCGTCCGCCTGCGGCCATCTCTCGACTGGTTCGAATCGCGCCCCCTGCATGGCAGGCGGATCCTCAAAACGCGGCCCGACTTCGGGCGAGACGAAACGGAGTCCGCGCTGGAGGAACTCGGCGCGGCCATTGACCACCTTCCTGGACTTGCGTTCCTGCCTCCCACGAACATCGCGCGATTTGACCGCGCCGTTCGCGAAGCGGGCACCTACGACTGGGTCGTGTTCACAAGCAGGCACGGAGTCGAAACCGTATGGTCGCGCTACGTGCATTTCAAAAATCTGGGCCGGAAGAACCTGCAATTCGATGCCCGTGTTTTCGCGGGAGCGAACGTTGCTGTGATCGGGTCGGGCACTCGAGACAGTTGTGAGTTCGAACTGGGGATTCTCCCGGATCTCGTTGCGGACGAACCACACGCAGAGGGGTTGGCGGCTGCGCTTCGCAGGAAAGGCATCAAGGGAAAGCGGATCTTGCTTCTCCGCGGCGACAAAGGAAGAGACGCGCTTCCCCGTCTTCTGGAGGACGCGGGTGCTCGAGTGGATGACGTAACCGCGTATCGCAGCATACCTCCGCAGCCGGACCGGGCCCTCGTGGCGAGTCTTGCGAACGGCGACTTCGACGCCGCGATGATCACTTCCGGCGAAATCGCGAGGAACCTGAAACGCTGGCTCGGCCGCCGCCCCTGGCCCGCGGCGACGAAGATCGTGACGATCGGTCCCGTGACGAGCGCTGCGGTGCGCGCCCTGGGCTGGTCCGTCGGCGCGGAAGCCGCCTCGCCTCAGTCCCTCGCCGAAGCCGTGGTGACAGCGATTGGTCCTTAGCCTTCGCCAGCCTCTGCCAGCCTTCGCCAGCCCCCGCCAGCCTTCGCCAGCCTTCACTTGCCTCCCCCGCCGCCCCCCCCTACCCTTCCCCCATGATCCACCGCCCCCGCCGTCTCCGCGCCAACCCGCTGATCCGGTCGCTCGTCCGCGAAACGACGCTTTCCGCTTCCAACCTCGTCCAGCCGCTTTTCGTGCGCCCCGGCAAGAAGCAGCGCCGGGCGATCAAGTCGATGCCGGGGATGTTCCAGCTCAGCGTGGACGAGCTCGTGAAGGACGCGAAAAAGGCGCGCGACGCCGGGGTTCCCGCGGTGATCCTGTTCGGCATCCCCGAATCGAAGGATGCGGTCGCAACGAGCGGCACCGAGCAAGACGGCATCATCCCCGCGGCGATCGAAGCGCTGAAAGACGGCGTGCCGGACCTGCTCGTGGTGACGGACGTCTGCCTCTGCGAGTACACCGACCACGGCCACTGCGGGCTCGTCGAGAACGGGAAGATCGTGAACGACCCCTCCCTCGACGTCCTCGCCCGGATGGCCCTGTCCCACGCCCGCGCCGGCGCCGACATCGTCGCCCCCAGCGACATGATGGACGGCCGCGTCGGCGCCATCCGCCAGGCGCTCGACGGCGAAGGGTTCACCGACCTGCCGATCCTGAGCTACGCCGCCAAATACGCCAGCGCCTTCTACGGCCCCTTCCGCGACGCAGCCGAGTCGCCCCCGCAGTTCGGCGACCGCGCGACCTACCAGATGGACCCCGCCAACGCCCTCGAGGCGCTCCGCGAAGTCGAACTCGACCTCGCCGAGGGCGCGGACATGGTGATGGTCAAGCCCGCGCTGCCGTACCTCGACATCATCCGGCGCGTGAAGGAGAAGTTCGGCGTCCCGACGGCCGCGTACTGCGTCAGCGGCGAGTACGCGATGGTCAAGGCCGCCGCCGAGAACGGGTGGATCGACGAGAAGCGCGCCGCGCTGGAGATGCTCCTGTCCATCCGCCGGGCGGGCGCGGACTTCATCCTGACGTACTGGGCGACGGAAGCGGCGGGGTGGCTCGAGTAGCGGCTTCATTGCGCATCCGTGCGCAATCGGTAAGATTCCGGCGCTCCCCGAGGGGGCGCTTCCCATGGCGAAAAAAAAACAACCACCGCCCGAAACGCCCGTGACGCCTCCGGAGCCTGAGCCCGCCCCGGTTCCTGCGGCGGAGCCGGAAGCGCCCGCGCCGAAGAAGCGCCGCGCGAAGAAGGAAGAACCGCCGGCGGAGCAGGCGCCCGAGCCCGGGATGAGTCTGGACGCGCTGTCGGCCCCCGCGGCGCCCGCCGAGCCGGAAGGCGCCGAGCCGCCGATGGACGAGTCCTCGGCGATCCGCACGTTCGAGGCGCTGGTCTTCGCCACCAACGAGCCGCTTCCCCCCGCCGCCGTCCGCAAGATCGTCCCCGGCGCCACGCCGGCCCGCGTCCGCCGCTGGGCCGAGGCGCTCCAGCGCGAGTACGACGAGCGCGGCCGGGCGTTCCAGCTTCGCGAAATCGCAGGCGGCTGGCAGATCCTCACCCGGCCGGAGCACGCCGAGGCGGTCCAGAAGATGCTCAAGGTGAAGGCCGAGGGGAAGCTGTCCACCGCGGCGCTGGAGACGCTGGCGATCGTTGCGTACCGGCAGCCGATCAACCGCGCCGACCTCGAGGCGATCCGCGGCGTGGGAAGCGGGCCGCTGCTCAGGGCGCTTATGGAGAAGGGGCTGGTGAAGGTGACGGGCAAGGAGGAGACGCTCGGGCGGCCGGTGCTGTATGGGACGACGGACCGGTTCCTGGAGCTGCTCGGGCTGGCGAGCGTGAAGGACCTGCCGAAGCCCGAGGAACTGAAGGGCTAGAGCCGATGTTTTGATTTCGGCTCCGTGTCAAGGAGCCTGACATCCGGCGGGCGCCCTTCGGCCGATTCCGGGCGATTCACGCGGCATTCCAATTGCGGGTTGCACCGGCATGATCCCCCGCGTCGTCGCCATCACGCTGGCCGCTGCGCTGGCCCTGTTCCTGGCGCTGTGGCTCCGGAAACCGTCCGCTGAAGGGCCGTTCCGGGCGCAGGCGCCTCCCGCACAGGCGCCGGCGGATGCTTCGGCGCCGCGCGCCGGGTCCGCGGAAGCCGCGCCGGGCACCGGGACCCTTCCATCGACAACCCCCGCGCCGGTCCTGCACGGCCTGCGCCTGCTCGCGCGCGAAGAGGCCGAGAAGCGCGGCTGGTCGGCGCCGGTGAAGGTGCCGACGCCCGCGGAGACGGCGAGCGAGCGGGCGTGGAGAAAGTGGAAAGAGACGCCGATCTCGATCAACTGCACGGACACGCCGCTGGTCGAGTTCCTCGAGGACCTGCGCGCGCGGTACGGCCTCGAGACGCGGGTCGACCCGGAGATCGACCTGGAGGCCCACACGGTGACGTTCCGGGTGGAAGACCTCCCCGGCGACCAGGCCTTCGACCTCATCCTGAAGATGGCGGACCTGGCGTGGTGCATCGACGACCGGGGGACGCTGTGGATCACGACGAAGGAGCGCGTTCCCATCCTCGCGCCCCTCCCCGCCGATGCGGAATCGCCCGACGACGAGTGGAAGGCCTCGACGGTGCGAAGCGGTTGCGGCGCCCGAGAGCAACGCCCGATGGCGGAGCAGCGTGCGGCGTTCATGAAGGGAAAGACCGTCTCGGTCTCGATCGCGAATCGTCCCCTCAAGGAAGCCGTGGAAGAACTTGCGAAGGCCGGCGACATCTCGCTCTACTGGTCGGAGGCCGCCGACGAACGCGCCGCCCGCGCGCCGATCGCCTCCCTCGTCGGGGACGACCTCCCCCTCTGGCCCTCGATCGAGCAACTTCTGGCCCCCGCCGGCCTGGACCTCGCCTGCTGGTCCAGCGGATGCGCGACCGTGGAAACCAGGGAGGACGTCCAGGCGCTCGTACGCTGGGAAGTGGACGCCGAGAAAATCCTGAAGGAAGTGGCCCGGGAGAAAGCGGAACTGGTGGCTCGCAAGGTCCGGATCGAAGGGAAGGTCCTCACGCTTCAGGCGGTCGCGGCGCAACTGGAGGCGCAGCTGGGCGTGAAGGTTCACATCGTGCGCGCGCTGGAGCATTGCGAGGTCACGTGGGAATCCGACGGGCTGGAGCAGGCGGCCAGCGTGGTCCTTGAGATCCTTGCGAGGGACACTCCCCTCGCGTGGGACTGGATCTTCCAGGGAACGTGGCAGGAGCCGGTCGACGGGCCGCGCGAAATCTGGCTGGTCGATCGGCGCTGAAACTCGCCGATGGCTTTCTTTCGTTTGTAAGTACTTCTGACAATTCCATGGCCGAAGCCTGTCCCGCGCCCGTCCCGGCCCGGCACGCCCCTTGCTTTCAGCGTTTTCACCCACAAATGCCTCCCCTCCGAGCCGCGCTCCTCACAGCCCTTCTCGGACTCCTCGCGCTCCTCATTGCGTGGGGACTCCGTTCGCCCCGGCATGCCGCTTCCGGCCGGGAGGCCGATGTCGTCGAACCCGCGAAAAAGGCGGGGCCGCCGCCGAAACGGGACTTCCCGCGCCGGCCGCCCGCGCAGGACGAGGTGTTCGCGGATCCGCCGGAAGAGGAGATGCCGGGCCCGGGGCACCCGTGGGCGGCGTACCTCGCGCGATGCGCGGAGGTCGAACGCAAGTTGCGCGGGGCGCAGCCTTCGCTTGATTTCCAGAATACGTCCCTTCTCCCGATCCTCGCGGCCCTCGAGGATGCCACGGGGCTGAAGTTCCACGTCGACGTCCCCGCCGACACGACCAGCAAGGAAATCTCCTTCGCCGTGAAGGAACTGATCGCGTTCCACACGCTGCGCCTTCTGCTCCAGCAGTACGACCTGATGTACGTCGTCGCCGAGGACGGCGAACTGTGGATCATCCCGGCCCAGGAGCGCCCTGAAGTCGGGCAGCCGATCTACCCGCACGAGCCCGCGTTCGTGGCCGAGCTGCGGGCGATGCGGGCGGTGAGCGGCGAAGTGACGGCCAAGCCGAAGGACCCCGCGATCGCCGAGCGGAACAGCCGCACGAACTCCGCGATCAAGGCCGCCAAGCTCTCCCTGAACCTCGTCGAGACGCCGCTTCCCGAGGCGATCTCGATGATCCAGGAGGTCACCCAGCTGAACGTGATGATCGACCGGCGGCGGATCGAGGACCCGGACGCGACGGTGGTGACGGCAACGCTGGCGGATGCGCCGATGGAAGAAGCGCTGGGGGCGTGCCTGAACAACACGGAGTTCGGCTGGACGACGGACGACGGCGTGCTGGTGATCACGACGAAGCAGCGCATCCAGGAGATGGCGGAGACGGAAGAGGCGGCGAAGAAGCGCAAGGCCGAGATCGCGGCGGCGGAAAACGACCTGTTCTCGCGGACGGTCGCGTTCGGCGCCGAGAACATGCGGCTCCGCGACGTCGCGGACGTCCTCGCCAAAGGGCTGGGCGTCCCGTACCAGATGGACCCCGCGACGTGGGCCCGCAAGGCGCGGTACACGATCGAGGAACGGCAGCGCCCGGCGCTCGAGATCGTGAAGCTGATGCGCAAGGGCGCGCCGCTGATCGTCGTCTACCGCAACGGAATCCTGTGGTTCCTTTCCCCGGAGGGCGTCAAGTGAAGCGCACCCGCCGCCAGGCGATCCTCGTGGCTCTCCTGCTGGTGGCGCTTCTTGCCGGCCTCTGGAAACTCGGGAGTGCGCGGCGAAGCGGCGACGCGGTCTCGACGGGGCCGCTGGCGACGGGGGCCCCGGCGGTGTTCAAGGGCAAGAAGCCGCCGGCGCGCGATTTCAAGCGGCGTTCGGGGTACACGATCACGGCGCGCGCCGAGGGCGAAAAGGCGGATCCCGCTTCCCCGCCCCACCCGCTCGACGCGGAAATCGCCGCGAGGGCGGAGCGCTGGAAGCCCTGGCGGATGACGAAGACGGACCTGAACTACACGGACCGGCCGCTCAACGAAGTGCTGGAGGACCTGGCGAAGCGGTACGGGCTGAAGTTCAACATCCTCCCGGGGCTCATGCTCGAAGACAAGACCGTGACCTTCAAGGTGGACCAGCTGGCGGCCGACCAGACGCTTGACCTGATCTTCAAGATGTCGGATCTCAAGTGGGTCCTGACGCCGGATGGGACGATGGTCGTGATGGCGCCCGACGCCGACGCCACGCCGTGGGAGGCGCAGGACTCGCCGGAGCTGCGCGACATGGAGGCGACGCTGGCCGAGCGGCTGAAGCACCAGTACGAGCTCGAGAAGGACAGCCGGAACGACAAGTACTGGGCCGGCGTCAAGGGCCGGACGATGCCGCAGACGCTCCCCTCCGACACGCTCTTCGATTCGCTGGACGCGATGCAGGAGAGCCTGAAGCTGAACATGGTGCTCTCGTCGAACGTCCGGAAGACGACGTGGGAGAAACCCCCGACGATGCCGGAACTCGTCGCGGGGAAACCGGTCCCCGACACGTTCGACGCGTGGGCCTCGAGCGCGGGACTCGGTTGGAAGGTCGAGAACGGGCTCATGTTTTTCGGGACGGCGGAGGAAATCCAGGCGGCGAAGGACGTCGAGGACAAGCGCCGCGCCGAGCGCAAGGCCCGCGAGGGCAGCCTGTCGGAGCTCCTGGCCCGCAAGGTGAAGGTCGGCGGCGACAACCTGGCGATCCGGCAGCTCGCGGAGCTGCTGGGAAGCGCGCTGGGGGTGCCGGTGAAGCTGGACCCGGAGACGTGGCACCGCGCGGCGAGGATCACGATCGACGACGCGGAGCGGACGGCGCTCGACGTCGTGCGGATCATCCAGGCCGCGGCGCCGGTCGAAGTTTCGCTGCGCAACGGCGTGCTGTGGTTCCTCGGGCCGGCGCCGCAGGACAACGTCTACAAGTAGGCGGCCTACTTCGGCGGCGGCTCCGCCGGCGTCCCCTCGGTCGTGAACTTCCACTCGGCCGACCAGGGCTTTCCCCCGACCTTCGCCGCCATGTTCACGGTGTACGTCGCGCCCGGCTTCAGCACGTCCTTCGGGATCGCGCAGACGGTGTTCCGCTGGTAGCGCGCGTCCGCCGGCTTCTCCGGCGTCGAAACCCAGCAGTCCACGAGCTTGCCGTCCGCATCCTTCAGCCCCACGCTCGCTTCCTTCACCGGCACGCCCTGCGGGAACTGAGCCGTGATCGGGAACCCCGCCTTCCCGTCCTTGTCGTCCGGGATCGGGTTCGGCATCTCCCCACCGAATTCCCGCGGCACGTCCTTCTGCTTGTCCCGCGGGAACAGCACCGGCTGCGGCCCCTTCCCCGGCGGCTTCTTCCCGCCTTTCACGCCGTTCATCACGTCCACGACGACGTACCAGCCGCCGTCATCGGAAGCGGCGCCGAACCCGATCCGGTCGAGGCCGGGTTCGAGGAGCGGCACGCGGTGGAACAGCGTGGCCATGAGCCCGTCGATCGCGGGAACCGGGTCGCTGAAGCTGATGTCGGACGACTTTCCGGCCTTTTCGCCCTCGGCCGAGTACCCCGGCAGCTTCGCGTCCTCGTTGTGCGCCCCGAGCCCCTGCACCGACGGATGGTCCTTGTTCGTCTTCAGGTACTCCGCGTGCGCCTGGCACCCCTTGGAGAGCTCTTCGTCCATCTTGACCGGCGTCTGCCCCGCGAGCTTGCGCCACGCGTTGACCTTCTCCAGCACTTTCCCCGGCGTGTCCGTCGCCGCCGGCGCGGGGTCTTCGGCGAGCACGACCAGCGAAGCGGCGAGTGCGAGCAGGAGGGCGCGGCGGATCATGGCCGCATCTTATCGCACGGATCGCGATTCACGACACTCGGCAACCCCGAACACCCAACCGGCAACTCCCTTCGACTTTCGACCTTCGACGTCGTTCTCCGTGAACAGCGTTCCCCCATCTCCCCCTCGCCACTACAATCCCCGGCATGGCCCGCGCACGCGAAGACGAAGCCCAGCTCGATGCCGCGCTGCGTCCCGCGACATTCACGGAGTTCGTCGGGCAGAAGCAGGTCGTCGACAACCTCAAGGTCTTCCTCAAGGCCGCCCGCGACCGCAAGGAAACCGTCGACCACGTCCTCCTGAGCGGCCAGCCCGGCCTTGGCAAGACCACCCTCGCCGCGCTCGTCGCCCACGAAATGCGCGCCCCGCTCGTCACCACCAGCGGCCCCGCCCTCGAACGCGCCGGCGACCTCGCCGGCCTCCTCACCCGCCTCGAGGCCGGCACCGTCCTCTTCATCGACGAAATCCACCGCCTCCCGCCGACCGTGGAGGAGTACCTCTACTCCGCCATGGAAGACCGCTTCATCAATATCGTCCTCGACTCCGGCCCGCACGCCCGCACGATGAAGCTCGACGTGCCCCCGTTCACGCTCGTCGGCGCCACGACGCGCGAGGGGATGCTCTCCGACCCGTTCCGCGCGAGGTTCGGCGTCCTGCTGCGCCTCGAGCCCTACCCCGAGAGCGACCTCGTGCAGATCCTCAAGCGAAGCGCGAGCCTGCTCAAGATCCCGCTGGAGGCCGCCGGCGCCGAGTCGGTCGCGAAGCGTTCGCAGGGAACGCCGCGCCTCGCGAACCGCTACCTGCGGCGCGTCCGCGACTTCGCGCAGGTCGAAGGCGACGGCAAGGTCACGGCGAAGGGCGCCGGCGCGGCGCTCGAGCGGCTCGGGATCGACGCGCTGGGGCTCGTCCCGGTCCAGCGCCAGATCCTCGAGGTCCTCTCCAAGCACGGCGGCGGCCCGCTCGGCCTCAAGACCATCGGCGCGTATGTCGGCGAAGAAGAAGCGACGATCGAGGACGTCCACGAGCCGTACCTGATCCGGCTCGGGTTCCTCAAGCGCACGCCGCGCGGGCGTGTGGCGGCGGAAGAGGGATTGAAGCATGTCGGCGTGAAGATCAAGAAGGCGAGCGAGCTCTTCTAGTCATGTGGCACCCGCCGAAATCGAAGATCTCGATCAAGGTAGAGCGGCTGGAAGACGTGCCGTTTGGAGCCTACCTGACGCTCGAAGGATCCGGCGATGCGACAAATGTCATGGAACTCTCGGACGCGCTGGATCCTCTATTCCGCGAAGGTGTCAATCGCCTGGCGTTCGACCTGGAGAAGGTGAAGTACTTCAACGACACCTTTGAGGGGCTTGTCACCAAGCAGGCCGAACGGCTCAATGGCGGTGAGGGGATACTCGTCCTGGTCCGGCCGCACGAGAAGCTCGCAGTGATCCTGAGACTGCTCGGGATCGAGGTTTATCGATTTGCCTCCTCCCGCGAAGACGCAATCCGCCAATTGAAATCGCTCGCGGGTCAGAAACTCACGACACAATCAGGAGCCTGAGCCTCGTGGACCCCCTCGACCGCCTGATGACCAACAACCGAGCCTGGTCGGCGCGGATGAAGAAAGAGCGCCCCGGGTTCTTCGAAACGCTGAAGGACCAGCAGAAACCCGAGTTCCTCTGGATCGGCTGCGCGGACAGCCGGGTGCCGGCGAACGAGATCGTCGGGCTGCTTCCCGGCGAGCTCTTCGTGCACCGGAACGTCGCGAACCTCGTGATCACGAGCGACCTGAACTGCGTGAGCGTGATCCAGTTCGCGGTCGACGTGCTGCGGATCAAGCACATCATCGTCTGCGGCCACTACGGCTGTTCCGGCGTGCAGGCCGCGATCCGCGAGGACGAGATCGGCGTGGCGGACAACTGGCTGATGCACGTCCGGCACACGCGCGACCGGCACGAAAGCGAGCTGGAAACGCTCGAGACCGACGAGCAGCGCTTCCGCCGCCTGTGCGAAATCAACGTGGTGGAGCAGGTGCAGAACACCGCCCACACGACGCCGGTGCAGCATGCGTGGCGCGTCGGGCAGGAGCTGACGATCCACGGGCTGATCTACGGCGTCGAGGACGGGCTGCTCAAGGATCTGGGCGTGCGGGCGGCCAACCGGACCGAGGTGACGGCGATCCGTCGCCGGGGACGCGGCGAGCCGGGGTAGGTTCAGTCGGGAAATGCACGCACCGTCCCGCGCGAAAGCACCTCTTCGCGCCGACCGCAAGGGCGGAGAAGCCGCCCGGGGGACACCCCTGGTCCCGCCGAAAGGACCTCCCAAGGGCCTCCAGGGAGCCTCCCCCCACTGCAGGGAAGATTTCCGCCGCCGGGGCTGACTTTCCTGCCGCGGCTCACGATTTGCGACTTGTTGCCCCACGGCCCGAAGGGGCCCATTTGCGTACCCGATCCGGGCGGAGGGATCTGGATCGGTGCAGCGGGAGGCCACCCGTGGTTCGAGAAAATGACGGCCAGAAAGGCGAACGCGCGGATCTTGTCCGCGCCCTGGCCTACGCTGCGGAGTGCCTTCTCTCCGACACGGACTGCGAGCAGCGCCTCGGGGAAGTCCTGCGGGAGGTCGGAAGCGCCGTCGGGGCGACGAGGGCCGCCCTCTACGAAATTCACCCCGGAGATCCGGGCGGCGCGCGCCTCTCGCTCGAGGCCGAGTGGCGGATCGATCCTGCCGCGCCGGACGCGGGCACGCGCGCCTTCCCCCGCTGGCTGCTGGCGCTCTCCCAGGGCGGCGCCATTTTCGGCCCGGTCACTTCCCTGCCGGTCGGCGAAAGGGACGCGCTCACGTTGGAGGGGATCGGCGCGATTCTCGCGGTTTCCGTCCCTGCGCTGACCTCCGGCCATCGCGGCGCGCTGGTCTTCGAGAATGCGGGGACCGACCGCGAATGGGCGCAGCCCGAACTCCAGTTCGCGATGGCGATCGCCCACGCCCTCGGCGCCGCCTTCATCCAGGAACGCGCCCGCCATGACCTCCTCAACGCGGAGGCCCGCTACCGCGCCATCGTCGAGGCCCAGACCGAGCTGATCTGCCGCTTCCAGCCCGACGGCCGCGTCACGTTCGCCAACGAAGCCTACGGCCGCCGCCTGGGACTTTCCCCGGTCCGCGCCCTGGAGGTCTCCCTCTGGAATGCGCTTCCGCCCGACGCCGTCCGGATGATCCAGAAGGCCATCGCGGGGCTCGTTCCCGGGGGGCTTCCGGCGACGGTGCTCCACCGCATCGTGCTTCACGACGGCTCGGACATGTGGGTGCAGTGGGAACTGGTCGCGATCCCGCGGCCGACGGGCGGGCTGCTCGAGTACCAGGCCGTCGGCGCGGACGTCACGGAGCGGCAGCGGCTCATGGTCCAGCTCGAGCACGAGGCGTTCTTCGACGAGCTCACCGGGATCGCCAACCGCCGCCTGTTCGAGGACCGCGGCCGCCGCGCCATCGCCGCGGCCCGCGCCCGCCCCCGGAGCGCCGCCCTCCTCCTCATCGACCTCGACCGCTTCAAGCACCTCAACGACAGCCTCGGCCACGCGGCGGGCGACGAAGCGCTGGTCGAGATCGCGCGGCGGCTGGAGCGGGAGGTCCGGTCGGTGGACACGCTGGCGCGGATGGGGGGCGATGAGTACGCGATCCTGCTGGCGGGGGCGGACGAAGCGGAAGCGGCGGCGCTGGGCCACCGGCTTGCGGCCTCGATCGGCCAGTCGCTGGTGGTGCAGGGCCACCCCGTCCGCCTCTCGGCCAGCATCGGCGTCGCCCTCTTTCCCCGGGCCGGGCGGACCCTCGAGGACCTGCTCCGCCATGCCGACACCGCGATGTACCGCGCCAAGTCCGAGGGCGGCGGCGTCCGGTTCTTCGACGAAACGATCGACGGCCCGGCCCAGGAGCGGCTGGGGCTGGAATCGGACCTGCGTGAAGCGCTGGAGGCCGGGCAGCTCGACATCCATTTCCAGCCCGTGCGCCGGGTGGGGACGGGGGCGATCGTGGGGGCGGAGGCGCTGTGCCGGTGGGACCACCTGGTGCGGGGGGCGGTGCCGCCATCGACCTTCCTGCCGGCGATCGAGGGGACGAACCTCGCGGAGGTCCTTGACTTCTGGGTGCTCCGGCGGGCGCTGCGCCAGGCCGGCGCCTGGAGGCGGGCGGGCTGGAAAGGGTGGATTTCGGTGAACCTGGTTCCCCGGACGCTGGTGTCGCCCACGCTGTTGCGGGAAGTTGCGGCGGCGATCGAGGAGTCGGCAGTCGACCCGGCCGCAGTGGTGATCGAGATGACAGAGCACGCGCTCGCCGAGCCGTGCAAGGTGCTCCCGGTGTTCCAGGGGCTCCGGGAATCCGGCGTGCGCCTCGCGATCGACGACTTCGGCGCCGGGCACGCGTCGTTCGCGTACCTCGAGAACCTCCCGGTCGACATGCTGAAAGTGGACCAGCAGTTCGTGCGGAGGCCGTGGCGGCAACTCGGCTCCGGCACGCTGGTGCAGACCATGGTCGGCCTCGGGCACAGCCTCGGGCTCCAAGTCCTCGCCGAGGGGATCGAGACGGAGGAACAGCTCGCGTCCGTCGGCGAATCCGGCTGCGACCTCGGCCAGGGATTCCTCCTCGGCCGCCCGCTCCCCTCAAGGGCCTTCACGGACCTCGTCTTCGGCGGCCCCGCCGGGCAGGCGGTCCCGCGGGGAACCGCGTAGTTCTCCGGACCAGAAATCCGGCGCTTCTCCCTGTAGTGGTGAGACAGTCTTGTTTTCCAGGGTTGCGACCGAAGGGAGCAACCCTGGAAAACAAGCGTGCCGAACCAGTAGTCCGGGAAGCGCCCTCTCCCGTATCCTGAGGGGCAGTTCCAACGGAGACCCCCCACATGAAAGTTCGGCGCGGTGAGATCGGGCTGTTCGTGTCGGACGTCGCGCGCGCGACGGGCTTCTACATGGCGACGCTGGGCTTCAAGCGAATCCCGGATCCGCATTTCGGCGAATCGGACGGCTCGTGGGAGAAGCTGCAGGCCGGCGACCTGGTGATCACGATCTTCAAGGCGCAGACGCCGGAGCAGGCGCCGGCTCCTGCGTCGAGAAGCGGCATGACGGCGGACATCATCGTGGACGACCTTGCGGCCGCGGTGATGAAGCTGAAAGCGGCGGGCGGGCGCGTGGGGGATGTGCGGGATTGGCCGGGCGGGAAGGTCGTGGAGTTCACGGACCTCGACGGGATCTGCTGGGCGGTGATTGAAGTGCGCGGCGGGAAGGCTTGAGTGTTGAGTAGTGAGTGATGAGGGAAGCAGAGATATGAAGTTCGGGCTGAAGAGAGTGATCGTGTTCTCGAAGGACGTGCCGAAGCTGGCGCGCTGGTACTCGGCCGTGTTCGGCATGAAGGTGCTGGAGATGGACCCGGGAGGAGGATGGGCGGATCTCGATGGAGGCGGTTGCCGGCTCGGGCTGCACGGAGGCGGGTGCAAGAGGACGGAGGATTGCGGGCACAAATTCGTGTTCGGCGTGAAGGACGTCGGCAAGGCGCGCAGCACGGTCGTCCGGCGCGGCGCGAAGTTCGGGAAGGTCCGGAAGTTCGGCGCGTTGCACCTCTGCGACGGGAAGGACCCCGAGGGGAACATCCTCCAGCTCTCGAACAGGTTGTAAGTCGACAGGAGGCGTTGCATGCCCGGTGTTTTCCGCAGGTCCTTATCCGCGGCCGTTTCCGCGCCATCCGCCGTTATCCGCGAATTCCTTTCGGTTTGTTCCCGAACAAGGGTCGCGAGGTTTCAGGAAAGGCCTACGCGGATGAAAGCGGATGACGCGGAAACGGCCGCGGATAACGGCGTGCTCAAGACGAGCCTCTGCCTCCTCCTCCTGCTCTTCCCCACCCTCTGCTCCGCCGACCCCACGTTCGTCGTCACCGACACCACCTGGCTCGCCTCCGACGACGTCGCGGACAAGGACCGCTGGATCCAGCCGAAATACGACGACTCCACCTGGGGGAAGGCGAAGGACTACGGAATGAACGAGGAGAAGTGGAAACACTTCACCGTCGACAACACCTTCGGGTTCGCCTCCGAGGCCAACTGGATCTGGACGCAGGCCAACAAGGGCGGCTACTTGCGGAAGCACTTCGAAGTCCCCGCGGGCTTCAAGACCGCGGAGATGATCTTCGTCGCGGACGACGTCGCGGAGGTGTGGATCAACGACGACCCGGTGGACTTCTACGACACGAAGGTCGGGTGGTGGGGATATCGCGGGTGCGCGGTGATCGTGGACGTGATGCCATGGGTGAAGGACGGGAAGAACGTGATCGCGGTGAAGCTGACGGACACGGGCGGAGAGCGCGGGTTCGCTGCGGAGCTCCGGATCGACGGCGCGCCGCTGGCGGCGCAGCTCGTGAAATCGGTGAAGGAGGAGGACCTGCAGCCCGCGGGCGGGAAGGACCTGTTCCGGTTCCACGACCTGACGACGGACCAGCTCAAGGAGCAGTTGAACCTCGACTACAAGCATCAGCAAGTGACGGTGCGGCTGCTAGTCGCCGCGGCGCGCCTGGCGGAAAAGGACGCGAAGGGGCTGGAGAAAGTGCTGCGGAGCATCGAGGAAGGAGGATCGGCGCAGCTCACGGAACGGATCGTGCGCTACATCGGCGCGCTGGGGCTGAAGTCCATGGAAGGCACCGTGGTGGAAGTCATGAAGACCCGCGCCGGAACCCGCGAAGGCGCTTTTGCAGCCGCCGCGCTGGCCCGTGTCGGCGAGGGCGACGACGAAGCGATCCTGGTCCTCGAGAAAGCTCTCCACTGCGACTACGCCGCCACCGAGCGCGCGGCGAAACGGGCCCTGGCCGCCCTGAAGAAGTAAGTTCGAATATCGAGCGGCCCGTAACCCCAAACCCACAACCGAACCCGGAAGTCGGAACCACGAACCCGGAACTCAACTTCCGGAACCCCCAACCCCGAACCTCCGCTACCCGCTCGCGCCAGTCTCCGCTACCATCCGCGCACTATGCCGCCACTCGCCGGCCGCGACGCCGACCTCCTCTTCGGCCTCCTCGCCCTGCGCCTCCAATTCGTCAGCGAGGACCAGTTGCTCCTCGGCATCGGCGACCTCGTCAAGCACCCCGCCCGCGACCTCGCGTCCCTCCTCACCGAACGCGCCCAGCTCGACGACCCCCGGCTGCAGGCCGTCCACGCCGCGGTCGCCGCCCACCTCAAGGAAGGCGAGCCCGCTGCCGTCGTGAAGAAGCTCGACCCGCCGCGGCGCGTCGTCGAGGCCTGGCGCGGATTCCTCGCCAACCCTTCCTCCGCCGAAACGCTCATGATGCCCGCGTCGCGCGGCCACTCCGGCCCCGCCACCGGGCAGCCCCTTCGTGGCTCCATCGACGCCCCCGTCGGCGACCGCTCGATCCTGATGACGCAGCCGTCGGACAAGAAGTACGTCCTGGGCGAGGAGCTGGGCCGCGGGGGCATCGGCCGCGTCGTCGAGGCGCTGGACACGGACATCGAGCGCAAGGTCGCGCTCAAACTCGTGCTCGACGACGCGCCCGCCGAGGCGCTGGAACGCTTCAAGTGGGAAGGCCGCATCACGGGCCGCCTCGAGCACCCGAACATCGTGCCGGTGCACGAGGTGGGGGTTTTGCCGACGACGAAGGAAGTGTTCGTGGCGATGAAGCGGATTCACGGGCGGGACATGCTGCAGGTGATCCGCGACGGGAACTGGAAGACGCGGAAGCTGGTGGAGGCGTTCCGGGACGTGTGCCGCGGGATGGCGTATGCGCATTCCAAGGGCGTGGTGCACCGGGACCTGAAGCCGGCGAACGTGATGCTGGGAGAATTCGGCGAAGTGCTGATCGTGGACTGGGGGCTGGCGCGGATCGTGGGCGAGAAGGAGAACCGCGGGCCGGTGCGGCCGCGGCAGACGACGCGCAAGCTGAGGAAGCTGGGGCAGGCGGGCGAGGCGCGGTCGAGCAAGCTGACGATGGAAGGGCAGGTGCTGGGGACGCCGTCGTACATGCCGCCAGAGCAGGCGCTGGGGAAGCTGGACGAGGTGGACTCGCGGAGCGACGTGTACGCGCTGGGGGCGATCCTCTACGAGATCCTGGCGCTGACGCCGCCGTTCGAGGACGAGAACCCCTGGGAAGTCATCCGGATGGTGACGACGAAGGACGTGAAGCCGCCGTCGCTGTACATGGACTGCCCGCCGGAGTTGGAGGCGATCTGCCTCAAGGCGCTGTCGAAGGCGAAAGCGGACCGTTACCCGAGCGCGGCGGAGCTGGCGGCGGAGGTGGACGCGTACCTCGAGGGGACGAAGGAGCGGGAGCGGCGGGAGAAGCTCGCGAACGAGCAGGTTGAGAAGGCGAAGCTCGAGCTGGAAAAGTGGCAGAAGTGCGATGCGGAGGCGGGCAAGGTCCAGGAACAGGCGCACAATCTCTCCGAGGAAGTGAAGGCGCACGCGCCGCTGGCGAAGAAAAAGGAGCTGTGGGAACTGCAGGACCGCGCGCTCGCCCTCGAGCGGCAGGGGCTCCGCGCGTTCGCCGAGGCCGACGCCGCGCTCACGTCGGCGCTCTCCAACGTGCCGCTCATGAAGGAGGCCCGCGCGCTCAAGGCGCAGATGTACTGGCAGCGCTTCCTCGAGGAGGAGGCCAACGGCGACGAGCGCGCGGCGATCCTGCACCGGCAGGTGGTGGAGCGGCACGACGACGGGCCGTTTGCAGCGCGGCTGCGCGGCGACGGGACGCTGGCGGTGCGGACGAGGGCGTATGCGTGCCGCTGCCTCGAGGCGGGGCGGCGGGTGAAGCCGGAGGAGCTGCTGGTGATGGGCTATCACCCCTGGAGCGGACGGATGCCGGCGGTGAAGGGCACGGAGGGGATGCGCGACCTGGAGCCTGAGTCGCCGCTCACCCTTCGCGTGCATGCAGCCGCGTGCCGCCCCGAGCCGGTCGTCGGCGCGAAAGTCTGGGCCTTCAGGCATGTGGAGATGGACCGCGCGCTCGTCCCCGTCACGGTCGGCGCCGGAAAGCCCAAGGTCCCCGACGCCGTCCTCAATGAACTCTTCGGCAACTCCCCGGGCCGCCCGCGCGGCAGCGGCCAGTACCTCGGCACGACGCCGATCGAGAAGCGCTCGTGGCCGATGGGGTCGTGGCTGCTGGTGATCGTGGCGGACGGGCGCGCGCCGCTGGCGCTTCCGGTGAGCGTCGGGCGCCAGCAGGACCTCGAGGTCGACGCGACGCTGTTCGAGGAGGCGGAAAGGGTCGACGGATACCTCCCGATTCCCGCCGGGCCGTTCCCGTTCCAGCTCGGCAAGACCGCGAGCCCCTCGGCCGGCGTGCGGGCCGGTGTCCGGACGCTCGAGGACTTCTTCCTCTCCCGCCTCCAGGTCACCTGCCGCGAATACGCGGAATTCCTGAACGCGCTTCATCCCGAGGAGGCTGCGAAGCGCGCCCCGCGGCCGGCGGACGGGGCGGCGCCGTACTGGCCGCGGGTGAACGGGCTGTGGGTGGTGCCGACGTCGGAGTGGCTGTCGAAGCCGCGTCCGGGGGTGATGGTGGACGACTGCCGGCTGAGGCATGCGCAGGCGGACTGGGCGGAGGACTGGCCGGTGCTGTCGGTGACGTGGAACGACGCGATGGCGTACGCGTCCTGGAAGTCGCAGAAGACGGGGCGGCTGCTTTGCCTGCCGCACGAAGAGCAGTGGGAGAAGGCGGGACGCGGGCCGGACGGGCGGCCCTATCCGTGGGGGGCGAATTTCGACGCGGTGCGGTGCAACTGCGGAGAGACGTTCGCGGACGGGATGACGCCGACGGCGGTCGAGGAATTCTCGACGGACGATTCGCCGTACGGGATCCGCGGGATGGCCGGGAACGGGCGCGAGTGGTGCCTGAACGATCCCGGCGGGAGGCGCTATCGCGACTGGCGGATCGCGCGCGGCGGAACGTGGAATGCGGCCGGCGGAAACGTCTCCTTGCTGCGACGATTCGGCTGGGTCGCGACCTACCTCGAGCCCGGGCAAGGCTTCCGCCTGAGCGCGGTCGTACGCCTGTCTTCAAAAATCTGACGGCGAGTTGCGAGATGCGGGTTGCGAGTTGCGAGGAACGGCGACGCATTCACCGGCTGCCGATGATCGCCCCGCCTTTCCTCGCAACTCGCAACTGTCGTAAGCTATTTTTTGTCGACCGCCCCGGTAGCAGGGTCAAACCTCTCGCCCTCCTCCAGCACCCGTACGAACGTAAATCCGGCATCGGTCCACTTGAACAAGAGCGTCTTCTGGACCCAGCCGTCCTCTCCCTCCACCTGCCAGCTCGCCTGGCACGCCGCCGCCACTCCTTCCTTCATCTGCGGTGACGGCTCGCCCTGCATGTGAATCACTTTCCCGGCCGTCAGCTTCTCGATCTCCACCGCCGCAAGGTACTTCAACGCCGCCCTCCCGCCCGTCTTCAGGTCCGGCAGCTTGTCCGGATGTGCCTCCGGGATCTGGTCCCCCGGCCAGAGCTTCACCACGGCCCACTCGTTGTTCTTCTTCTCGAAGCGCCCCTTCAGCCACCCCTTCTTCGCCCCGTCGAGCGTCCACTCCACGTCCGTGGCGCCACTGCCCGTCGCCGCGCCCGTCATCATCATTCCGCCTGAGGAGTTCGTGACCTTCACCTTCTTCCCCGCGTTCTCTTTCTGGAGCCGCTCCTCCGCCAGCCACGGCAGCAACTCGAGCGCATCCTCCGTCCGGTCCGCCTGCCCGTTGCGCAGGATGAACCCCTTCACCGTCGCCGTGAACGTCCCCGCGACCCAGCTTTTCCGGTCGCCCCCGCCCGCCTCGCCCTTCTTCTCCTCCGTCTCGACGCACACCCAGATCTTTCCCGGGATTCGTTTCCCCGATTCCTTCCCCAGCTCCAGCTTCATCGAGTACCCGCTCATGAACATGTCGTGCTCCGGCATGCTCTCGCCGGGCTTCTTGTACCCGACGTGGATGTGCGGCCGGTCGTACGCTTTCTCCGCCTTGAACTCCCACTTCCGGTTCTCCGGGATCGAGCCCCTTTCCTTCGTGAACAGGAACACGACGAACTCCTTGTCCGCGAAGAACTCCTTTCCCTGCTTCAGGTGCAGGATCCCGTTCTCAAGCACGGCGCTGTCGAGCGTGAAGGGTTCGCCGCGGACCTGCCCCGAAACGGGCTGGTCGGGGATCGTGGCGCCCTCGAGGGAAGCGCGCCAGCCGGCGCCGTTCGTGGGCGCCTGTGCCGAGGAGGACGGGCTTGCCGGAGTAGGGGCGGGTGCGGCGGGCTTGCGGCAGCCGGCGAGCGCGAGAAGGACGAGCACGGCGGCGAAGTTGCGGTTCATGGAGGCTTCCTGAAGGGTTGTCAGGCGGTGCATTCTCCACCGGCTGGGGGCAACTGAACAGGGCACGGAAAACAACGACCCTGCACGGAGCCGCTTCCGGGATAGAATCCTCCCCTGCACCCGCCCCGGAGGCCGCCTTGATCCGACTGACCCGCATCCTGCCGCTGCTCGCCCTCGTCCTGCCCGTCTTCGCGCAGGAGAAGCCCCAGCCGTTCGGCACCGCCGACGACATCAACGGCGTCCGCGTCTTCCGCGTCGAGGGGACCCCCGCCGAAATCGGCCGGCGCGTCGGCCGCAACTTCCGCGACGAAATCCGCTTCCTGTTCAAGGAGTACTTCGAGACCTACACCGAGGACCCGGAGCTGCGCGACAAGTTCGTGGAGAACGCGAAAAACCTCGAGAAGTACCTGTCCGACGACGAGCGGGCGGAGCTGAAGGGGCTGGCGGAGGGGGCGGAACTGGACTGGGAGCACGTGCTGATCGTGCACACGTTCCTCGACGCGATCCGCATCGTGAATTGCTCGACGTTCGTGCTCGAGCCGCCGGCGACGAAGAACGACACGGTGATCTTTGGGCGCAACCTCGATTTCCCCGGCCGCGGCGTCGCGCACAAGCACTCGATGGTGATGGTCTACAGCCCCAAGGGGAAATACTCGTTCGCTTCGGTCACCTGGCCGGGGCTCGCCGGCGTCCTCTCCGGCATGAACGAGCACGGCCTCAGCCTCGCCGTCATGAACGTCTACCACAAGAAGGACACCGTCCAGGGCGTCCCCTACGTGCTCCTCTTCCGCCGCGTCCTCGAGACCTGCAAGACCTTCGACGAAGCCAAGGCCTTCCTCGAGAAGGCCGACCGCACCTGCGGCAACAACCTCATGGTCGTCGACGCCTCCGGCAAGTGCGGCGTCTTCGAGCTCGACCACGAGCAGTGCAAGGTCCGCGAGCCCGAGGAAGGCGCCATCATCGCCACCAACCACTGGCGCCTCGACCCGCCCAACGAATCCCAGGTCTGCCCCCGCTGGTTCCGCCTGAACCAGCTCGAGAAGGCGTGGAAGGGAAAGATCGGGATGGCGGAGGCGAAGAAGCTGCTGCAGGCGGTCCCGCAGGGCGAGCTGACCCTCCAGTCGATGCTGTTCCTGCCGAAAGAGAAGGAGCTGTACCTCGCGGTCGGGGAGCTGCCGGCGACGAAGGGGAAGTTCCGGCGGGTGGAAGGGCTGTTCCGGGACACGGAGCGCACGACGAAGTAGGCGCGCATCGTCGCGGCGGAATCTCCTCGCTCACGCGCTGGTTCGCGCTGGTTTTGCGTCGGTCCGGGGCTGTAGAGTGGCCGTTCGTGACGCGCTCTTGGCCCGAAAGCCCCACCGACTTACCCGGTGCGCCGCCAGGGAGCAGATCGGGCAGGCGCAGGGCGAAAACCGGCCGGGCGGCGGCGACAGGGGCGGTATCGAAAATTGGGTTCCAAGCGGGGCTGTGATCCTCGGTAGCCGCCCAAGAACTTCTTTGAGGAAGTCGCCGATGCGCACGTCCGTCGCCATTGCCCTCTCGCTCCTGGTCCTTGGTTCCACAACGGCTGAGGAATCTGGCAAAACGTGGAAATTGAAGCTCCCTGGGAAGCCGGCTCCGGGTGTGAAATTTCAGGAAACTCGCGAGATTACGAGCGACGGATACTCCAAGATAACCGAAGAGGGAAAGGCGGCCAGGGAAGGCCCTATTGCTTTCAACTCTTCGTATGATTACACGACGGAAATCACCGCCGTCGACGGGGACGGGCCCACTTCGCTGAAATGGACCTTCAAGAAAGCCCGCGGGTCCAAGGCAGGCCGCGAGACAACGTTCGCGTTCGAAGGGAAGACGGTGATCGGCAAGCGCGGCGAAGACAAGAAGTGGGCTTTCGTTTACGAAGACGGCTCCGGGCTGGGCGAGGCCGAGGCGGACCTGTCGCAATTTGTTCCCAACTCCTGGGACAACTTCGCGGAAGTGCTGTTTCCGAACTCTTCCGTCCGCGTCGGCGACTCCTGGACTCTGGAACCGCGCGCCGTGCTTAAACAACTGGGATTTCCCGAGGACTATTTCGACCTCAAAACGTCGAAAGGTGCCTGCAAGCTCGTAAGCGTAGAAGACCAGGGAGGCGCGAGTTATGCGCTCATTTCCTACGAGATTTCACTCGTCTCCCGGTTCGTTCCACCGGTCAAACTCGACGAGGCATTTCCGACCCTATTCAAGGGTGACGTCAAGTTCTGCGCCGACGGCGCGCTGCCGAATGTCGAAAAGACCTTCATCATCGAGATCGTCGCGAAGGGCCACGGGGTGGACCGCTCGAACGACAAGTCGATCTCCGTGGACCTGGACATGAGGAATACGATAAGGGAAAAGAGCACGCGCGCAGCGGTGAAGTAGTGTCCTGCGTCGCAAGGCGGCGCCACACGTCCTCGACGAAGCACTTCGCCTACTCAAAGAAACCTTCTGGCTCCGCTATCTTGCCTCGCTAGTGAAGCCCTTCCGCCGGCACGATCCGCAGTTCGTCGTAGCTCTCGCGCCCACCTCCCCATCCCGTTCGCAAGTTTGACTTGCTCGTGGCTTCTCAGTAAGGTGCGCGCATGTCACAGACAAATGGACATCCGGTCACGCGCGAGGAAGTGCGCCAGGAACTGCGCAAAGAACTGCGCAAGGAACTGGGCAGGGTCCTCAAGAAGTATGCGACGCAGGCGGGTCTCGAACGCACCCAAGAGAGCGTGAATCGTCTCGCGCGAGCCGTCGGGGATCTCAACACGCGTGTGTCGTCCCTCGAAGATCGAATGGCGACCAAGGACGACATCAACCGGATCATGAAGGTGCTCGACGGCATGGCCACGCACAACAAGCAGTGCTGGGCCAAGCTGGTTGTTCACGAGCAGCGCATCACGGCCCTCGAGGAGCGGTAGCGTCCCGATCGTCCCGACGTCCTTCGCCGCCGCTGGAGTCCATGAAGGCCAACCCTGAATGAAAGGGGCGCGGATCCCCGTCAGAGTGATCGCTGCGAGCGCGGCCGACGGGGAGGCTTGGAGGACCCCGGGCTTCGGAACTCGAAGGCGTTCGGAAGCAGTTCTCCCAGACTGAACGTCCTCGCCTCGAGAATGACCCTCATGTCCGGACGGAATTCGGCCATCACCTGCCGGCACGCCCCGCACGGCCGGACGTTCTTCCCCTTCTTCCCCAGGGCGACCACCGAGATCGCCACAAAGCCGCACTTCCCTTCGGCGACGGCCCGCCCGATCGCCACCCGCTCGGCGCAGATGGTGAGGCCGTACGAAGCGTTCTCGACGTTGCAGCCGGTGATGATGGAGCCGTCGGCGCAGAGAAGCGCGGCGCCGACCTTGAACTTCGAGTACGGCGCGTAAGCGTTCTTCGCAGCCTTCCGGGCGGCGGCAAGCAGCATGCGGTCGGACGGCAGGCGCTTCATTGCCACCCCTCCTCGACGCGCTTGCGGAGATCGGCCTTGGCGCTGTCGGCCGCAAACGCGGCGTCGACGGAATTCAGCACCGCCCGCTTCAGCTCTTCTTTGCGCACGCCCAGCTCCCTGTCGGCTCGCTCGAAATCCTGCGACAGCGTGCTCCCCTGGACCCCGGGGTCGTCGGTGTTGAGCGTGACCTTGACGCCGTCGCGGAGCAGCCGCGGAAACGGATGGTCGGCGATGCGGTCCACGGCGTGGGTCATGACGTTGCTGGTCAGGCACATCTCGAAGACCGCGCCGCGCTTCTTTGCGGCCGCGAGGATCGCGGGGTCCTCGACGACGTGGACCCCGTGGCCGATGCGCGTCGCGCCCATGTCCATCGCTTCGCGCACGTTGGCCGCCGGGCCGGCCTCGCCGGCGTGGATCGTGAACGGCACGCCGAGCCGCGCGGCCTCCGCGAATCCCTCGCGGTGCGCGGCGAGCGGCGAGCGCTCGTCGCCGGCGATGTCGAGCCCGACCACGCCGCGGTCGCGGTAGCGGTGCGCCAACCGCGCCGCCGCCATCGTCGTCTCCGGCCCGTGATTCCGGATCCCGCACAGGATCAGCCCGCTCTTCACCCCCGTCTCACGCTCCCCTTCACGAAGCCCTTCCAGCGCCCCCTCCACCGCCTCCTCGCCCGGAAATCCGGCCTTCAGCCAGAGAGTCGGCGAGAAGCGCGTCTCGAAGTAGATCACGCCGTCGGCCTTCATGTCGCGGCAGAGCTCGAGCGCGGCGCGGCGAAGGGCCTTGCGCGAGCCGAGGGCCGGCAGGAAGAAATCGAACGTGGAGAGGAACTCGGGGAGGGAGTTGCAGGCCGGGGTGACGCGGCATCGTGAAGCGGCATCGGGGGGCCAGTTCAACCCGGCCTCTGCCGCGAGGGCGACGAGCGTCGCGGGCCTGACGGCGCCGTCGAGGTGGCAGTGCAGGTCGAGTTTCGGGAGTTTGGTGTAGTTCATTCGCGTGGCGTGGGACAACGGCCGTGGTGAGTGGTGAGTGTTGAGGAGTGAGCAACGACGGGCCGGTCAACTCGCAACTCGCAACTCGCAACCCGCAACTCGCAACTTATCTGTGGCTTTTCCGTCAGGCCTGGATTTTCGGAAGCAGCGCTTTCACGAGCCGGGCGAACCGGTCGCTCACGGCGGCTCCGGTCTTCAGGACCTCCTTGTGGTCGACGCCGACGCCCGTCACGCCGAGGTGCGCTCCGCCCGCGGCGGCGTTGGTGATGCACGAAAGCCCCAGGACGCGGATCCCGGCCTGACGCGCCGCGATCGTCTCGAGGACCGTGCTCATGCCGACCGCGTCCGCGCCGACCGCCGCGAGCATGCGGACCTCGGCGGGCGTCTCGTACTGCGGCCCCGCCATCCCCGCATACACCCCCTGCTTGAGCTCCACGCCGCAGTCCCGCGAAGCCGCCAGCGCCGCTTCACGGAACGCCGGGTCGTACGCCGCCGTCATGTCCACGAACGCCGGCATCCCGACCAACGGGCTCTGCCCGGTCAGGTTGATCTGGTCCGTGATCAACATCAGGTCGCCCGCCACGAGACGCGCGGCCACCCCGCCCGCCGCGTTCGTCACGATCAGGTTCTTCACGCCCCACCGCGCGAGCGACCGCACGCCGATCGTCACCTGCGTCGGGTCGTACCCCTCGTACAGGTGCCAGCGGCCGCGGAGAAGCGCCACGCTCCGTCCCGCGAGCTTCCCCACGATCAGTTGCCCCGCGTGCCCCGCCACGGTGCTCATCGGGAATCCCGCGATCTCCGTGTACGGCGCGACCCGCTTCCCCTCCACCTGCTCTGCCAGCGCCCCCAGGCCGCTTCCCAGCACGATCCCGAAATCCGGCGGCGCGCCGAACCTGTCGCCCAGCACCATGCACGGCGTCCTCGTGTCCGTCATTTCCCGGCCTCCATCGCCCTGCGGATTCTCGCCCCCACATCCGTGTTGTCGATCACGCCGGTGAAATCGCCGGCGTGCGGACCCCACGCGTAAATTGAGACGTCGCAGCCGTCGTGCCCCTTCGTCACCAGGTGCGTCGCCTGCACCTCGATCGGGATGAACTGCACCCCGGCCGCCTGCGACAGCGCGTGCCCGACCGCGTTCTGCGCCGCGTACTTCGCGAAGTCCGACGACGCCTTCTCCCCCACCGCCTTCAGCGCCTCGATCTGCGCCAGGAGCTCGTCGCTCACCTCGTACCCCGCGCTCTCCTTCACCACCTCCGCCAGCGGCCGCTTCCCGTCCGCCGCCACCCGCGCCATCTTCTCCGCGCTCATCTTCTGCGCCCGCAGGCGGTCGATCGCCACCTTCTCCGTCACCGTCAGCCCGCCGGTCGCGTGGTCCGCCGTCACCAGCACCAGCGTGTTCCCGTCCCGTTCCGCGAACGCCAGGATCCGCTCCACCGCCTTGTCGAACGCCGTCAGGTCCCGCACCATCGTCCCCGCGTCGTGCCCGTGGCAGGCCATGTCGATGCGCCCGCCCTCGATCACCAGGAAGAAGCCGTCGCTGTGCTCGGAGAGGAGCTGAAGCGCCTTGAGGGCCATTTCCTCGAGCGAGGGCTGGACGGCGGCGTCGCGGTCGATCTCGTAGTCCATGAAGCGGTCGGCGAAGAGGCCGATGACGCGGCCGTCGCGGCAGTCGAGGAAGTCGGCGCGGTTGCGCAGGAACGTCCAGCCCTTGTCGCGGAACTGCTTCTGGAGCGCGTCGGGGAAGAAGACGAGGCCGCCGCCGAAGAGGACGTCGACGTTGGAATTGAGGAAGAGCTCGGCGATTTCGCTTTCGCGCTTGCGCTCGCTGCAGTGGACGGCGAACGCGGCGGGGGTGGCGTGGGTGACGGTGGTGGTCGTGACGAGGCCGACCGCCTTCCCCTTCGCCTTGCACCAGTCGGCGAGGACTTCAAGGTCCGTGCCGTCGGGGGTCTGCCCGAGAGTGCCGTTGGTCGTCTTGCGTCCGGTCGAGTAGGCGGTCGCCGCCGCGGCGCTGTCGGTCACCAGCGCGTTCGCGGGGTACGTCTTCACGAGCCCGAGGAAGCTCGTCTTCTCCAGCGCGAGCCCTTCGTGTACCCCGGGCCCCGCGAGCCGCCCGAGCGTCACCTGCGACGGCCCCATCCCGTCGCCGATCAGCAGGATGACGTTCTTCGCCGGCTTCTCCGGCTTCGGCGCTTCGACGTTGGGGTCTTCCCCGCCGAAAATGCAGCCGGCGCAGGCCAGCAGCAGCGCCGTGCCGAACAGCCCCTTCAGTCTAGCGAGATGCTTCATAAGGCTTCCCCAGCGCCCCCGGTGCCCGAGCTTTCCCGACGAATCCTGCGAGAACGAGGATTGTAAGCAGGTACGGCAGACTTTGCGCGAGTTGAGGTGGCAACTTTCCCTGAAGGGCGATCTGGGCGCGGTCGGAGGCGGCGAAGAGGAGGCAGGCGGCGGCGGCGCCGAGGGGGTTCCACTTGCCGAAGATCATGGCGGCGAGGGCGATATAGCCGCGGCCGGCGGTCATGTTCTGGACGAACTGGGAGACGTCGGCGGAGAGGGCGGCGCCGCCGAGGCCGGCGAGGGCGCCGGAGAGGGCGAGGGCCTTGAAGCGGGTGCGGTTGGGGCGGACGCCGAGGGAGTCGGCGGCGGCGGGATGTTCGCCGACGGCGCGGAGGCGGAGGCCTGCGACGGTGCGGTAGAGGAAGAACCAGACGGCGGGGACGAGGGCGAAGGAGAGCCAGGCGACGGGGGTGTAGGAGAAGGGTCCGATCCCCCACTTGGGCATCGGCGCGACGCTGGCGGAGTTGGAGGAGGACTGGAAGACGAGGGTGCAGGCGAACTGGGTGACGCCGACGGCGAGGATGTTGAGGGCGACGCCGGAGATGATCTGGTCGGCGCGGACCTTGATGGTGACGACGCCGTGGAGAAGGGCCATGAGGGAGCCGGCGGCGACGCCGGCGACGAGGCCGACCCAGGGGGCGTAGAAGCCTGCGGCGGCGGCGGAGCGAACGCCGTCGGGGCCGAGGGGTTCGCAGGCGTAGGTGACGGCGGTGGCGGTGAAGGCGGCGACGAGCATGATCCCTTCGAGCGCGATGTTGACGATCCCGGCGCGTTCGCTGATGACGCCCGCGAGCGCCGCGAGGATGAGGGGCGCGGCGAGGTTCAGCGTACCGGCGGCCATTTCGAACGGGGCGCTCACGCGGCCACCGCCTTCCGGGCGAGCAGTCTCTTGAACAACTCGTTGCCGCAGATCACGAACAGGATCACGGCCGCCTGGACGATCAGGATGATGTCCTTCGGCACTCCCTGGATCAGCAGCCCCATCCGCTCGAGCGCGCCGAACAGCAGCGCCGCGAGGATGATCCCCGCCGGGTGATTCTGCCCCATGAGGCTCACCGCAATCCCGATGAACGCCGCCCGCGCGTACGACATCGCGTCGTCCTGCCGGTAGTTGTACTTCATCCCCATCACGAGGTCCGTCGCCGCCAGCCCCGCGAGCGCCCCCGACAGCGCCATCGCCGAAACCGTCACGCGCTTCACGGATATCCCCGCCGCCCGCGCCGCCTCGGGGTTATGCCCGACGGCGCGCAGCTCGTAGCCGCGGACGGTGCGGAACAGATAGACGGAAACCCCCGCCGCCGCGAGCAGCGCAATCACGAACGACAGGTTGAGCTGAACGTGGGCCGGGAAGAGCGGGATGCCGAGCGTCCGCGGGTCGCCCGGCTCGCGGGGCGGCGCGTCGGCCGGCCGCGCGCCGAGCCGCGGCAGCCGCGCCGACTCGCCGATCGCCGGCATCTGCGGCGTCATGCCTTCCTGCGCTTTCCACGGCCCGTTCACCATCGAATCCGCGAACGCCACCGCGCAGAAGTTCAGCATGATCGTGATGATCACCTCGTGCGACCCGCGCCAAGCCTTCAGCGCCCCCGCGATCGCCCCCCACGCCGCCCCGCCCGCCGCCGCCGCCGCGATGCAGACCGGCACGGCGAGGATGGCGGGAAGGGCCGCGAGCTTCCAGCCGACGTAGCCGCAGAGGAGCGAGCCGATGAGGACCTGCCCCATCCCGCCGATGTTGAACAGCCCCGCGCGGAAGGCGACGGCAACCGACAGCCCCGTGAAAATGAAGGGCGTCGCGTAGAGCAGCACGCACGCCAGGTCGTCGCGCAGCCCGTGCGCCTGCCGCGCCGCGGCGACGAGGTCGCGCAGCACGGTGGCCGGGTTGTGGCCGGTCGCGGCGACGATCCCGAGCCCGAGCAGCGCCGCGGCGGCGAGCGCCAGCGCCGGGGGGATCGAGTGGTAGGCCGCCTTGAGGAGCATGCGTTTCATGCGCGGCGGGCGCCCCGCTGGCGGGAGTTCGGAGACGGGAGTTCGGAGCAGCGCGTGCGCGCGGCGCCGTTCACTCCGAACTCCCGTCTCCCATCTCCGAACTCCCCTCTCCGGCTCATGCCTTCCCCCCCGCCATCAGCACGCCGATCTTCTTCTCCGTCGCCTCCGAGGCTTTCAGCTCGCCCGCGATCTGCCCGCCGTACATCACCAGCACGCGGTCCGCCAGCGCCATCACTTCCGACAGCTCCGAACTCACCAGCAGCACCGCCGCCCCGCGGTCGCGCTCCGAAACGATCGCCTTGTGGATGAACTCGATCGCCCCGATGTCCACGCCGCGCGTCGGGTGCGCCGCCAGCAGCAGCCGCGGCTGCCGCGACAGCTCCCGCGCCACGATCGCCTTCTGCTGGTTCCCCCCCGACAGCGTCTGCGCCTCGACCGCAACCTCGGCCGGCCGCACGTCGAACCGCTTCACCAGCCCCGCCGCCTCCTCGTCCCGCGCCGCGGCCTTCATGAACCCCCGCTTCACGAACTTCGGGTCGCGGTGCCGCCCGAGAATCAGGTTGTCCGCCACCGTGAACTCCCCCACCAGCCCGCGCTTCTGCCGGTCCTCCGGGATCACCGCCAGCCCGGCCTTGAACCACGCCGACGGCCCGGAGCGCGAAAGGTCGAGGCCGCCCAGGGAAGCGGTGCCGGCGCGGGCGGCGCGAAGGCCCGAGAGGCACTCGAGGAGCTCGGACTGGCCGTTTCCCTCGACGCCGGCGATGCCGACGATTTCGCCCGCGCGGACGTCGAACGTGACCGGGCCGACGCCGGGGGCCTGGAGGCCCTTGAGCGACAGCACGACGTCGGCGGGCCGGGCGGCCTTCTTGTCCACTTTCATCACGACGGCGCGCCCGACCATCATCTCCGCGATCTTCTCCTCGGTCACGTCGGCCGTCACCGCGGTCCCCGCCGTCGCGCCGCGCCGCAGCACCGTCAGCCGGTCCGACGCCGCCTTGACTTCCTTGAGCTTGTGCGTGATCAGCACCACCGTCCGCCCTTCGGCCTTCAGCTTCGCCAGCGTCGCGTACAGCTCCTCGATCTCCCCCGGCGTCAGCACCGCCGTCGGCTCGTCCAAAATCAGCACCCGCGCCCCGCGCGCCAGCACCTTGAGAATCTCCACCCGCTGCTGCACGCCGACCGGAAGGCTCTCCACCTTCGCGCGCGGATCGACCGCCAGCCCGAACCTCGACGACAGGTCCGCGACCTCGCGCTCCGCCTGCACGACGTCGAACCACGGCCCCAGCCGCGGCTCCATCCCGAGCAGCACGTTCTCGGCAACCGTCAGCGTCGGCACGAGCATGAAGTGCTGGTGCACCATCCCGATCCCGGCGGCGATCGAGGCCGCAGGCGAGAAGTCCCTCATCTCCTTGCCGAACACCCTCACCGTCCCCGCGTCCGGCGCATACATTCCGTAGAGGATCTTCATGAGCGTGGACTTCCCCGCCCCGTTCTCCCCCACCAGCGCGTGGATTTCCCCCTCCGCGACCGTCAGATTGGCGGCCGAATTCGCCACCACGCGCGGGAAGCGCTTCGAAATGCCGATCATCTCGACGGCAAGGTTCAAGCGGGACTTTCTCCCTGGTTGTCTCTGGGCCAACCCGGCGAGCCACCCTCCCGCCGGGGGCCGCCATTACATATTTCGTATTTCATATTTCATATTGAATCTTTGGCCGCCACCAACCACCGACCACTAACTACCAGCCCCTCACTTGACCGGCACCGCTCTCTTCCCCTCCACGATCTCTTTCCTCAACGCCTGCACTTTGGCCTCCACCTCGTCCGGAATGAGCGCCTTGTTCTTCGCATCCCTCACGTACCCGACCCCTCCCTCCTTCAGCCCGAACTCGTGCACCCCCGCGGCAAACTTCCCTTCCTTCCACGCCTTGATCGTCTCGAACACCGAGACGTCCACGTCCTTGATCATCGACGTCAGCACGTGTCCGCCTTCTTCCCACTGGTCGCTGTCCACCCCGATGACGAAGCAGGTCACCTTGCCCGCCGCCTTGTTGCGTTCCTTGGCTTCCTCGAACACGCCGTTCCCCGTCGAACCGCTCGCGTGGAAGATGATGTCCGCGCCCGCGCCATACTGCGCCTTGGCCAGTTCCTTGCCTTTCACCGGGTCCTTGAACGCCTCGGGCGTCAGCCCCGCGAAGTTCGCGATCACCTCGCACCCCGGGTTCACCGCCTTGACCCCCGCCTCGTAGCCGGCCTCGAACTTCTCGATCAGTGGGATCTTCATTCCGCCGACGAACCCGACCTTGTTCGTCTTCGTCGTCAACCCCGCGATCGCCCCGACCAGGAACGCTCCTTCTTCTTCGCGGAAACGGATCGCGCTCACGTTCGCCGGGACGTTCGGCTTCCCGCCGAGGTCGTAGTCGATGCACGCGAACTTCTGCGACGGGAAGTCCTTCGAGAGCGACACGATCGCGTCCGTGAACAGGAGCCCGACGCCGAACACTACCGGCGACCCACCCTCCGCCATCGACCGCAGCACCGCTTCCCGGTCCGCGTTCGTCGGCTCCTTGTAGGCAATCTCCACGCCCAGTTCGGCCTTGGCCCGCTCCAGCCCCCGGTAGGCGCCGTCGTTGAACGACTTGTCGCCGCGCCCGCCGACGTCGAACACGAGCGCGATCGGCGCCTGCTTCGGGGGCTTGGAAGCCTCGCCACACGAGCCCAGGATCACGCACATCGCCAGCAGACCGATCACGCGCTTCATGGTCGTCTCCCTCTCCGGTTGGCCCCATTGAAACGCCCGTCCCGCGGGGCCGGGAGAAAAAGCGCTTCGGATTCGCTCAAGCCGCGCTGCGATTCCGGTCGATAGGCCCTGCATGAAGAGGCTTCTCTCCCGTCTGTTCGACATCGAGATCCCGGAAGCGGGGGAGCCGGCGGAGAGCGAGTCGACGCCCGCGCGCCTGACGATCCAGGGGATCATTGCGGGGCTGGTCATTTCAGCGCCGGCGTGGGCAGCGCGAGTGGCGGCGTTCCTGTTTTAGCCGGGCCGCAAAACAGCAGTTTTTCGCCGCAAGTGCAGTCCGGCCCGGCTAACCCGCCGAAGCTCCGGACGCGAAGCGCCGGAGCGAAGGCGGGCCGAGCTCACTTGATCCTGATCCTCTCCCCCGCCGGCGCGACGACCTTCCCCGCCTTGCACGCCTCGATCTGGGCGTCGAGCATGTCGATTCCGGTTTCCGCGCGGTTCTTCCCGGCCTTGAACGTGCCGTGGCCATCGCCGCCGGCGGCGAGGAAAGAGTTGGTGACGACCTTGTAGGTGCGCGTGGCGTCCCAGGGCTCCCCTGCGACGGCCGAGATCGTGACCCGGCTTCCCTCGGGCGCCTTGCGGTCCACCACCGCTTCCAGCCCCGACGCCTCCAGGAACGTGGCGTTGTCGCCGCTGGAGAACTCCAGGACGGCGTCGAGTTCCGCTCCCGTCAGGTCCATCGTCACCAGGGTGTTGGAGAACGGGCTGATCTCGTACATCTCGCGGATCCGCACTTTCCCCGCCGGCAGATCGGCCCGGATGCCGGTGCGGTTCGTCAGCGCGACGTGCGCCCCGGCCTTTTTGCGCATCACGTCCGTCACCCAGTTCCCCAGCGCCGAGGATCCCTGCCCGCTCCGCGTCAGGGCCTCGGGCGCTTCCCCGATCGGCACGTTCATCGTCGCGTCGATCTCTTTCGCGTAGCGCGAGATCAGCGCCTTGGCCTCCGCGTCTTCGCCGTCGGCGGGGCGGACGGGAACATGGGAAGCGGTCTTCTGGACGACCTTGCCGCCCTCGAGGACGAGTTCGGTGCGGCCGAGGACGGTGCCGCCGGAGAAGCACTGGCAGACGAGGGTGCCGTCGGGGGCGAGCTTGCCGTTGGCGAGACCGGTGTGCGAATGCCCGCCGATGATCACGGGGACTTTCGTCGCCGCGGCGATCTCGAGGTCGCGGTCCACGCCGCAGTGCGTGACGGGCACGACGACGCGCCCGTCGTCCTTGAGGTACTTCTTCAGCGTCGCGATCTCGTCGTCGAACTTCAGCCCCTTGATCGCCTCGGGCATCACGAGCTTGTCCATCGCACTGGTCAGCAGCCCGACGAACGTCACGCGGTTTCCGGAGACGTTGAACGTCCGCGACCCGCGGCACCAGTCCGGCCGCCGGCCGCTCTGCCAGCGGATGTTCGCGCCGAGGAACGGGTAGTGCGCGACTTCGGCGAGATCGGCGACGGTCTTGTACCCCTTGTCGAACTCGTGGTTGCCGATCGTCGCGAAGTCGTACCCGGCGAGGTTCATCCACTCGACCACGAGCCGCCCGCGCGGCAGGTCGCCCTCCGGCGTCCCCTGGAACCAGTCGCCGGCGTCGGCGAGGACCACGAAGGCGCCGTCGTTCCAGGCCTTGGCACGCTCCCGGCGGATGGTGGCGAGAAGCGCCGCGAGCCCGCCGACGTCGGGCGGGTTCACCTTGTCCAGCCAGAGCGCCTTCTGCGGATAGGCGCGGCCGTGCAGGTCGTTGGTGTGCAGGATGACGAGGTGGACGGACCGGGGGGAAGCGCTGTCGTCCGCGAGGACGGTCCAGGCGGAGAGGGCGACGGAGGCGAGGAATGCGGCCTGGATGAGGCGGAGGGGGCGGAAGGGCATGGAGGATCCTGTCAGGAGGTAAGTGTTGTTACGAGGCCGTATCTGCCGACGTTTCTGCGAAATCTGATTTCATCTGCGTACAAGTCGATCCCCGATTCCGATTCCTAACCGGCAGAAGACAATCTGAATGCTGGTACACAGATAAAGGCTGATTTCGCAGAAACGTCAGCAGATACAGCCAGCCTTCGCCAGCCTTCAGACAGCCCTCGCCAGCCTTCCGCAGCTTCCGTCCTACTTCCCCACCGCCTGCCCCCCCGTCTCCTCCGCCAGATCCTTCATGAACGTCTTCGCGCCCTTCCCCGTCAGCACCGTGTGCACCATCACCTTCCGGTACCGGTTCACCCGGTGCAGTTCCTTCAGGAAATGCTTCTCGTCCACGCACGCGCCGTAGCTCGGCCCGCCGTCGCTCAGGATGAAGACCGTGTCCACGTCCTCGTCCTCCATCAGCTCCATCAGCGCGTCCCACATGTCCCCGCGGCCGCGCTTGATCGGCTCCAGCTTCTTCTTCGCGTCGAACGCCCACGCCAGGATCTTCGGGCGCGCCGCCGACACCGGCACGAGCGCCTTCGAGAACGCCCGCACCTTCTGCACGATCGCCTCGGTGCTCATCACGATCAGGTTCAGCTTCACCTCCGGCTTCAGCGCCTGCACCGTCTTCTGGAACTCCTCCAAAGCGATGTCGATCTGCTTGCGCCCCTTCTGGTCCCCCGACCCGCCCCCGTCCTGGTTGTCGTCGAACATCGAGCCGCTGAAGTCGATCGTGAAGCCGATCCGGTCGCTCAGGATCGGCACGTCGTAGAACGCCGCCTCGCTCCCCGCCGACTTCGCGTCCACCCCGCCGCGCGACTTCGGCTTCTTCGCGAGCTTGAACGTCTCCTTGTTCGCTTCCCACCAGAGCTTCCAGTCCGCCGCGTTGAAGCCGATCTCTTTTCCCGTCATCAGCCGCAACGCCATCGTGATGTCGTACCGCAGCCGCCCCTTTTCCTTCACCAGTGCGTCGATCAGCGGCTCGATGCACTTCTCCTCCCACACCTGCTCCATCACCCCCACCGCCGCCGCGCGCACTTGCCACGCCTCGTCCTTCAGCGCCGCCGTCGCCGCCTCCAGCCCGTCCCCCGGCCCCGCCTCGAACGCCGCTTCGCACGCCGCCAGCCGCACCTGGTACGCCTTGTCCTTCTGGGCCTTGGGAAGCGCTTCCCGGAACTTGTCCGGTGCGGTGACGGCGAGGGCGTAGAGGGAAGCGGCGTGGGGCTGCCAGGCGGCATCGGTGAGGAGTTTGGCGACGGCGTCGGCCGCGCCGGCGTCCTTGCGGTCGTGCACGGCGAACGCGGCTTCTTCCTTGACCTGCCACGCGGAGTCCTTGAGCGCCGCGAGGAACACCTCCGCCTTCGCCTTCTCGCCGAACCAGCCGAGGGCGCGGACGGCCATGGCGCGCGCCGCAGGGTCCTTGTCGCCGCCGCCGGCGGCCTTTTCGAGCACGGGGACGTACGCCTCGTTCCCCGAGACGCCGAACGCCCAGTACGCGGTGGCGCGGCCGTCGGGGGTCCTGAGAAGCGGCGCATTCGCCGCGAGCCACGCCACGGCGTCCTTTTCGGAGAAGTCCGCGACCGCGAGCCCCGCGAATTCGCGCACCGCCGATTCCTCGTCGCCGCAGTTCGGCAGCACCGCCTGCGCCGCCTTCACGGAGCCGATCTTCGCGAGCTTGCCGAACGACTTCGTGCGGTCCCAGTACGCGCCATACTCCTTGTCCTTCGCCTGCCGCTCCAGGTCGCCCAGCTCGTCGGCTCGGGCCGCCAGCGCGGCCAGCGCGCAGAAGGCAATCACGCGAAGCATAGAGTCTCCGGAATGCAGTGAGTTTCGAATCGAGCCGCGGCCTCCCCGCCACGGCGCCGGACGGACCGGCATTCTGCCCGACCCCGGCGCAGTTCTGCAAAAAATGAAACGGGGCGCTTCCCGTGAATTCGGGAAGCGCCCCGCCATGTTGCGCGCGAACTACTTGGTCAGGGGGTCCTTGACGGCCTTGACCCAGTTCGGGAAATCGCCCCCGTAGGTGTCGTTGAACTTGGCGGCGAGCTTCTGGAACTCCATGTTGTACTTGTCCTTCTGCTCCTGCACCGTCTCCAGCCCTTCCAGGGTGTGGAAGCACCGGGCGCCCATCATCATCGCCCGGGCGTGGTCGTCGACGAGCTCGTTGGTGCCCGGCGGGTAGAGGGTGACGGTGCGGAGGAAGCAGAGAAGGGCTTCCTTGACGCTCGCTGCGTCGACGCCGGCGGCGAGGATGCACTCGCCCATGCCGTTGTACGCGCGGCCGAGCGAGGAGGACTGGGTGCGATCGGCGTTGTCGATGACCTTCTGGAACGAGGCCTTGGCCTTGTCGACTTCCTTGGCGGCGAACTGGCAGACGCCGAGGCCGGCGTAGGCGGCCCACTGGATGCGCGGGGTCTTGCTGTTGACGAGGCTGTTGTAGACGCCCTGGGCCTGCGCCGGCTGGTTCTGGCGCTCGTACATGCGGGCGTCCTTGAGCTTGAGCTCGCCCACGAAATCGTCGGCCAGGCCGAGGTCCTTGGCCTTGGCGGAAATCTCGCCGATGTATTTGCGGGCCTCGGCGTAGTTGGGCGTGTCGCCGAACATGAAGCAGTCGACGATCGCCGTGTACGCTTCCTTGATGTAGAAGCTGTCGGGGAAGTCCTTGAGCAGCTTCTGGTAGGCGTCGGCGGCCTCCGTGAACTTGCCGCTCATCCGGAACGCCTCGGCCATCTTGAACGCGCACTCCTGCTTGAGGACGAGGCGCGTCCCGCCGGCCTGGTAGGCCTTGAGGAAGTTCGCGGCGGCGTTGGCGTACTGGCCGGAAGCGAACTGGGAGCGGCCGTTGTTCATCGCGGGCGGGATGGAACTCTCGTCCCAGTTGACGTCCCCGACGATCTGCTCGCGCTGGACCGTCACGACCGAGCTCGTGCCGGGGAGGACGAGGCTGATTTCCTTGTTCGTCAGCTTCTGCACTTCTCCGTCCATCGCCTTGCCGGTCGTCAGGCTGACCGAGTCGACGTACTGGGCGCGGGCGGACAGGGAGCAGAGGACGAGGAACGTGGAACAGACGAGAAGGCGCATGGACATGGAAGATCCTTTCGTGGGCCCCTGTTGCGAGGGAAACGGATTCTAGCGGTCGGGCGAGGTGCGTCAAGGACGCGCGGGTTATGAACGGATGGGAGGCGGCGGGGTTCGAAGGGAAGTTGCTAGTTTGGGAGTTCGGTTCGGTGTTCCGGGTTCCGGGTTCCGGGAGGTTTGAGGTTGTCGGTTGCGGGTTCAGTTTTGAGTTGTTGCGCCTCCTGCTGGACGGGGCGCGAACGCGCAACAACGCTCAACCAACAACTCGCCACCTCTCGGAACCCGGAACCCCGAACTCCGAACCGAACTCCCAAACCCGCAACTCGCAGTCTCGCCGTCCCTTCTCATTCACGCTCCCAGCCCCTAACATGGCGTTCCCTCATGGCCAAAATTGTCCACATCGAGAACGGCGTCACGCGCGAGTACACGCTGGGCGATGTGCCGATCACCGTCGGCCGCGCCGCGCGGCACACCATCCCGACGATGGACGCCCGCGCCAGCCGCGACCACATCAAGATCGAGCTCCTGAACGGCTCGTGGATGGCCGCCGACCTCGGAAGCCGCAACGGGACGCTGCTTAACGGCGAGATCCTCGCGAAGCCGCGCGCCCTCAAGCCCGGGGACAAGCTCATGATCGGCGCGGCGATCTTCCAGTTCATGGAAGGCACGATCACGACCCCCGCGCCGGAGCCGCCCGTGCCGTCCGTCCACACGACGCGCGACGTCTCCGCTCCCGCCGCGGCCCCGCCCGTGCCGCAGCCGGCCGCCGCGCCCCCGCGCCCCGAGCCGTCGTTCGTCGAGGTCCTCGTCCCCGGAGGCTCTTCCGCCACCTACCCCCTCGGCGCCACCGCCGTCGTCATCGGCCGCGCCCGCGAGTGCAACATTCCCCTCGAGGACGAAAAACTCTCCAGCCGCCACGCGGAAATCACGGAGACCGAGGAAGGCATCTGCGTCCGCGACCTCAAGTCCACCAACGGCACCAAAGTGGACGGCCAGCCGTTCGAAACCCGCGTCTTCCGCGACCGCGATTCCTTCACCGCCGGCGCCGTCACCTTCCGCATCGTCGCCCCGCGCTTCCCCGCCACCGCCCCCAAGCCCGCCTCCAGGCCGCGCCGCCCCGGCCCCGTCTTCCTCGCCGTCGCCGCCGCCCTCATCGTCCTCGGCGGCGTCGCCATCGTCGCCCCGCTCCTCATCCGCAAGCTCGTCGACCTCCCGCCCCCCGTCAAACCCGACGCCGACAACCTCCTGGGCGAGGCCGGCTCCCTCGAACGCGGCCAGGAAGGCTGGTCCATCGCCGCCGACGCCAACTACCAGGTCGCCGCCGACCGCGACCACCACAAGGACGGCGGCGCCTCCCTCCGCGTCCGCGGCGTCGATACCCGCGAACACTCCCTCTTCGCCGCCTCCTCCCCCGCCGTCCCCGCTTCCCAGGGCGCCCCCCTCAAGCTCGAAGGCTGGGTCCGGGCCGAGGCCCTCGACGGCCGCGCCGGGCTGCGGATCGAGTGGCTCAGGGGCGACGCCGTGATCGGCGCGACGACGACCGACCTGCTGGACGGGACGTTCGACTGGAAGCGCCTCTCGGTGGTGGCGGTTCCGCCGCCGGGGGCGGACAAGGCGCGGGCCGCGTGCGTGATCGCAGGGCTGGCCAGCCTGGCGTGGTTCGACGCGGTGAAGCTGTCGGCGACGAAGGATACGCCGGGCGGCGCCGGATGGGGCACCCCCTGGGGCCGGCTCACGATCGACGACGCCGCGGCCCTTCGCCTCGACGCCGCCGGCGCGCCGATCCTGTGGGACGCGACGCTGCTGTTCGAGGAGAAGGGGTTTGCGACGACGCCGACGCCGCTCTGGAACGGGGCGCGCGACGGGGACCCGCAGTCGGTCGGCACGGGGTACCGCGTGGCGCGCAAGATCGGCCGCCTCGGGTCGGTGACGCTCATCGGCGTCCACGCCGAGCAGGAGGATTCGCTCTCGTGGCAGGTCGACGTCGCCCGCGAAGGCGCCGTCCTCCTCTCCGCCGAGCTCGACCCCGCCGTCGCCGCGCGCCTCACCACCCGCGGCAGCGACGCAATCGAGCCCCGCGACGGCGACTTCGAATCCCCCGCCTGCTCCGAGCTCGTTTTCGGCGACGCCCCCGCCATCCTCTTCGACACCCCCGCCGCCGTCCGCCTCGCCGGCACCCGCCTCACCCTCCGCTGGGACCCCCGCCCCGCCGAAGTCGCCCTTCACCTCCGCCCCGCCCCGTCCTGGGTCGAGCGCGAGGCCCGCACCCTCCTCGCCGACGCCACCGCCGCCGCCCGCGCTTCACAGAACGGCAAGGCCCTCGTCATCTTCGAGGATCTCGCGAAGCGCTACGCGAACCGCGAGGAAGGCGAGACCGGCGCGGCGAAGGGCAAGGAGCTGCGCAAGCAGGCCGAGGCGCTGGCGAAGCGGGCGCGGGAGGAGGTCGCCAACGCAAAGAAGTACCCGAGCAAGGCGTCCACGGCGATCGCGCTTGAATTGGCGGACCAGCTCGAGCGCCAATGGGAGGGGTCGGAGTTCGGCCCCGAGGGGACGCGGCTGCGCAAGGAGCTGGTGCCGGACGCCGTCGTCGACCCGGATCCGAAAAAACCGCCCGACGACACGCCGAAGCCGCCCGAGAAAGAAACGATCGAAAACGCCCGGACGCTCCTCAAGTGGGCCGAGGAGGCGCTCGCCAGGGAGGAGTGGCTGAAGGCGGAGATCTACGCGAAGAACGTGATCGACCGCTGGCCGGGGACGGCGGAGGAAATGAAAGCGGGCGAACTGCTCGGCAAAGCGACGAGCGGCGGGAAAGCGGCGCGGGAGCGGGACGACTGGATCCGGGAGATGCTCACGAAGGCGCGGAATCTCGTGAAGAACCGCCAGTCGGACAAGGCGATTCCGCTGTTCGAAGAGGTGCTGAAGAAGTACCCGGACAGCCCGCTGGTGAAGGGCGTGAGCGACGAGCTGGCGAAGCTGCGGAAGTAGACTAGTACTTCCGCATCACGCCCGTGACGACGCCCTGAATGCGCACCTCGTCCACGATGATCGGCTGCATCGTGCTGTTCGCCGGCTGGAGGCGGAACTTGCTGCCCTGCCGGTAGAAGCGCTTGAGCGTGGTTTCGCCGTTCGGCAGGAGGGCCACGACGGTTTCGCCGTCGCTGGCGCGCTCGCGCTTCTCGCAGACGACGTAATCGCCGTCCTTGATGTGATCCTCGATCATGGAATTGCCGCGGACTTCGAGGACGAAGCAGTCTTTCCGGCCGACGAGGAGGTCGCCGATGTCCATGACGTCTGGAGTTTCGGCGGCATCGAGGGGTGCGCCGGCGGTGATGCGGCCGACGAGGGGGAGCGAGGTGCGGGCGCGGACGATGCCACCCGGTTCGGCCTCGTCGAGGCCGACGGTGACTTCGATGGAGCGGGAGAGGTAGCGCTGGCGGCGGATGATGCCGCGGCGCTCGAGGGCGCGGAGGTGGTCGAGGATGGTGATCTTGGAGACGCCGATCTGGTCGGCGATCTCCTGGAGCGTCGGGGAGTAGTGATTCGCCTCGGTGAAGGACTGGATGAACTTGAGGATGTTGAGCTGTTTGGGAGTGATGTTCACGTCGAATCCTTCCGAAAACGGGTGTCGTTGAGTTCAGGCGGATTTTAGGCTAACAGTTACCCAACGTCAAGTGTAGTTTCGGAAGAACGGGAGGCGAACTTGAGCGATTCAACGGAGTTTCCCCGGGTTTCCAACAGGTTCCTCGATATGTCGGGCCGCCGCCGGCCGGGCCCATCACGCTTCCAGCGTCGCCTTTCCCATCAAACTCCTTGCAACCTTAGGCTTCCCGCCGTACCACTTCCCTACCGCTTCCCCCGCTGAACCACAACCTGGGATCCCCATGAGACTCTCCGCTCTTCTCCCCTTCCTGCTCCTCCTCGCCGTCACGGCTCGCGCCCAGGAACCGGCGCCGCCCGCGGAGCCGCTTCCCCCTGAAGCCCGGCCGGACCCGTTTGCCGGAGACCCGCGCCCGCGGATGAAGATGACTCTCGAGGACTGCCTCCGGGCGGCGCTGGACGCCAACCTGGACCTCGCGTACTCGCGGCTGGAGCCGGAGCTTTCGCGCGCGGACATCCATGGCTTCAAGGGCCCCTACGACCCCGTCGTCTACGTCCAGGGGAACCAGCGCAGTTCCAAGACCGCGACCTCTTCCAGCCTCGCCGGCGCCAACATCCTCCAGGATCGCCTGTGGACGTCGGCCATGGGGGTCCGCGGCACGTGGTTCCTCGGCACGACGTACGACGTGAATTTCCAGACGAACCGCGACGACACCAACAACTCGTTCGCGACGCTCGACCCGCGGTGGGACTCGAGCATCGGCTTCTCGCTCCGCCAGCCCCTCCTCAAGCACGCCTGGCTCGACTACCAGCTCCTCACCCTCCGCGCCTACGAAAACGCCTACCGCTCTTCCGTCCACCACGTCTCCGAGGACACCGCCGCGACGCTCTACGCCGTCGAGCTCGCCTACTGGACCCTCGTCGACTCCATCAACCAGAAGATCGTGAAGGAGCGCGCGCTGGAGGTCTCCAAGCGGCTCTACGAGGTGAACAAGAACAAGGTCAAGGCCGGCGCGCTCGCGCCGATCGAGGAACTCCGCGCCGAAAGCGACGTTGCCAGCCGGCAGGAAGGGATCATCCTCGCCGCCAACACGATCGAAAACGCGATGGACGAGCTCCGCCGCCTCATCCGGCCGTTCCAGCGCCCCGAGGATTGGAATTTCATCGTCGAGCCCGCGGACGCGCCGAATTTCGAAGCGCGCCCGGTGGACCTGGACTCCGCGGTGGGCGAGGCGATCGCCTCGCGCCCGGAGCTGGAGCAGCTGCGGATCGCGATCGACACGTCGCGGCTGGACGTGAAGCGCTACGAGCGCGACCTGTGGCCGAGCCTCGACCTGACGGGCGGCATCCGGTACTCCGGGACGGGCGGGAACTTCGGCGACTCGCTGGAGCGGCTGCGCACGTGGGACTACAACACCTGGGAGGTCGGCGTGCTGTTCGAGTACCCGCTCGGCTCCCGCACCGCGAACGGGCAGCTCCTCCGCGCCGAGACCCAGCAACGGCGCAACGAGATCGCCCTTCGCAACCAGGAGCAGGGCGTCGTGCTCGAGGTCCGCAGCGCCGCGCGCGAGATGAAGTCGACCGCGGAGCGCATCGAGGCCACTCGGACCGCGCGGCGGCTCGCGATCCGGGCGATGGAAGCGGAGCAGGCGCGGTACGAGCGCGGGCTGACGACGAGCCACCAGTTGCTGCAATTCCTGACGGATGCGGAGACGGCGGCGGCGAACGAGCAGAAGGCGGTGGTGGATTACAAGATCGCCGAGCTCAAGCTTCGCAAGGCGACCGGCCGGATCCTGAAGGAGCGGGCGGGGCGGTAGGCGGACCCGCCTTCGCTCCGGCGCTTCGCGTCCGGAGCTTCGGCGGGTAATCCGGGCCGAACGTCTCCCCCGGCGAGGGAGTTCGTTCTTGCGGCCCGGATTACTTCTTCATTCCCTTCTGCATCCCCTTGAGCCCGTCCGCCAGGTTGCCGGCGCGGCGCGCCTTGTACGTGCCGGGACGCTGCGACAGCTCCTCGAGATCCGGGATGTACTCGAACAGCCGCTTCTCGCTGATCCGCTTCACGGCCTCTTCCCACAGCTCCTGGTCGTCGATGTTGAGGTAGGCGCGCATGTGGGCCGGGGACAGGTCGCGGTGGCGGGAGACGACGTCCATGACGGCGATCTGGATTTCGCGCGGGGTTTCGGCCGTGGCGAAAGGGGCGATCGCGGCGTCGCGGTCGACGTTCTTCTGGATGGACATCTGGCGGATGCCGCTGGACTTGGCGCGGGGGCTGTCGCCGGCGAGCCAGGCCTGGACGACCTCGAGCTTGATGGGGACGGGCGGCTCGCGCTCGTAGAGGGCGTCGCCGCAGATCCACGCGACCTCGGGGATTTCGCACGTCTCGGCGGTCGCGACCATCGGTCCGGCCGCGTCCGGCTGGACGCAGCAGAGCAGCAGTTTGTAACAGGTGTCGACCTTCGACTTGTCGGCCTTCGCGACGTCGATGACCGCCTGCGACCCCATCGCGCCGTACGGCCGCAGCAGGCTCCCCGCGTCGGCCTTCGCGAATCCCAGCTCGATGATCTTCTTCAGGACCCGCTCGTCCTTCAGGCTCGCCAGCCGGTCCGCGATGTTCCAGGCGTCCGTCAGCCCGCGCCCCGCGTCCTGCCGCAGCATGAACGGGATCAGGATTTCCTTCACCTTCACCGCCGCCTCCGGGCTCATCCCCCCGATGATCTTCGTCACCTTTTCCGGCGGCGCGACGACCAGCATCTTCTCGAATTCCGCACGCCCCTCCGGCGTGTCGAAGTTCAGCTTCTGGGGACCGCTCGACTTCCCCTCGTCCGTCTTCTTCACCGGCTCGACCGGGGTCTTCTTCGCAAAGTGAATCCCGGCGACCACGGCGACGATCAGCACGCCGGCGCCCACGGCGCCCCAGATCAGCCGCTTGTCCGGCCCCGGCGGCGCTTCCCCGCGCCTCCCGGCGACCGGGCGCTCGGCATCGTCGTCGGTCGGGTCGGCCTGCGGCGGGGGCGGAACCCCGGCGCGGCGGGTCGCCGGCGGACCGGCAGGCGGCCGGGAGCCCATGCGCCCGGTGTTACGGCGGTTGGCAGGGTTGGGTAGCGGCATCCCCGGATTGTGCCAGACCCAGGCCGTTTTTTGCACGCTCACGCTCTTCCGGATCCCCACCCCGCGCGTTCCCACTTATAATCCGCGGATGCGCATCCTCCTCTCGCTCGCGTTCTGCGCCTTCTCAGCCGCCTCCGCCCTCGCCCAGTCCGACCTCGGGAACGACGCCCTCGTCCGGTCCCTTCGAAATAAAAACCCCCAGGTCCGCCTCTCCGCCGCCGTCATCCTCGGCAACGACAAGAACTCCGAGACCATCGAACCCCTCATCCTCGCCCTCTCCGAGGAACAGGACGAGGCCGTGAAGAAGGCGATGGGGGAAGCGCTGCAGTCGATCACGGGCGAGTCGCACGGGAGCGACCCGGCAAAGTGGAAGGCCTGGTTCGTGCAGAACCGGCCGCGGGGCATTCCCGAGGGCGCCCGCAAGCAGCTGGACAGCTACCAGTTCATCGCCGTGACGCTCCAGATCGGCTTTGTCGTGACGATCCTCGCCGTGGTCGGCGTGCTGGTCGCTTTCGGCGCGATGGCGTCCAACCGCATGAAAGCGATGAAGGAGCTCTCGCGTCAGGCCGAGCTTCTGATCAACGAAGGGAACGACGTGCAGAAAAAGTCCGGCACCGTCCTCGCCGGCCTCGACGCGAAGAAGGGCGAGATGACGCAGTTCTTCTCCAAGCTCAAGGACGAGAACGAGCAGGAGATCGAGCGCTACGGCGACATGATCGAGCAGAACATCGAGCACCGCATGCGCGAGATCACGATGACGCTCCGCGAGAAGGCGGAGAAGGAGCTCGAGCAGACGTTCAACGAGATGAAGGACGAGATCGACCGCCGCATCCGCTCCGCCACCGAGGCGCAGAAGGACGCGATCATCAAGGAGCTGTCCCAGCGCCAGCAGGTCTTCATCTCCGAGGTCGAGGCCCATACGCTCTTCCTCGAGGCCAGCTTCTTCTACATCAGCGGCAAGCTCCCGGACGCGATCCGGGTCTACAAGAAGCTGCTGATGCTGAAGCCGACGCACTACATCGCGTGGAACAACTACGGGACGATCCTGCGCGACCTGCTGAGGTTCGACGAAGCGCTGGAGGCGTACCAGAAGGCGCTGGACCACTCCCCGGACAACGCGGGGGTCCTCTACCTGTTCGCGACGGTGTACGCGATGCAGAAGAAGAAGGACAAGATGCTGGAGTACCTGAAGAAGGCGATCACGTTCGACGCGGAGTTCCAGGACGAGGCGCTGAACGACAAGTGCTTCAAGGAGTACTGGGAGGACCCGGAGTTCAAGGACGTCGCGGAAGGGTAGGCCGGAGGCGCGAAGCGCCGGAGTTCCGGCCCTCCCCATGCGCTTCCGCTCACCGAAAAACAGAAAGGCGCGCGGGGGGAAGCCGCGCGCCTTCTGAAAACCCGGCTGGGGGCAGCGTTTTATCGCGCCGACCGGAGGGGAATTTCGGTCATCCCAGCCGGACTTGGGGACTCCTGTTCGTGGGAGAGATCCGCCGAAAGCGTGGGAACGGGCGCATGTCTGGTCCTGCTGTGTGGCGGTTTCCTCGCGCGCCTCGTGCCCCGCTTCCGGCGAACTCCCTTCACGGCACAACCGGTACCTGCCGCCGCGGGTCGGGAACCCGGTGGCCGCCCACGGCGGCCCGGTTGACGTTGCGTTCTGCTCCTACATGGCCATCGACGGCGGTGCGTAGTGCTCGATGATGAGGCCGACGATCATTTTCTTCTGGTCGTTCTCGAGGTGGTTGAAGCGGCAGGTGACGGTGAAGTCGAACGCGGAGCCGGTGAGTTTCTGGATCTCGGTGGCGGTGGCGTCGACGATGGTGGAGTAATCGCGGCCGCAGAGGGCGGCGACGAACTTGCGGCCCATGAGAAGGCCGGCGAGGTCGGGGACGGGCTGGCCGCTGGGGGAACCGTCGATGGTGGAGCTGGGGCGGTAGCGGGCGCTGAGGGCGGCGGTGAAGCCGAGGGGGGAGATGGTGCGGATGTAGCCCTCGTATTCGGTGCGGCCGTTTTCACAGAGCCAGATAGAGGCGTTGCGGACGATGAGGACGGTGGAATCGGCGGAGCTCATGGTTGTTTCCCCCCGTGGGTGTCAGTGCGCGTCTGGAGGGAATGGTATGACAAATCATAAGCACAGTCAAGCGCATAAAATTTTTAAAGTTTATGCACTTTATGCTACGGCGCAGGAGCCGGCTCCGCGCACCGGCACGGCGTCCCCCCGCACCTCGGGCACCCCTTCCCATACTTCCCCGCCGCAGCCGACTCCAGGTCCACACCCGCCATGCTCGCCATGGTCGACAGCCACGCCAGCACATCCGCAAACTCCGCTTCCTTCTCGGCTTGCGTCCCGTGCCGGAGCGCTTCCGCCAGCTCCCCAACCTCTTCCGCAAACCACAGGAACGTCCCGCCGAGCCCGCGGGCCGAGTCCTTCTTGAAGTACTGGGCGTGGATCGCCGACTGGAATTCGCGGATGGTCATGGGTGTCTCCTGGGGAAAGCCGAAGTGTGCCGCGCGCTGTGCAGAACCGCACGAAATCTAGGCGGCGCGCCGGCGGCGGAACGCGAAGACGTCGCGCGCTTCCGGCACCCGCAGCACAAACGAGGCGCCGAAGTAGACGACGGCGCCGGCGGCGACGGGGACGAGGCCCTGGATGAAGCGGTCGCCGGGGAGGACGCGCAGGAGGGCGAGGGCGGCGGCGGCCATGGCGGCGGAGGCGAGGACGGGGCGGACGCTCCAGCCGAGGACGGGCGCCCAGCGCATCTCGGGGACGTTGCGGCGAAGAAGGGCGCAGAGGACGATGAGCTGAAGCCCCGCGGTGATGGACGTCGCGAGAGCGAGCCCGGCCTCGGCCCAGAAGCGCACGAAGACCAGGTTGAGGACCAGGTTGAGCAGCACGGCGGCGGCGCCGAGCATCGCGGGCGTCTTCGCGTTGCGGGAGGCGAAGAAGGCGCGGGTGATGACGTGCGTGGCGCACGCCGCCCAGGTCCCGATGCCGTAGAACGCGAGGACCGCGCCGGAACGGAGCGTCATCGCGTGCGAGAACGTCCCGTGCTCGAAAATCATGCGGATGATCGGCGTCGCCAGCACGCCGAGCCCCACGGAAGCCGGGATCGCCAGCACGAGCACCATCCGGAACGATTTCGCCAGCGACGCCGCCATGTCCTCGCGCTTCCCGCGCGCGAACGCGTCCGCGAACTCGGGGAACGCCGCCTGGGCGATGGCGATGCCGATGAGGGCGATGGGGAAATTGAAGAGGCGGTTGGCGAAGTAGAGGGCGGAGACGGCGCCGTCGCCGGGGACGAAGGCCTCGGCGACCGCGTTGTCGACGAGGACGTTGATCTGGAAGACGGCGATTCCGAACGTCATGGGGGCCATGGTGGCGAGGACGCGGCCGACGCCGGGTTCCCAGCGCGGGAGGGGAAGGACGGGGACCTTGTGGGCGCGGAGGGCGGGGATCTGGAGAAGGAGCTGGCCGAGGCCGGCGGCGGTGATGGACCAGGCGATGACGCGGGCCTTGCCCTCTTCGGTGGCTGCGAACCAGCCGACGGCGAAGAAGGCGGCGATCTCGAAGATGTTGAGGACGGAGGACGCGAGGGCGGGGAGCAGGAAGTGGCGGTGGACGTTGAGGATGCCGGTGACGAGCGCGACGAGGCAGATGAGCGGCATGTAGGGAAGGAGGACGACGAGCAGGTCGGCGACGAGCCGGGCTTTCGGGTCCCCCATCGTGCGGGAGAGGACGCCGCAGAGCCCCATGCCGCCCGCGGCGAGGACGCCGAGGAACAGCGCGAGGAGCGTCATGGCGGAGCGCGCAAAGCGGTCGGCCTCCTCGCGCGACTTGTTCGCGAGGACGTCGGAGTAGGTGGGGATGAACGCCGCGGTGAGCGCGCCTTCGCCGAAGAACCGGCGGAAGAGGTTCGGGACAAGCGTGGCGAGCACAAAGGCGTCGTTGACGCGGCCGCCGCCGAAGAGGCCGGCGAGGAGGACGTCGCGGACGAGCCCGAGGAGGCGCGACAGCAGGATGCAGGCCGAGACGACGCGCGCGGCGGAAAGGATGCCGGGAGCGGACGAGGGCGGCGCGGGGGCGACGGCGGGGGGAGGCGTGGCTGTCACGGGCATCCTTCGTTTATCGACCTTCGGGGAAGACGCGCTTGACCCGGCTCACGCACCGGCGTCCTTCTCGAAGCGGGCGCCGGGGGACTCGCGCAGGCGGAAGCCGTTGGCGAATTCGTCCGCGGTGACGGGCTTGCGGCTCTCGGGCTGGACACGGAGCAGGTCGAGCGCGCCGGAATCGCACTTCACGCGCAGGGCGCCCTTGCGCAGCTCGACGAGGTCGCCGGGCGCCCCCGCGAACTCGCCGGGGACCGCCGCGGCCGCGAGGATCGTGACGCGCACCGGCGCCGACCCCGGGCGCGCCAGGACCGCCGTCGCCCCGGGCCACGGCGTCATCGCCCGCACCCGCCGCGCCAGCTCCGCCGCCGGCCGAGCGAAGTCCAGCACGCCGTCCGCGCGCGACAGCTTCGGCGCCAGCGTCGCCTTCGCGTGGTCCTGCTCCTCGAACCGCGAGCTCCCCTCCTCGAGCCGCTTCAGCGCCTCCAGCAGCGCCGGCGCCGCCGCCGCCGCGATCCGCGCTTCCAGCTCCGGCGTCGTCTCCGTTTCGCCGACCGGGATCGCGGCGCGCACGAGCATCGGGCCCGCGTCCATCGCCTTGACCATGCGGAAGATCGTGACGCCGGACTCGGCGTCGCCGGCGAGAAGGGCGTACGCGACGGGAGCCGCGCCGCGGTGCCGCGGGAGGAGGGAAGCGTGGACGTTCAGGCCGCCGTGCTTCGCCAGGTTGAGCACGCGATCCGGCACTTTCTGCCCGTACGCCGCCGTGACGATGACGTCCGGCGCCGCCGCGCGGATCGCCTCCGCCGCTTCGCCGATCTTCTCCGGCTGCGCCACCGCGAGCCCGAGCGCCAATGCCGCCGCCTTCACCGGCGTCGGCTCCAGCACACGCCCGCGACCCTTCGGCCGGTCCGGCTGCGACAGCACCAGCGGCACGGCATGTCCCGCGGCCGCCACCGCCCTCAGGCTGGGCACCGCAAACCCGGGCGTCCCGGCGAACACCACCCGCATCAGGACTGCACCCGGCGAAGCACCTGCGTGTTGTCGTGGAGATTGACCGGCTGCTGCTTCTTCCGGAAGCGCATGTTCAGGAGCTCGACGAGCAGCGAGAACGCCATCGCGGTGTAGATGTATCCCTTGTTCACGTGCGAGCCGAATCCCTCGGCGAAGAGCATGACGCCGATGAGGTTCAGGAAGGACAGGGCGAGGATCTTGACGCTCGGGTGGCGATGGACGAAATCGCCGACGGCGCCGGCGCACGCCATCATCACGCCGACGGCGAGGAACATCGCGATCACCATGATCTGGATCTGGTTGGCCATCCCGACCGCCGTGATGACCGAGTCGAGCGAGAACACCATGTCCAGCAGGATGAGCTGCACGATCATCGGCCCCAGCTTCGCCTGCCCGCCCTTCCCCGACTCCTCGTGATCCTCGCCCTCGAGCTTGTGGTAGATCTCCATGGACGCCTTGCCGATGAGGAACAGGCCGCCGCCGAGGAGGATGAGGTCGCGGCCGGAGAACGCGTGATTGAGGATGGAAAAGAGGGGGTTGGTGAGCTTCATGACCCACGAGATGCTGAGGAGCAGGCCGAGGCGGCAGACGAGGGCGAGGGTCATGCCGACGCGGCGGGCGAACGCCTGCTGTTCCTTGGGCAGGCGGCCGACGAGGATGGCGATGAAGACGACGTTGTCGATCCCCAGCACGATCTCCATGGCCGTGAGGGTGAGGAGCGACCCGAGGGCGGCGACGGTGAAGAGCGAAGCGAAGTCGATGACGGCGAGCGGCATGGGATCTCCGTGGGGATGGGTGGCGCGGGGAGATTAGCGTCCGCGCCGGAGCCGCGCAAGGCAGCGAATTCGGTTTCCGGCGGGGCGCGCCGCCCCTAGACTCCGCGCGATGCTCACTCCCGGGGAGCGGAAGGCCGTCCTCGCGCACGCGCGCGACTCCGTGCGCGAGGCCGCCGCGGGCCGGTCGACGCCGTGCCCCGCGGCGCCCGCGGCGTCTCCAGCCTTGTCGGCGCCCTCGGGCGCGTTCGTGACGCTCCACTCCCCCGACGGCACCCTCCGCGGCTGCATCGGCTTCATCGAGGCCCGCCGCCCCCTCTGGCCCACCGTCTGGGAGGCCGCCCGCGAGGCCGCCATTTCCGACCCGCGCTTCGAGCCCGTCTCCCCCGCCGAGGTCGACGCCCTCCGCCTCGAGATCTCCGCCCTCGGCCCGCTCCGCCCCGCCTCCCCCGCGGACGTCCGCGTCGGCGAACACGGCATCGTCCTCTCGCGCGGCCCCCGCCGCGGCCTCCTCCTCCCCCAGGTCCCCGCCGAATTCGGGTGGGACCGCGAACAGTTCCTCGACGCCGGCTGCGAAAAAGCCGGCCTTCCCCGCGGCGCCTGGCGCGACGGTTCCGCTTCCCTCGAAATCTTCCCCGCGGAGGTCTTCGGCTCATGAAAAAACTCGTCCTCGCCTCGGCCCTCCTCGCCCTCGCCGGCTGCAGCGTCGGCGTCGATCCCGGCCTGCGCGAGCAGTACTCGACGAAGGCGTCGTGGAAAGGAACGCGGCTGAAGGTGGAAGCGCTGCCGGCGGGGCTGGTGGCGACGTCGAGGCCCGGGGCGGTGACCTACGAATTCGACGCGGCGGAGTGGAACCCGTTCCTCGCGCAGACGCTCGCCGAGGACCTCAAGGAGCTGGGCGCCGCCGAGGACGGCTCGGCCGTCCTGAAGATCGGAATCTCGAAGGTCAACCTCGAGGAGCGCGCCGCCTCGCAGGCGTCGTTCGCCGAGTTCTGGATCAAGGTCTCCGGCCCTGGCGGCGACCGCGAATACCGCGGCGTCAACGAGTCCCAGCTCAACTTCCGCGACGCCGCCCGCCGCGCCGCCGCCGACGCCCTCAAGGCCCTCGTCGAGGACCTCGAGCTCCGCCGAGGCTTCACCGTCAACCCCCAGTAAAAACAGAAAGGCCCCGGGTGGCTTCCGCCGCCCGGGGCCTCGTCGTTTCCGCGTTCCTTACTTGGCGTCCGCTTCCGTCCGGTACGGGTCCGTCTCCGTGAACCGGATCTCGACCCGGCGGTTCCGGCGCTTGTTGCCGTTCTCGGCCGGCTGGTACTCGCCGAAGCTCGCCATGTGCAGCTTCGAGGGATCCATCCCGCCTTCCTTCTGGAGCATCAGCAGCACCGCCAGGGCCCGCTCCGCGCCGAGCTCGAAGTTCGAGCCCGTCGGGAACTTCGCCAGGCTCCGCTTGATCGGGTCCGTGTCCGTGTGCCCGTCCACCCGCACGAAATACCCCTTCGACTTCAACTCCTTCGCCACCTCGAGCAGCAGCGCCTTGCCCTGCGCCTTCAGCTCCGCCTTGCCGGAATCGAAAAGCACTTCGCCGGAGAACCGGATGAAGCCGTTGCCGTACTCGATGTCCGACGAGGAGCTGCCGTCGCCGCCCTCGGGCATGACCAGCGCGCCCAGCTTGGCGCGGATCTGCTCGGCGATCTCCTTCGCGGACGCCAGTTCCTTCTGCGCCGACTCGTTCCGCACGACTTCCGTCTCGAGCTGCGCCTGGCCCTTCTCGATCTCCAGCTTCAGCCGCGCATTCTCCCGCCCGAGGTCTTCCTTCAGCCTCTGGTTCAGCTCGGCCTGGGCCGAGTAGCGCGCTTTCAGGTCGTCGTATTCCGCCATGGAAACGCATCCGCTGCCGGTGATGGCGAACGCGGCCGCGCCGCAGAGGGCGATGAACGGCTTCCGCATGGGAAGGCTCCTTTCAAGATGTCCGGCCGCCGTTCACCCCGGGGCACCACGCCTCGCGGGCCGGACCGGCCATGCCTGCATTCGGCCCCTCTCCATGAAAGGGCCTGATGGTGTATCGGCGGCATGCGAAGCGCGGGTTGAGGCGAAAAATGCCGGCGGCGGCGGAAATTCCGGGAAGGGCTGCCGGGGCTATTCGGCGGGACGCGGGGCGAGGGGCTCTGGGAGCGGAAAACGCTCGGGTTCGAGGACCAGGTTCGTGATGCGGCCCGAGAGGTCTTCGCACAACCGCTGGGCGAGCTCCCGGCGGACGAACTCCCGGAGTTCTGGGGAAACGTCGTCCTCGCTCCCCGAGGTGCGGCGGCCGTCGCCTGCCGCACATCCGGTGGCGACCAGAGGAACGAGAAGCGCCAGCGCCCGCCACGCGTGCATCGACCGCCTCCCGTTGATCCCGGGTGATGCATCGACGCGGGTGCTACGCGAGCTTCAAAAGAAAAAGGCCGCCCGGGTTGCCCGGGCGGCCTTCGCGAAATTCTCTCTGCTTACTTCTCCGGAGCCGGAGCCTTCTCCGCCGGGGCCTTGCCGGTCATCAGGTTGTTCAGGTCCGACTCGATGTCCTTCATCCCGAACGTCCCGACCACCGTCTTGGCCAGCCCGCCCGTGAAATCGGCCGGCACGTTGATCTTGTTCTTGTCGCCGTCCGTCACGACCCGGATGTTGTCCATCAGCACCGAGCCCATCATCCCGAGGAAGAGCGCCGCCAGGACGAGCACGGCCGTCAGGATCGGGTGCGACTGCACCGGGGCGACCGCCATCATCATCGGCCCGCTGCGCTGCGCCGGCTGCGCCGACTCCTGCAGCCCGCTCCGCTTCGGCTGGCGAACCGCGGGCTCCTGCACCGTCGCAGCGCCCTCGGCCGCTTCGTCGAACTGCAGCGGCTCCGTCGTCATCCCCGTCTTGCCTTCGCCTTCGATGAACGTCTCCTCCGTCGCCATGCCGCCCGACTTCGGGCCCTCGTTGGCCACGGTCAGGTCGCTGTCGTCGAAGATCATCTCCTCCGTGATACCCGTCGTGTCGCCGCTGACCGTCTCTTCCTTCGCGCTCGCCGAAGAACCCTCGCTGGTCTCGAGCTGGGGAAGGGCCGTCTCGTCGACGCCGCCGCCGCCCGCGTTGTCCATGTCGAGGATCGTCTCGGCCGTGTCCTGCTTGCTCTTGCCGCCACCCGCCGGAAGGATGATCGTCGGCTCCGTCACGCGCCCCTTCTTCAGCGACTCGACGTCGTCCTTGCGGAACTTCATCTTGTTCTCGTCGCGGAACGCGCGCAGTTCGCCTTCCGACACCATGCGCTTGAGTTCGTCCTCGTCGAGGGACAGCTCGCCGAGCACGTCTTCAAAGCTGAAGTAATCTGCCATCGGGATTCGTCTCCTATCTACGGTGGGGGCCGGTGTGTTGAGGGAAAGTTACTTCTTGCCTTCCTTTTCCTTGCGCTTCTTCTCGGCTTCCTCGATCGCCTTCTGGGCGTCTTCGACCGAAAGACCCTTGCCGTTCGAGCTGAAATCGTAGGCCTTGAGATCCCACACGATGCGGCGGGAGGCGATCAGGACGAGCGCCTTGCCCTGGTCGACCTTGTAAACCGTCAGGGTCGCATCCTCGGGAGGAGACGTCTTGAGCACGTAGACGAGCGACCCGACGTCCGCGGACGACGAAGACGGGGTGGCGAGAATCAGCCCGCCGCCACCTTCACCGTTGGCCTCGGCGTGAGCCGGGTTGACGGCGTGGGTCAGGAGGAAGCCGAGCGTGGCGACGATGGCGCCCGCCAGGATCCCGGTCAGGAACACGTTCACGCGGTTCATGCGGCCTCCGAAATCGCAGGGCTCGGGGTCCCCCCCCGACAAAGGGCTGACTTGTAGAAACTAACATCGGCCGGATCGGGGTTCAAGAATCTTTTAGGTGGGGGGAGGGAGGAAGATCTCCCAGAAGCGGGGGAAGGACTTGGCGACGACGGCGGGGTTCTGGATGGCGACGCCGGGGGTCCGGAGCCCGGCCAGGGCAAAGGCCATGGCCATCCGGTGGTCGCCGTGGGTCGCCACGGTGGCGCCGCGAAGGGGTCTGGGGCGGATCGTCCAGCCGTCATCGTGGGTTTCGACGTCCGCGCCGAGCCGGCGCAGCTCGGCGGCGGTGTCCGCCAGCCGGTCGGTCTCCTTCACGCGCAAGTTGGTGGCGCCCCGGAGGCGGCTATCGCCGGTCGCCATCGCCGCGAGCACCGCGAACGTCTGGGCCGAATCCGGCATCCGTGCGAAGTCCGCCTCGACGCCCCCCAACGACGCGGGCCCCTTCACCACGATCCCCCCCGCGTCCTCTTCGACCACGCACCCCATCTGCTCCAGGACCCCCAGGAATTCCAGGTCCCCCTGCAGCCCCTTCCGTCGCAGCCCGGCCACCCGCGCCCGCCCTCCCGTCGCCGCAGCCGCCGCAAAGAAGTAGTTCGCGCCGGTCGCGTCCGGCTCCACCTCGAACGTCGTCGCCCGCGGCGGCCCGATCACGTTCCAGTCGCCGGCGCCGGCGTGCACCGTCACGCCGAACCGCCGCAGCGCCTCGACGGTCATGTCGACGTACGAGGCCGACGCCACGGCCCCCGCGGCCTTGACCCGCAGCCCCGGCGCCTCGACGCCCGCGCCGGCGATGAGAAGCGCCGACAGGAACTGCGACGACACCGAGGCGTCGATCAGGACGCTTTTCGGCGGCAGCCCGAAGCTCGAGACGCGCAGCGGCGGGTACCCGGGCTTCCCCATCCAGCGGATCGCGGCCCCGAGATGGCTCGCGGCGTGCGCCAGGTCGCCGATCGGCCGCTCCCGGAGACGCGCGTCGCCGTCGAGCGTGAAGTCGCCGGGAAGGGCGATGCAGAGGCCGAGCATGAAGCGCAGCGCCGTGCCGCTGCCGCCGAGGTCGAGTTCGGCCCGCGTTTCCTGCGCCGGCCCGGCGACGCGGATCTCGTCCTCCGCGAACTCGACGCGCGCGCCGAGCGCCGCGACGGCGGCCGCGCAGCGCCGCACGTCGTCGTTGTCCCCCCAGCCGCGGATCGTCGACTCCCCGTCCGCCAGCGCCGCGATGCACAGCGCCCGCTGCGTCCACGACTTCGAGCCGGGGATGCGCACGTCGGCATCGAAGCGCGGTCGCGTGGGGATCGGCAGCGGGTCCGGGAGGCTCATCCGGGCGATGTCCCTTTTCGAAAAAAAAACCCCGCCGCGAGGGCGGGGTTTGGATTCTGCGGAGCTTACTTCTTGTCGTAGAACTTGATCGACTTGAGGATCGACTCGATCTCTTCGCCCGAGTGCTTCCCGTCCATCTTCTCCTCGCCCGGGGCGCAGTTCACGGCGAACTGGTAGGTGTCCTTGCTGTCCTTCTTGCAGATCATGATCCGCAGGTAGTGCGAGCCGCCGTACTTCTTGTGCTCGCCATAGCAGGAGAACTGGTAGCAGTTGCCGCAGGGATAGACGACCTTCGCCGTCTCCTGGACGTTCTTCGGGTTCTTGTACTCCTGGTCCAGCACCTGCTCGAAGATCGCCTTCGCGAAACCCTTCGTCGAGCTCGGCGTCCCTTCCCAGTCGCCGATCTTGAACTTGCCCTGCGTGTCGTACTTGAAGCCGTACATCGTCACCAGCGGAGGCGACTTCTGGAAATCGCCGTCCTTGTTGTCGGCGGCCCATTTCACCAGCACGAACTGCACGCCGCCCGAGTCCTTGAAGAACTTGTCCCAGCCGCCTTCACCCACGATCTTCCACTGGTCCTTCCCCTTCGGCTTCCAGATCTTCACGCCGTCGCCATTGTCGAAGAGGTCCGGGTCCTGCTTCGGGTCCTCGGCCACGGCGGGGTTGTAGCAGATCGCGGCGGTCGCCGCGGCCATCAGAGCAATGACGGGGATGAACTTCTTCACGGCGTCCTCCCTGGCAAGCGAGTGAGGGATTGCTAATGGTGTGGTTCGGCCTGGAGTTGTACGGGAAGTATAGGTCGGCGTTGGGGCGGGAGCCAAGGCGAAAGTGCGGCTATTTCGGCACGAACTCCTCGCGCCACTTTTGCCAGTCGAGGTAGTGCGTCCCGAAGTCCTGGCCGGTGGCCTTCTTGAGCCCGTCGGCGGCGGCCTTGCGGATGCGCTCCGAGGGGTCCTGGAGAAGGGCGATGAGGGCGTCGAGCGTGGCGGGTTCCGGCCCGAACGCGCCGAGGTACTCGACGAGGACCGGCCGGAGGCTGGTCTTCTCGACGTTCGCGGCCTGGATCAGCGCGGGGATTGCGTCCTTGATCGCCTTCTGCGACAACTCGCGCGCCGCGTTGCGCCGCGTCATCATGTCCGTGCTCTTGAGGTCCGCGATCAGCGCGTCCGCGCCGTCAGCGGGGCGCGTCGCGGGGTCGGGGTCCTCCTTCTTCCGGACGTGGAACACGCCCTTCACCGAACGGTCGCGAACGGCCGCCCAGTCCGCATCCGCGGCCAGCTCCGAGAGCCCGAAGTCGGCGCCGACCTCGTAGATCGGGAGGTACCGGTAGTAGACCTCCATGTTGATCACATTCATCGCCGTGGCGTAGATCCGCCCCCCGAACGTCGCGTCCGACGTCACCGGGTCCCAGCTCCCCTTCTCGTGCCCGTCCTTGCGCTGCGACTCCAGCGTCACCTTCCGCACCTTCGCGTTCCACTTCTCCCAGTCCTCTCCGCCGTGGTGGAACATCGCCAGCGTCGCGTAGTAGGTGTAGTAGAGCGACCAGTGGCCGGCCGCCTTGCGGTCCGCCAGCATCGACCAGTGCGCGCACGAGCCCCACTCGTCGTCGTACCGCGGCGGCACCGCGCGGATCGCCGCCGCGAATTTCTCCTCCGTCGGGTGGTCGTCCGCGATCCCGAGGTACGCCCGCGTCACCCACCCCGCGGCCACCATCGCGTTGCAGCCCTCCTGCAGCGCCTGGTTGCTCCCCTCCAGCTCGTACCCGATCCGCCCGGTCTTGCGGTCCGTCACCGCTTCCATGTACGACCGCGCCATCTGCCACGCCTTCTTCGGCACGCACAGCCCCGCCGCCCGCGCGCTCCGCAGCAGCATGACCTGCCACGACGTCACGCTCGTGTCGCCGCGAGTCGTCGGCCACGCGCCGTAGTCCCAGCCGCCGTTTTCCTGCTGGGAAGCGACCGTGTAGTTGACGGCGAGCTGGGCGTGCGGGCGAAGCCGCGGGTCGTGCGTCAGCGAATACGCCTCGACCACCGCGATCCCCGCCATCCCGTGCGAATACATGCAGCGGGCGGCCTCGCGCTCGCTGGAAATGAAGCTCCCGTCCGGGCGCTGGACCTTGCACAGGTAGACCAGCGCGCGGTCCGCCACGTCGCAGAACGGATGCCGCGGCGCCTTCTCGCCGTTCGCCACCTCGGTCCGCCGGTCGTCCGAATGCGTGTACCCCGCGCCGAGGAACGCCAGCGCCGCCAGCCCCGTCACCGCGCACCGGTACGAATCGAACTCGTGCGCCCAGTACTCGTCCCGCCCGTCCTCGCACTTCTTCCCCGCCGGGCAGCGCTTCGAGAAATTCGCCAGGTCCCAGCCCCCGTCCGCGCTCTGGTGGTCCGCCAGCCACGCCAGCCCGTCGCTCACCGCCTGCTCCGACACGCCGTCGCCGCCGTAACGCTGGAGAGACGTCCCGCGTCCCGATCCGCCGCGCCCCGCGTAAATCCCGCCGAACCCGGCGTCGCCCACCGTCGGCGTGCCGGCGACGTTGATGGGAAGCGGCGCAGGCCCGGCCACGCCGGTGGGAGCGGGGGGAAGCTGCAGCGAGTCGGCGACCGGCTTGCCGGGAAGCGCCGCCTCGTCCGGCGGCCCCGCGGGCGGCGAATCCTCCGCGTCCTTCCCCTTGATCCCGTTGTCCTGGTCGCCTTCCTGCTGGCCGCCCGGCGTGCCGATGTGAAGGGCGATGCGGAAGATCTGGCCGAGGCGCTGGTGGGGCTTGAAGTAGACGACGTTCATGAGGACGACGGCGGCGAGGAGGTGAAGGGAGAGCGAGATCGCCCAGGCCGGGCTGCGACGCACCCAGGACTGGGGGTCCTGCGTTTCGGTGGCGGCGACTTGTTCCGCGCGTTCCTTGCGCGCCGCAATGTCGCGCGAAAGCCCGCGGACGTTCGGCGGGACCTTGCCGCGCGGGCCGGCCGCCTTCTTCCCTTTCGCCCCCGACCACATCCGCTTCTTCGGCGATTCCGCCGGGCGGACGGTCTTCAGGAACGCCGCCGCCGTCGCGGAGACGCCGGGGGGAACACCCTTGTCGGTTGGGTTCTTGTCCATGGGAGTGGCGGGCGCTTCTCCCCCCGAAGCCGCGCCCGGGGCCGTCTATTTCGCTTTGTCCTCGCGTTGTTTCTGGAGCCAGGTGCGCCAGGCGCGGGCGTCCTTGCCGATGGACGTTTCTCCGGTGGCCTTTCGAAGGGCGGTGAGGGCGGCGGACTGGATGCGGTCCTCGGCGTTCTCGAGAGTCTCGACGAGGTAGGCGAGGATGGCGTCGGAGTCGCCGAAGGCGCCGAGGTACTCGATGAGCACGGGCCTGAGACTGGTCTTCTCGATCTTCGACGCCTGGATGAGCGCGTCGACCGCGGTGAGTTCGTGGCGTCCCGAGAGTTCCTTGGCGGCGTTCCGGCGCGTCATCATGTCGTCGGCCTGGAGGTCCTTGACGAGCTCCGCGACGGAACGGTCGCCGCGCGGCGTCGCCGGCTTGTCCGCGTCGCCGCCCTTCGGCCCCTTCTCGACCGGCGCCTCGTCCGCCGTTCCCTGCACGTCCCCGAACTTCCCCTTCCGCGCGTCGCCCAGGACCTTGTCCCACTCTTCGTCGGTCACGAGCTTCTGGAGGCCGAACTCCGCGCCGACCTGGTAGCACGGCAGGTAGCGGTAGTAGACCTCGAGGTTCATGACGTTGAACGCCGTCGTGTACACGCGGCCGCCCCACGCGCCGTCCCACACCACCGGGTCCCAAGAACCCTTCGCATGCCCTTCCTTGCGCTGGGCGGGAAGGGTGCAGGCGCGCATCTTGGCGTTCCATTCCTCCCAGGCCTTGCCGCCGTGGTGGTAGAGGGCGAGGGTGGCGTAGTAGGTGTAGTAGAGGGACCAGTGCGTGCTGCCCTTGCGGTTCTGGAGGCCGCCCCAGTTCGGGCAGGCGCCGGGAACCTCGTCGTAGCGCGGCGTGGACTTGAGGATCTCGGCCACGAACTTCTCGGAAATCTGCTGGTCGTCGGGCATCGAGAGGTAGGCGCGCGTGGCCATGCCGATCGCGGTCATGCAGTTGCAGCCGCGCGTCACGCGCCCCTGGCCCTGGATGCAGTAGCCGACGTTCCCCGTTGTGTAGTCGGTCACCTTGCTCATGAAGAAGCGCGACCGGTCCCACGTCCGCTTGGGGACGGCCAGCCCGGCGGCGCGCGCCGAGCGGAGGCACATGACCATCCAGCTCGTGATGGAAGTGTCGCTGCGGCTCATGTTGTCGGGCGTGTAGTTCCAGCCGCCGGAGTCCTGCTGCGAGTCGACGATGTGCATGATCGCGCGCTGCGCATGCGGCTTGAGCCCCGGGTCCTTCGTCATCGAGTACGCCTCGATCACCGCGAGGCTCGCGATGCCGTGCACGTACATGTTCCGGTCGCCCTCGGGGTCGATCTCCCCCGTCTTCTCGTTCTGCTCGCGGCACAGCCAGCCCAGCGCCTTCTTGATCGTCGCCGTGTACTGGTGCGTCACCGGCCCGCCCTGGTCCTGCGGCCGCAGGTGGTCGTCAAGGTGCGAATACCCCGCGCCGAGATACGCCAGGATCGCCAGCGCCGTCGTCGCCCCCGAGTACATCTGCTCGCCCTTCTCGTCCCCGCCACAATTGTCCCCGCGCGGGCAGTTGTCGTCGAACCGCCCCGGATCCCACGCCCCGCTCTTCGACTGGTGCTTCGCCAGCCACGCGAGCCCGTCCACCACCGCCTGCTCGCTCTGCCCGTCCCCGCCGAACTGCCGCAGCATCTCGCCGCGCCCCGCCCCGCCGCGCCCCGCGTAAATCCCGCCCGGGCCGTCCTTCCCCGACACCTCCCCCGCCAGCACCTTCAGCGGGAACGGCGTCGCCGTCGCGCCGGGCTCGGGAAGCGCCGGCTTGATCGGCGTCGCCTCGGGGACCGACGCCACCTCCGGCTCCTCCTTCTTGTCCGGCCCCTTCGGCTTCGAGTCCTCGTTGTCCTTCCCGTTGACCCCGTTGTCCTGGTCGCCCTGGTGCGCGCCGCCGGGCGCCGCGGCGCGAAGGGTCATGCGGAACACCTGGCCGAGCCGGTCGTGCTGCGTGAAGTACACGACGTTCATGAGGATGACGCCGGCGACGATATGAAGCGCCGCCGAGATCGCCCACGCGGGGCTGCGGCTCACCCAGCTCGCCACGTTGCGCGATTCCTCCGCGTCCCACTTCTGGGCGCGCTCGCTCGCCAGTTCGCCGCCGATCGACTTCGTCAGCCCCTTCACGTTCGGCGGAACTTTTCCCTGCGGCTTCAGGGCCTTCTTCGCCCGCCCCATCCGCCACAGCTTCCGCCCCGGAGCCTTCGCTTCGTTGTCGCCCATGGTTGTCCCTATTCTACTTCTTCCGACCCGCCCACCAGTCGCGCCACGCCTGCGGCGTGTCGCCGGTGAGACCGGTCGCCTTGCGGAGCGCCCGCAGGGCGGAATTCCTGGTGGACTCGTCTTCCAGCATGTCCACCAGGGCCTTGAGGACCCTGTCGTTGTCGCCGAACGCCGCGAGGTCCTCGATCATGAGGCTGCGAAGCGTCGCGGATTCGGTCTTGATGGTGGAGAGGAGCGCGTCGAGGGCGCCTTCTTCCTTGCGGCGGCAGAGTTCGCGGGAGGCCGCGCGGCGGACGGTCGTGTCGCCGCGGCGGAGGAACTCGATCAGGTCGCCGGAAGGGGTTTCGGGGCGGACGCGGGAAGCGACGGAGTTGGGGGTGGCGGTGTCGAGCGGGGTGAGGAGGTCGACTTCCGCCTTGTAGCTGGGGAGGTAGCGGTAGTAAACCTCGAGGTTGAGGATGGCCATGGCGGTGGAGTAGATGCGGCCGCCGCGCTCGGAGTCGACGCCCTTGGGGGGCCACGAGCCGTCCTCGTGTCCCGACTTGTACTGCATCGGGAGGAGTTCGCGCTTGAGGGCCTTGTTCCAGCGCAGCCACTCTTCGCCGCCGTTGTAGAACATGACCAGCGTCGCGTAGTACGTGTAGTAGTAGGTGCGGTGCCAGTCGCTCGCCTGGCCGGACGGCGGCGTCGCGACGCACGGCGGGGTCGCGGAGAGCAGCTCGATCGTCTTCGTCTCGAGCAGGCCGCCGCGCGGGAGGCCGAGGTAATTGCGCGCGAGGACCGCCGCGGCCTGGATCGCGGGCGTCCCGCCGTTGCGGTCCTTGTTCATGACGAAGTAGGCGGCCCACGGCTTCTTCTCGTCCGTCGCGAGCTGGTAGAACTTCCGCGCCGCGCTCCACGTCGAGCTCGGGACGTTCAGCCCGGCGGCGCGCGCCGAACGGAGCGCCATGATCATCCAGCCGGTGACGGACACGTCGCCGCGCCCCGTGCGCGGCGTGTCGTAGTCCCACCCGCCATTCTCCTGCTGCCCCGAGACAATGAACCCCAGCGCCCGCTCGCACACCAGCCGCAGCCGCGGGTCCTGCGTCATCCCCAGAAGCTCCGACAGCGCGCTCGTCGCGATCGCGTGCGTGTAGTTCGGCGTCTGCTGCGCTTCCTCGAACACCCCGTCCTGCGTCTGCCGCGAGCAGAGGAACTCCGCCGCGCGCTTGACCGTCTTGGCGTAGGGGTTCTCGTCGCCGTCGAAGTGCGTGTGCCCGGCGCCGACGAATGCGAGGAGGGCGAGGCCGGTCGTGGCGACGGGGTAGCCGCACTGCATGAAGCCGCAGCCGAAGTCGGTGCCGCAGGTGACGCGCTGCGTCTCCGCGCCCCAGGACCCGTCGGCGCTCTGGTGGGCCGCGAGCCACTTGAGCCCGCGCCGCACGGCGGCCTCGGTGTCCTCGTCACCGCCGTTCGCCTTGAGCGCGTCCTGCTTCTTGCTCCCGCCGCGTCCCGCGAAGAACCCGCCGAGCCCCTCGTGGCCGCTCGTGCCGGTGCCCGGCGCGTCCGGAAGGTTGCCCAGCGAAATCGCCGGGGCGCGCACGTCGACGGGGATCTCCGGGAGCCGGACGCCCGCGGGTTGCGGGTCCAGCGGATCCTCGGGACCCGCCGGCGGGCTGTCCTCGTCGTGGTGACCCACGACCCCGTGCTCCTGCGTTCCGCCGGGCAGCTCAGGCACACGGTCGGGCGGGGGCCGAAGCGGCGGCGCGGACGCAAGCGTCAGGCGGAAGACGTCGTTGGAGCGGCGGAAGGAAGTGAAGTACACGATGTTCATGAGCACGACCGCGACCACCAGGTGAACCGCCGCGGCCGCCAGCCACGCCGGCGCGCTCTTCGCCGCTTCTTCCGCGGTCAACTGCTCGCCGGGCGACTCGGACCTCACGCCGCGCCGGACGAATCTCGGCCCTGAAGGGCGTGCCGCGACCGGCGCGCCCCGCTCGGTGTAGACGACCGTCGCCACGCGGGACTGCGGCTGCGGCGCCGGCGGCTCCGTCCCCGCGTCCAGCGTCGCGCCGACGAGCGCCGCGAGTTCCGGCGAAGGGCCGCCGGAGCGGAACTTGTCCGTGTCGTCGGGCGCCGCGCCGCCCTTCGGCGCGGGAACCCATTCCTTCAGCTCGCGCCGCCGCGCCGAATCCTTCGGCTCTTCCTTCAGGCCGTTCAGCAGGCTCTTCAGCCACATCCCCGTCGACGCCGCCTCGACGCCCACGTCCTGCGGCTTCGCCAGGAACTCCGTCCGCGGCGCCGGGTCCTCGAGGATCGAGTCGACGAGGTCCGTCAGGTCCTGCGCATCCGGCGGGCGGATCGCCGGGTCTTCCTTCGGGGGGAGCAGCGGGTTGGGCTCGCGCTTCACGTCCGCGGGCTTCTGCCCGGTCGCGATTTCCCACACCATCTTGTAGACAACCTGGACGACCTGCGGGTCGTCGGGAGGCTTCCCGACTTCCTTGGCGATCTTTTCCAGGATTTCGCGCGTCAGTCTGTCCACGGAGTTCCCCCTTGGGTGCGACCAGCCTATTCCAACTCCCGTGCCCGGCGACGGCTTGTTTTCAGGCTAACATCCGGCGAACATCCGCGGGTTTTGGCCGCGTTTTGTAAAATCCCTTGCGAGGGTGCCGGAACGATGTAACTTCGCCCTCCGCTTCAGGAGAGTCTACCCATGAGCAGCCCCGATCCGACGGACATTTTCGAAGCCTCCCCCACCGACATCGGCATCACGTGGAAGGACGGCCACCGCTCCGTCTACTCGTTCCACCACCTCCGCACGAACTGCCCCTGCGCCACCTGCAACGACCTCCGCGCCAAGTTCGGCCCCCTCCTCATCAACAAGGACACCCTGCGGCTCAAGGGCATGGAACCCGTCGGCCGCTACGCCCTCCAGATGCTCTGGAGCGATGGACATCAGACGGGAATCTACGCCTGGGAGTTCCTGAGATACGTCTGCCCGTGCGAAGAATGTGCGAAGCGGGCCGCGGCGGCGAAGGCCTGACCGTCAGGCAGCCATGGACTTCCGCGCCTTGAGCGCGACGTAGAGCGTCGGCAGCACGAAGAGCGTGAGCAGCGTGCTCGTCGCCAGCCCGCCGATCACCACCGTCGCGAGCGGACGCTGCACTTCCGCGCCGATCCCGGTCGAAACCGCCATCGGCACGAACCCGAGGCACGCCACCAGCGACGTCATCAGCACCGGCCGCAGGCGCTGCTCCGCCGCCTGAAGCGCCGCTTCCCGCACCGGCATCCCGCCGTCGATGAATTGCCGGATCGTGGAGACCATGACCATGTCGGCCAGCACGGAAACGCCGGACAGCGCGATGAACCCGACGCCGGCGCTCACGGAGAACGGCATTTCGCGGAAGTACAGGGCCAGCACTCCGCCCGCGACGGCGAACGGCACTCCCGTGAAGACCCGCAGGGAGTCGGGGATGTTCCCGTAGGTCGCGTAGACGAGCCCGAGGATCAGCAGAAGCGCGAGCGGCACGACCCACGCGAGCGTCTTCGTCGCGCGCACCAGGTTCTCGTACTGTCCGCCGAACTCGACGCGGCAATGAGACTTCTTCAGCTCCGCCCCGAGCTGCGACTCGATCGCGTCTTTCGCCTTCGCCACGAACCCCGCGAGATCCCCCCCGTCCACGTTCACGCTCACCGTCGCCAGCCGCTTCCCCCACTCCCGCGTCACGACCATCGGGCCGGTCTCGCGAGTGATTTTCGCGACCTGGGAAAGCTGGAGCCGGCCGCCGGCCGGGGTCGGGAGCGGAAGCTGCTTGAGGCCGTCTTCGCCGGTCGTGAATCTCTCGGGGATGCGGATGGCGAGGGGAAACCGCCGCGGTCCGGCCCGGATCTCGCCCGCGTCGAGGCCGCCCGCCGCCTCGACCCAGTCGAGCACGTCCGCCGCGCGCAGCCCGTGCCGCGACAGTTCCTCCGGGAGCAACTTGACCTGGAGCACCGGCTGCCCGACCAGGCGCTCCGCCGACGGATTCGACGCGCCCGGGATCCCGCGCAGGATCTCCTCCACGCGCCCCGACAGCGTCTTCAGCGCCTCGTAGTCGTCGCCGATCACCTTGACCCCCACGTCCGTGCGGACGCCGGCGATCATCTCGTTGAAGCGCATCTCGATCGGCTGCGTGAAGGAGAAGTTCATGCCAGGAAGCGGCTTGAGGAGGCGGTCGAGGGCCTGGCGGAGTTCTTCCTTCGAGTGGACCTTTTTCCAGCGGTCGTGCGGGTGGAGCATGATGAACACGTCGCTGACCTCGATCCCCATCGGGTCGGTGGCGACTTCCGGCGTCCCGGTCCGCGTCCAGATCGCTTCGACCTCGTCCGGGAATTCGTCGAGGATGAGGCGTTCGATCATCGTCGAGAAGCGGGCCGACTCCTCGATGGAGACGCCGGGAAAGCGGACGGTGTTGATGACGATCGAGCCCTCGTCGAGCTTCGGCACGAAGATCGCGCCGAGCCGGCGGGCGAGCGGGATGGTCCCCGCGATCACGATGAGGGCGCTTCCGAGCACCAGCACCCTGTGGTCGATCGCGAACGTCACGGCGGGGCGGTAGAGGCGCTTGAGCGCGGTGAGGATCCAGGGTTCGTGATGGGAGCCGCCGCGGCGGAGGAGGAGGCTGGCGAGGACGGGCATGAGGGTGAGGGAGAGGACCATGGAGCCGGCGAGGGCGAAGATCACGGTGAGGGCCATGGGGCGGAACATTTTTCCCTCGACGCCGGCGAGGGCGAGGATCGGGACGTAGACGATCATGATGATGAGCTCGCCGAACATGGTGGGCTTGCGGACTTCGCTGGAGGCCTCGGCGACGATCTCGACAACGGGGCGGCCGGTGGTGTCGGCCTGGAGGCGGCGGACGGCGTTCTCGACCATGATGACGCTGGAATCGACGATGAGTCCGAAGTCGATCGCGCCGAGGGACATGAGGGAGCCGGCGATGCCGATCTTCAGCATGGCGGGAAAGGCGAAGAGCAGCGACAGCGGGATGGCGGCGGCGACGATGAGGGCCGCGCGGAAATTGCCTAGGAAGAGAAAGAGGATGGCGATGACGAGGAGGGCGCCCTCGACGAGGTTGCGGCGGACGGTGTCGAGGACGTGGTCGACCAGGCTGGTGCGGTCGTAGACGACGCGGACGTGGGTGCCTTCCGGGAGCGTCCTGCGGACTTCCTCCATTTTTTCGCGCAGCCGGGCGGCGACGACGTGGCTGTTTTCACCCATGAGCATGAAGCCGAGGCCGAGGACGGTTTCGCCCGTCCCGTTGGCGGTGACGACGCCGCGGCGGGGGGCGGCGCCTTCGAGGACGTCGGCGACGTCGCGGACGAGGACGGGCCGGCCGTCGTGGGAGCGGATCGTGATGCCGCCGATTTCCGCCGTGGTGGAGGCGATGCCGATCCCATGGATGAGGAGGATCTCCCCGGGTCCCGACGCTGCGCCGCCGCCGACGTTCAGGTTGGAGCGCTCGAGGGCTTCACGGAGGTCCTGAAGGGTCGCCTGGTGCTTGATGAGGCGCACGGGGTCTGCGACCACCTGGAACTGTTTTTCGAAGCCGCCCCAGGCGTTGACCTCGGCGACGCCGGGGACGGCGAGGAGCTGCGGCTTGACGAGCCAGTCGTGGGTGGTCCGCGCGTCCGCCACGTCGCCGTTCGGGGCGGTGATGATGTAGTGATAGATCTCTCCCAGGCCGGTGGCGACGGGCCCCATTTCGGGGTGGGCGATCCCGGGAGGCAGCTCGACGGACTGCATCCGTTCGAGCACCTGCGAGCGGGCCGACCAGACGCTCGTCCCGTCCTCGAACACGAGCGTCACCTGGGACAGGCCGTACTTCGACATCGACCGGACGAGCTTCAGCCCCGGCATCCCGCTCATCACCGACTCGACGCGCGCGCTGATCTGCTGCTCCACCTCGACCGGCCCCAGTCCGGGCGCGACGGTGTTGACCTGGACCATCACGTCGGTCACGTCCGGAAACGCGTCGAGGGAGAGGCGCTGGAAGGCGGCCGCCCCCAGCAATGCAGCGGCGCCGCAGGCGATGAGCACCGCGAGGCGGTTGCGGAGGGAGAAGTTTATGATCGCGTTCAACACGGGAGGGACTCACCTGCAAAGGCCAGGAAACGAAAAACGAAAAAGGAAAAACAAAAAACGAAAACGCCGGACCGGGGCGTGAGTGTCAGGCCCCGCCCCCAGCCCGGCTGGACTTTTCCTTTTTTGTTTTTCATTTTTCGTTTTTCGTTTCGTTCTTGTCGCTTTTCCCGACCGCAGACCGCGGCCCTACTCCCCCGGACATCACCCTGCCCCCATCTGCCCCTTCATCGCCTCCGTCTTCAGCAGGAAACTCCCCGTCGTCGCGACCTTCTCGCCCGCAACCAGCCCGCTTTTCACCTCGAATCCCGCCTCGAAGACCGAGCCCGCTTCGATCTTTCGCGCCTGGAAGACGTTCGGCGTCGACTCCACGAACACCAGCAGGCAGTCCCCGTCGTTCTGCACGGCTTCCCGCGGCACCAGCACCTTCGGCTCCGCCACCTTCACGGTGATCTCCGCCCTTCCGAACATGTGCGCTCGCAGCAGGACTTCGGGGTTCTTCACCTCGGCGTAGGCCTTCACGGTCCGCGTCTGGTCGTCCACGGCGCCCCCCAGCGCCACGACCTTTCCCACGAACTTCTTCCCGGGGAACGAATCCAGCAGGAAGACCGCGCGCTGCCCGGCGGCCACTCGCGTCAGGTCGGCCTCGGGCAGGTCGATCGCGACCCACATCCTGTCGAGCGAGGCGATCTCGAAGAGCGGCCGGTCCGGCGATGCCGTTTCGCCCACGACGGCGGAGGTGGCGACGACGGTTCCCGCGAAGGGCGCCGAGACGACCAGCGCGGCGGAGACGTCCTTGCCCTTCTCCACCTCGGCGAGCTGCTCCTCGGTGAGGCCAAGCGCCCTGAGCCGCAGCGCCGCCGCGTTCAACACGAGCTTCGCTTCCTCGAGCGCCGTGCGGGATTCGGTTTCTTCTTTGCCGGGGACGAGGTGCTTGTCGAAGAGATCCTTGGTTTTGGTGTAGAGCTCCAGCCGGAGGTCCCGTGCGGACACGGCCTGGAGGAAGGCCGACTTCGCGCCGGACAGTTCCGGGGAATCGACGATGGCCAGCGGGGCGCCGGCCTCGACCTGCTGGCCGAGGGTGGCGGAGACCGAACGGACGACACCGCCGAGCCGCGGACCGACGCGGGCCCAGGCGGCGGGGACGTACTCCGTCTCGGCATTGCCGCGCGCGGTCTCGGAGATCGCCCGCGACTCGACCGCCGCCGTGGCCACTCCGGCGCGCGCTGCCACCCCGGGGCCGAGCTCGATCTTCACGAGCGTGTTCGGGCACTCCCCCGCTTTCGGCTCCCGCATGCGCGTCACGACCGTTCCGCCCCGGGCGAGCTTCGGGTTGCAATTGTCGCACTTCGACAGCTCGACCTGGTGCTGCTCGCACCAGTCCGTCCCGTGCGGGGGAGGCCCCTGCCAGGGAAGCCTCCCGTGCATCGCCGTCAGCGCGAACGCCGTGATCAGCGTCGCGAACACGACTCCCGTCAGGATTCCGGATTTCATCGCCGACTCCTATTTGCCGCGGCAGTCTTCGCAGAGCTCCGATTCCCCGTTGTCGTGCGCTTCCCAGCCGCAGTCCGTGCAGTGCGAGTACATCACCCACTTGTCCCCGCTCTTCAGCTCGTACTGCCACACCTCGATGTACTGCGCCTTCCCGAACGTCCAGCCGTGCACCTTGACTTCCTTGCCGCGCAGCTTCTCGTCGGTGATGAAGCCGTTGCCGCGCACGTTGTTCACGATCGTCCAGAGCTTGCCGTCGGCGTCCTTGAGGCCCTGGGCGTGCTTGCTGTGAAGCGTGCACTGGGCGTCGGCGCCGTCCTTCTCGAGTTCGCAGCCGAGGCAGACGACGGTCCCGGTCGTCACGGTGACTTTCTTGAAGTCCCGTTTCTTCGCTTCGTCCCCGGCGATGACGGCCAGCGGAACGAGCAGCAGGGCAAGGCAGAGCATCTTCATGAGAGGTCTCCAGAAAGGGTGTTTGCGAAGGGAGTTTCAGCCGGAAGGCCGATATCAGGACGGAGTGCCAGCGCGGACGACTAGCAGCGCAAAGGCGTTCGGATCGGCGGTCCGCCTGTCGCGGCGCCGGACGGCAGGTCGGAATCGATGGGGCAGGCCAGTTCGAGGAAGACGCCGCCGGCATCGGCCGGGGGCGGAGCAACCTGGTGGAGGACGACATGCGTCCCGCTCATGAGCGGCACGAGCGTATCGAGGCAACCGCCGCAGTCCGGCGCGGCGGTCAGCACAGGCAGGGACTCGGCCGGCGCCGGCTCGCACTCCTGGCAGCACTCGGGAGCCGAAGCCACCGGCTCCGGCGCCACGAGGGCCTCCGGTTCACCACAACACGCATCGTCCTCCCACTCGTAGCAGGCGTGCCCATCGTCGCCGACGCACAGGCCCACGCCGAAGGTCAGGAAGACCGCAGTGAAGTGCAGGACGCACACCAGCAGAGACAGTGTCTTCAAGCGCCGTGAGGGTATCGCGGCGGGCCGCTGGAGTCAATTCCGCTCTCCTCGCGATTACCCACTCTGCATCGCCTTGTTCGCGAGGGGGATGGCCCGGAGGCCCCAGACCAGCCGGTAGCTGGCAGAGTAAGTCCACCTCAACCCGGGCCGGAACGCAGCCTGCCCGCTTGTTGTTGGCGCGGATGCACTTCGCACCTCTTCAGCGCCTCAGGAGACGCAGCGCATTCGCCACGACCAGCAGCGATGCGCCCATGTCGGCGGCGATGGCGCCCCACAGTGACGCGATGCCGACGAACGTGAGAACCGCGAACACGGCCTTGACGCCGAGCGCAAAAGCAACGTTTGCGCGGATTACGGCGAGCGTCGCGCGCGAATGCTCAATGGACCAGGCGAGCTTGCCGAGGTCGTCGCCCATCAATGCGATGTCCGAGGTCTCGATCGCCGCGTCGGTGCCGGCGGCCCCCATCGCGACGCCCAGCGTGCTGCGCGCGAGCGCGGGGGCGTCGTTCACGCCGTCCCCAATCATCGCGGTAGGGCCATGCTTCCTTTCCAGCTCCTCGACCGCGCGGACCTTGTCTTCGGGCAACAGCTCCGCGCGCACCTCGTCGATGCCGACCTCGCGCCCGACGACCTCGGCGGTGCCTCGGTTGTCTCCGGTGAGCATGACGATCCGCGCGACTCCTGCGCGCTTGAGCGCCGCGACCGCCGCGACGGACTCGGGACGCACGCCGTCCGCCACCGCCACGAGCCCGCAGACATGCGTCTCGTTGCCGACGACTACGATCGTCCGGCCGATCCGGGCCATCGCTTCGAGTCGATCGTGAACCTCGGGCGTCTCCTGGCCGCGCTCCTCGAGGAAGCGGTGGGAGCCGAGCCAGAACGGCCGCCCTTCGATGCGGCCCTGGACCCCCTTCCCGTGGACCGCGAACACGTCGCTCGCGGGGCGGATCGGCACCCCCATTTCGCGGGCTCGCGCCAGGATGGCGAGCGCGATGGGGTGCTGGGAGTCCGCCTCGAGGGCGGCGGCGCGGGACAGCAACGCGGCGACGTCGTGATCCGAGAGGGGTACGACATCGACGACGCGCGGGCGGCCTTCGGTGAGGGTCCCTGTCTTGTCGAGCGCCACGACGCGGATCCGCGCGGGGATCTCCGCGATCCGTCCGCCCTTGAGCAGCACGCCGTGGCGGGCCGACGCCGCAAGTGACGCCACGATCGCCACGGGCGTCGCGATCACGAGCGCGCACGGGCAGCCGATGACGAGCAGCACCAGCGCCCGGTACACCCACTCCGGGCGTGAGCCCCCGAGCATCGATGGCACGACCGCGATGCAAACCGCGAGGGCGAGAATCGCGGGCGTGTAAATCCGCGCGAACTTCTCCACCCACTGTTCGGACACGGACTTCTTCGCCTGGGCGTCGCCGACCTGCCGGACGATGCGGGCAAGCGTGGTCTCGCCCGCGGCGCGGGTCGAAGTGACCTCGATCACGCCCGCCCCGTTGATGGTGCCGGCGAACACCTCGTCGCCGACCTGCTTCGTCACCGGCACGGACTCGCCGGTGATCGGCGCCTGGTCCACCTCCGTGGCGCCGCGCGCCACGCGGCCGTCGAGGCCGATGCGCTCGCCCGGCCGCACGCGGAACACCGCGCCTGGGGAAACCTCGGCGGGATCCACCTCGACCTCGCCGCCCTCGCGCACCAGCCGCACCCGGTCGGGGGCGAGCTTCATCAGTGCGGCCACCGCACGGCGCGCCCTCCCGACGCTCCACGCCTCAAGAGCGAGCGACAGCGAAAACAGCCAGGCGACGGTCGCCGCTTCGAACCACTCGCCGAGCGCCACTGCGCCGGCGACGGCGATGGTCATCAGCAGGTTCATGTCGGGGCGGAGATTGCGCAGCGCGTACCAGGCCTTCGGGACCACGACCCACAGGCCCGCCGCGATGGCGATTCCGAAGGCCATCCGCGCGGGCCACGGAACCACCTCGGCCACGCCCGCGCCCTCGGAGCCGATCGCCGAAGTCAGGCCGGCCATCGCGACGTGGATGCCGAACCCCGCGGCGGTGCCGAGCCCGCTGGCAACGACGAACGCGTCCCGGGACGTCCAGGCGTGGCCCGCCTCCGGCCCTCGCGCCTCGACCCACGGCTCGGCGCGCATCCCGGTCGCCGCCACCGCGGCGACGACGCTCTCCGCCGGCACCGTCGCCGGGACCGACATCCGCCCGTTCAGCACGTCGAAGCCAAGCTGCTCTTCGGACACGAGATGGCGAAGCGCACCCTTGAGCGTGGCGACTTCCTCGGCGCAGTCCATTCCGCGGATCCTGAATCGCAGCGCCGCGCCCGCATACGCGGAAGGCGGCGCCACGGCCGCCGGCGCGCTGCAGGCGTCGTCCTTGCAACCTTCTCCCATCACGCACCTCCGGAGACCGCAGGCGCGTCCGCCCTTGCGGGCTCGCGCATTCACCCCACGTACTGGCTCGGCAGAATGACCAGGGTAAGCTTCGTACTCGTCGCGAGGCGGCCTGTTCCAAAGGTTGCCATCGCGTCCCCGTACACTGCGCCGATTCCGTCGGCAATGTCCCCGGGATCGCCCGCCCGGCCGCGCCTCCCCTGCTCCTGCGCTACTTTTTCTTCGGCGTCAGGTCGTCGTTCAGCGTCGCTTCCGTCTTCTTCCACCACTCTTCCCACTCCGCCACCTTCGTGAATTTCTGGCCGGTAAGCCTCCCCAGCGCGTCCGACGGGCGCTTGTCGCGCGGCGGCGACGCTGAGCCCCGCTTGCCGGGGCCCGAGGACACCTCGATCTTCTTCTGGATTTCCATCAGAGCCCGCACGCTCGCCTTGAACTTCAGGCCGCCGAGGCACGCGATCGCCGAGTCCACCATGGACACGACGTCCTCGTCCTTCTTCGACCGGTAATTCAGAACCCACTCAGAGACGACCGCGACCGACGACGCGTCGCCGACCGACTCCAGCGCGGAGAAAATCGCCTTCTCCACCGGCGCCTTCTTGGCGTTCGCCGCCAGCCCCGAGTGAAGCGCCTTCGCGGCTTCGGGCAGGCTCACCATCTTGCCCAGCGCAGCGGCCGCCGCGCCGCGGATGTCGTCCGAGGCATCGCAGAGAAGCGGGGCCAGCGCGCCGGCCGTCAACGGGTGCGGCGACTTGCCGCAAGCGTCGATGGCGCTGACCTTCGCTGCGGCATCCGTCCCCTTGAGCGCCGTCCTGAGCGCATCCACCCCGGCTTTCGCCTCGGCCTCGGGCGCCGCTTTCGCCGGTTCGGCAGCGGAAGCCAGCAATGCGAGGGAGAGCAGCAAGGCATACATGGTCAGCTCTCGTCGCATGACAAATCCTCCTGGAATGGACGAACGGCGGTTTCGAGACCCCCGGTGCGCTGGGCTCGCTTTCAGGTAAATCCTCATCGAGATGGGACCGGAGTCCGAGGGGCGGGGCAGGGTACGCCCGGAAGTCCCGAGCGGCCACCGCCTTGAGTCGGCCCATGAATCGGCGCCCCGTATTCTGCCGTCCTGGGGTAACCTCGGCCATAGCCCTGCCGGTAGTATCCGTAGGGCCGATACGCCGCGTGGTTGTGCCTAGGCCTCGCCCGGTAGGTTCTCGGGAAGGTCCGGAAGACCGTGAACGTCCCGGCCGGCTCCGCAGTCGCGCGTGACAGAGCCGCAGCCCGTGCTTCCGCAGCTTCCTTCGCCGCTTCCTGACGGGCCGCTTCTCGCGCAATCCTGGCCTTGGAGATAGCCGCGGCCTCATCCTCCGTCACCCAACGGCCGTCCACCTTGACCAGCCCCTTGGCGACCATCAGCGCCTCCCCACGCGCCCAGACGCCTTTCACTTTTTCGTACCCCAGCTTCGCGCGCGCTTCGGCGTGCTCCGGATCAATGGCGATGACGGCTTCCATCTCCGCGCGAGCGGAGCTCGGCAGGCCTTTTTCTGAGCACCACAGGGCGAGTTCCCAGTGGGCGTTTGCGTCCCTGCCGATCGCCGCAACCCGGGCCTTGTACTCATCCGCAGCATCAGGGCTGCGAACAATCCGAAGAACGTCCTCGGCTCGAAACTTGGCGGTTCCGTTTTCCAGCCGAAGGACCACCCGATCTCCGTCTTCCAGAACCGTGCCCTGCAAACGGCCTCCGCTCTTGAGGAATACCTCGTCCGCCAAGACGGGTGAGGCACTTAGGAAGAGAGCCGGCAGGAGTGCGAGAAAGCGTCTCATGGGTCACCTCAGGGGACGGCGAGTGTATTCGTGGGATGTCGCAATTTGTGGGCCATCGAGCTCTGACTCATGACGCTTTCCGCGCAGCCAACCGCGCTTCGGCGCGCGGAATTCGCTGCCTAAAACACCGGAAATGTCCGTTGCCGGGAAGGAGAATTTCTACGTGACTGAAGGGCCGTTTTCAGCATGTCTCTTGCCTTACATTTCCCTTGTGCCGCCTTACATTTCGCCTTGAGTTCCGTCCCCCAGGACGGCCACTCCCTTCGAAGAAAACCGGGGCCGCAGCGGTCTGCGGCCCCGTTGCTGGACTACCGACAGTGATTCCGACTGCTGAATCTGGCAGGCGGACGAACGAACCGAACCGGAGGACGACAATCATTCGTGCCGAGGCGGCTCGAGCGTTGCCCATGGCCATGCTGACGCGAACTCTCGTACCGGTACGAACGGGACTCGCGCTGGAAGTGAGAGTCTCGCCGGGAATACCGGGAGTCGTTCCCCGGCCTGCGGCAATCGTCAGCCCTTGCGTCCAGTGCGCCAAATCCTGCGAACACGGCGACAACAACGGCAAGGCTCAGTGCGGTCTTCATCGGAAATCCTCCTAATTGCGAACGGCTGCTAATGCCCCCTGCGACCTTCTGAAATGCAATGGCCGTGCCTCAACGAACAATTGCCTCAAGTCGAGCTTTCACAAGAACTTGCAAATCGCCGGCTCACTCGGCACTGTGTGGTTTCGAGGACATCTATCGTCGCCGTCCATGTCCGCCTCCGCCGGGGGAACTCTGCTTCGGTGCATGTCTCCGCTGGGAAGCCTCTCGCCTCGCCGGTTGCTGGATACGTGCAGGCTGCTCTCGCCTTGGCTGCGGCGTGGCACGGGGCGGTTCCTGCCGCCTCGCCGCGGGCTCGATGCGCCTCGTCTCCGCTCGCCGCGGCGCGGGCTCCACCCTCTGCGCCGGCTCGCGCCTCGGTTCCGCTCGCCTCTGCACAGTCTCGACCCGCTGCGGCTGTTCGCGTCTCGGTGCTTGCTCGACACGCTTCGGTTCCTGACGCCTCGGCTGAACATCGACCCGCGGCGACGGATTCTGTGTCTGCGCGGGTTGCAAACGACTGCCTGGCAGAGGCGTTCCGGATGAACCGGAACGCGGAAGCGGCGACGACGAGAGCTTCCGTTCCGCTGGCGAGCCGTGCGACCTGGCGTTGCGCGAAGCACGGTTATCGAGCCGAACCGGCGAGACTACGACGCGGGAACGGGGAGGGCACGGATTGAAGTGACGGCGACCACCGTCACGGAACACATGGTTGTTCGGAAAGAGGTTCCAGCAACCATGATGGTAGGCATGGCCGCAGCCGGACCCGTGAACGTGGCCGCGCAGAAAGAGGAAGGCCAGGCCGTCCCAGACACGGGCGTAAGTCACGCCGGACCAGGCGAAGCCCCCGGTATCACCGCAGCGTGAATAGCCGAGCATGGTGTAGACGTGATTTACGGGATAGAGATTCCAGCAATTGTCGTAGTACCAGTGGCCGCAACCGGTGCCGTGTGAATGCGAGTAGACGTCGATGAACGCGTGGCCATCCCAGACGGGCTCCGCGGTTTCGACGTAAACCACATCCTGGCGGATGCCCGCTGCTTCGACGTCGCCGCCGTCAGGAGCCTGCGCGACGACAGGGTCTGCCTCTTCCTTGCCATCGATGATGGCCACCGCGCGAACCCCGCGAGCGAGGGTGACATCGTCGCGAAATTCGAGCTCGGTCTTTACGTCCTTCGCGACGGCGAGTTCCCGAAAGGCCTCTTCATTGGCCCAGCGCACGCCGTAGAGCCCGCTCGCGAGCCTCAGATCGGCATGGGATCCGTTAAACATGACCGTCGCGCCTTCGATCTCGCCCTCGATGAGCACGATTTCGCCGTCGCGAGAGCGGACAAGGACGCTCAGGACACGCTTCGACACGTTGCGCAGCGTCAAGCCGGCATCCTGCTCACCCACCGACGGCGCCGCGGGTTCGGGCGCCGGGAGGCCGGCCCCTTCGGCTGCATCCGCCGGGGGCTCCTGCTTTCCGCGGGCCGTCACCATGAACCGGATGACGACGGGAGAGACGTTCCTTTTCTGGAGATTAATGATGTCCGCCGCCGACAGCCTGAAGGAGCTCCCATCGGCTTCCATCTGGTCGACGATGATCTCGTCGGAAACGCCTGCTTCCGAGAGTTGCACGACCTCCTCGACCGTCAGCGCGGCGGACAAACCAGCAAGGATGAGAACGAGCGCGAGAGTACGCATAAGACACCTCCTGTGAGGCACGGCCCCCTGTCGCTTGTCAAACATCCCCGGTCGTGCGGCGTTGGGACACGCATCTGTCTTCTGACCTTCATTCAACGTCCGACAATCTCCACGTATTCCGGCGACGCTCCGAACGAACAGGAACTTCGAAGGCCCGCTCAACGTCGCGGCGCGCGAGGTTCTCCTGCCCGGATCGCCACCTCCCAAGGGGAGGGACTCACGCGGTAAGCGCCGCTCGGCGAGGGAAGGGGGCTCTTCGTTTCGCCCGCCGGCATCGCGGCGGCGCGGTGCTTGCGCTTCACTCCTTCATCTCGGCCCATCCCTTCGTTCTGAATGAACTATCGCAATGGCATTGGAACAGCCGCCGGGCACGGAACTGGGCTATTTCTTGTGGTCGTGGTCATGCTCGTCGTGATCGTGCCCCTCGTGCTCGTCCGGCTCCTTGATGTCCACGTTGTACTTCTTGTCGCCGATCGTGATCGCAATCCGTCCCTTTAGCGGGTCCGCCTTCAGCGCGTCGTCCTTCGCCACGAACTGCGAGGCCAGTCCTTCCTTGTCCGGCTCGACGGCCTTCGTGACCACCTGCTTCGCGCCGTCCGCCGTCATGAGGTTCAGCTTTGGAGGGTCCTTGATCGCGACCGCCTTCTCCGCCTTGCCGTCGAGCACGTAGATCGTCGCCGTGCCCTCCTTCGGGTCGTGCACGAGCTCCAGGTGCGCGACCTCTTCCCCAACCTCGAGCAGCACGCCGCCGTGCGGCGCCTTGTGCTCCTCCTCCTTCTTCTCGTCCGCCGCAACGCACACGACGGCGGCTCCGAGGACCAGCAGAACGGCACAGGCACTACGCATGGGCGGCTCCTTCCGGGGTTGTCGGCGGCGCATCCGGCGCCGTCGTGGTTGTTTCCGAGAATTCGTGCCGAAGAGCTTCCATTTCCCTCGCGCTTCCTTCGTGGTGTTTCGCCAGCTTCTCGGCTGCGGCTCGGGAGAACGTCCAGAAGATCCCGGGGCGGACGAGGAATTCGAGGAGGGTGCCGGACGCGAGGCCGCCGATGATGACGGTGGCGACGGGGTAAAGGAGCTCGCGTCCGGGTTTGTCGGCGGCGAGCGCGAGGGGGACGAGGGCGATGCCGCTGCAGAGGGCGGTCATGAGGACGGGAACCATGCGCTCCTGCCCGGCGCGGACGATCATCTCCGGCGTGAACTCTTCGTCTTCTTCGCGCATCAGGTGGATGTAGTGGTCGAGCAGGAGGATGGCATTGCGCGCGGCGATGCCCGCGAGCGAAATCAGGCCCACGAGCGTCGCGACGGACATCGGCTGCCCGCTCACCACGATGTAGGCCACGGCGCCGACGAACGCCATCGGGATGCTGAGAAGCACTTGAAGCGTGAGGTTGATCGAGCGGAAGTGCATGAAGAGGATCATGCACATGGCGGCGAGCGAGAGGATGCTCAGCACCGAGATGAGGCGGGTCGCCTCGGCCTGCGCCTCGAACTGACCGCTGATCTGGATCGAGTACCCGGGAAGGGCTCCGAGTTTCTTTCGGATCGGATCGAGCGCGCGATTGACGTCCTTGACAACTTCCCCCAGCGAACGTCCTCCGACGTTGTGCTGGACGACGATGCGGCGCGAGGCATTTTCACGATTAATATTATTGGGCGTCTTCGACATGGAGATATCCGCAACGTCCCCGAGGCGGATCGGGACGCCGGAGCCGGATCGCAGCGACAGGCCCCGCAGGGCGTTCAGGTCCGCCCGGTCCTTCGGCTCGAGTCGGACGACGATCGGGTAGGTTGAAATCCCGACGGTGAGCCGCGATATCTCCTCGCCCGCGAGCGCCAGCTCGACGGACTCCGCGACCCGCTCCGCCGTCAGTCCGGCTTGCCCCATCTTCTCGCGATTCGGGCGAACCTCGACCTGGTCCACCAGAACCTGCTGTTCCGTGAAGAGGTCCCGGACGCCGTCGATGCGACGGATCGCGTCTTCCGCTTCCCTCGCCGCGTCTCTGAGAACATCGAGATCGGGGCCGTAAATTTTGATCGCCACCTGGGCGTTGACACCCGAGAGCAGGTGACTGAGAAGGTGCGCCAGGGGCTGCTCGACTTCGGTGGCAACGCCCGGGAACTCCTTGCCGAGTTTGTCGCGGATTTCCTCGACCATCTCCTCCCGGCTGCGCTTCGAGTCCGGGTTGAATGTCACGATCGCCTCGGACATGCTGACGCCTTCGGCGTGTTCGTCCCCTTCCGCCCGACCCGTGCGACGCGCGACGTGCTTCACCCCCTCCACGGTCTTTACGAGAGCCTCCATTCTCCTGCCGTAGTCGTCCGATACCCGAAGGCTTGCGTCCGGGGGGAGGACCAGGTTGACCTGGGCGGCGCCCTCGTTGAAGGCGGGGAGGAAGTTGGCGCCCCGCGTGCCCAGGATCAGGAGCCCGGTGGCGACGAGGGCCACGAGGGTTCCCGCGAGGGGCAGCGGGGCGCGGATGCTGAAGCGAATGACGGCGGCGCTGAGGGCCTTGAGTTTGCGGACGAGGAACCCATCCTCGGCGTGTTTCGACGCGAACTTTTCGTTCAGCAGGTAGTGACACAGGACGGGCGTCACGGTGAGCGATACGACGAGCGAACCGAGTGTGCTGATGATGTAGGCAAGGCCGATCGGCGTGAAGAGCCGGCCTTCCATCCCGGTGAGGAAGAAGAGGGGGATGTAGACGACGACGACGAGGAGGGTTCCGATGAGCACCGGGTTACGGACTTCGCTGGAGGCCTTGAAGATGACCCAGAGGGTGCGTTCGGGATTCTCGGCCTTCGCGTTCTCGCGAAGGCGGCGAAACACGTTCTCGACGCCGACGATAGCGTCGTCCACGAGCGCGCCGATCGCGACGGCAAGCCCGCCCAGGGTCATGGTGTTGATCGTCAGGCCCATCGCCTGGAAGACAATCGCGGTGAAGGCCACGGAGAGCGGGATGGCGGTCAGCGTGATGAACGTGGTGCGGAAGTTCAGCAGGAAGAGGAACAGGATCACCACGACGAGGATGGCGCCATCGCGCACGGCGTCGGAAACGTTGTCCACGGCGCGGTGAATGAAGCCGGCCTGCTGGAACAGGTCCGGGATGAGGACGATGTCCTCCGGCATGCTCTTCTGCAGCGAGGCCAGTTCCGCGACGACGTCGTCGGTAAGCTTGACGGTATCGACCGCAGGCTGCTTGAAGACGACGAGGACGACGCCCGGCTGGCCGTTGATCCCCGCGGCGCCGCTGAGGACAGCGGTCGGCCCGAACTCGACGCGGGCGATGTCCTTCAGCCTGACTGGCCGGACCGGGTCAGGGCGCACGACCGCTTCCGCAAGGTCCTCGGGACGCACCAGACGCCCGGTCACCGCCACCAGCGGGCCCTTCCAGCCGACCTCCATCATGCCGCCGGTCGCGTTGATGTTCGCGGCCTTTACGGCTTCCGATACCTCCTCGATTGTCACCTCGAAAGCTCGGAGCTTGTCGGCATCCACGGTTACCTGCAATTCCCTCGGGGATCCTCCGCTGCTGACGACCTGCGCGACGCCATTCACCGCCCTGAGGCGCGTCTTGACCTGCAGGTCGGCGACGGCGCGGAGCGCCGTGGCGTCGGTCTTTCCGCTGCGGCTCTGCACGCCCACGATCTGCACCTGGCCCATGACGCTGCTGATCGGCGCCATTTGCGGCTGCACCCCCGGCGGCAGCAATGCCGTGGCCAGCTGGAGCTTCTCCTGCACGATCTGCCGGTTGCGGAAGATGTCCGTCCCCCACCCGAACTCGACGAACACCACGCCGAGCTCCCGGCCGGCCGACGAGCGCACGCGCGTCACCCCGGTCGCGCCGTTGAGAAGCTGCTCCAGTGGCCGGTTGATCAGCAGCTCCACATCCTCCGGCACCATCCCATGCGCCTCGGACATGATCGTCACCGTCGGCCGGTTCAGGTCCGGAAGTACGTCCACCGGCATCCGAAGGGCCACCCACGAGCCGTAAAAGGCAACCAGCAGGGCCCCGAGCACCACGAGGAACCGTGCTCGAAGGCTGAACGCGATGATTCTATTGAGCATGGGTTTCTCTTAATGGTTGTGTCCGGCGTGACCGCCCGCGGCTTCCCCGGCCCCGGCCTTGAGCGCGAGCCTGAGAGGGAACGCGTTGTGTTCGGCAACCTCGTCTCCGGGAAAAACCGCGGAGTTCTTCGAGTCCAGAACCGCAACTTCACGGTCCTGCCAGAGCACCACCACCTTCGCAGGCTTCACGCCGTCGCCGTCCTTCACGAACACGATCCGGTCCGCCCCCTCCTCCACTACCGCGTCCGAGGGAAGGACATAAACGCCCTGAAAGGACTGGATCGGAATCTTCAGCAGGAACCGCTGGCCGGGACGCAACTTCCAGGTTCGAAATTTCATTCCACTCTCTTCGGTGCGCACGACCAGCGGCTCATTTCTGATCCCGAGAATCGCCACCGTTCCGGCGTCCTGCGGGTCGTTCCTACCGTACAGGATCTGAAGACCCTTCATTTCAGGCCCCGTTCCGGCTACAAGCGGTGCAGCGCTGAGCTTGTCGCCCGCCGAAAGCGACTTCAGCAGGAGCGCCGCATCCCCGCCGGCCGCTTCCGCCTTCAGCAGCAGCGGGCGCGGATCTCGCAGCAGGGCGATGCGGGCCCCCGCTTCGACGTGCTCGCCGGGTTTGACGAGAAGCTGCTCGACATCAAAGTCCTCCACGGCTCGCGGCGCGCGGATCTCGACCACGGCCGCAAGCGCGCCGATATCGTGCAGGTACTGCACTTGGCGAAGCGAGCTTCCCTTCTGAAGGAGCGCTGCGATGAACAGGAAGTCCGGCGCGGCGGTAGGAGTGGCCCGCAGCCACTCGACGAATTCGGGAGTGATGAGTCCGGTGGCGGAGAGTTCGCCGATGGTGGCGATGACCCGCGGCACGTCGTGGACTCCTTCCGGCAGGACGTCATGGAGCGATTGTGCGTTCTTGGTCCACAGTCCGTTCTGCTCGAGTGCCTGGGTCCAGAAACGCTCGTTAAGGAGAGGGCCGGGCTTCCCTTCCTCGACCGCGGCGACCTGCGCGTCCGAGAGGCCGTGACGCCGGAGCTCGAGCTGCGAGTTGAGAAGGTCTTTTTCCGCCCGCGCGATTTCGTAGCTCAGGTCGATCAGGTTCTTGCGGGGGACAATTGGGTAACCCTCGACGGTCCCGCTTTCGGCGAACTTCTCGAGCCGCGCCAGTTCCGTCTTGAGAAGGTCAAGGTTGCGCCGCGCCTTGCGGAGCTCCGTGACTGCCCCGTGAAATTGCTCGCTCGCCGGCTGGACGATGTCCGCAGTGAGGACCAGTTCGGGAAACGGAAGTGCGTCCCTCAGTACGGTCACGACCACATCCCCGGCGGCAGCGATCCCGCCACTCACGACGCGGACCTCCAGCACTCGCCCAGACACCGGGCTTGCGACCGGATATTCCGTCGCGAAGGGCGACTCCACCACCGCGGGGACCCCCGTCGTCCGCGAGAAATCGCTCGCTTCGAGTTCCTTGAACGTCACGCCCAGGTTCAGGAGCGCCTGGGAGGAGATTTCCGCGTGTCCAGGGCCCTCGTCGTGGCCGTCCCCTTCCTTGTGTTCATCCTTCGGCTTCGCGGCGCTTCCCGCCTTAGACGTCTGGCTGGCGGCAAACCAGCCTCCGCCCAGCCCGATCACCGTGAAAAGCAGGCTCAAAAGCACCCACATCGCCTTTTTCAGCATCTCAGGCCTCCCTCGTGACGGAGAGCGCGCCGCCGTCCAGCCGGCCCGACTCCTTGGGTTCGGTGTAAGGTTCCGGCGGACGCCGATCCGGCGCCTCGTCCGGGTACAACAACAGCGGCCGTCCCGCCGCCTCCTCCAGGTCCACCCAGGCGGCCCTCGCCTCCTTTTCCACTCTCAGCGCCTCGATCGACGCATTCCTATAGGAGCGCTCCGCTTCCAGCACATGAAGCGTTTCCACGACTCCCGCTTCCAGCCCCTTTTGCGCCAGGTCAAGTTGAGACTTCGCCCGGGCTAGGACTTTCGTGCGCACGGCATCAAGCTTCTCAAGAAGAATCGCCAGTCGCGCCCGCGCCCGCTCCAACCCGGCCAGCGCATCCGCCAGCGCCGCCTCATACTGCGCCCGCACGGCTTCGCGCCGCGCGAGCGCACGGGCGACTTCCGGCTGGTTCCGGTCGAAAATCGGAATGTCGATCCCGAGCGTGAGCCCTAGCGAGTACTTGTGCTCCCCGGGGTCGCCGCCGCCGTTTATCCCGAGCGAAAGGTCGGGAATCTGCTTCGAAATTTCGAGCCGAAGGGCTCCTTCTGCAACATCGTAGGCCGCCCGGATCCGGGCGAGTTCCGGGTGATTGGCGACGAGAAGAGCCACCGCCTCTTCGGCGGACGGAACCGGAGAATCGAGTGCCGGTAGGGCGTCCGCAGGAATCGAGTTGAAGGACTCGGGCGCCACACCGGCAACGGAGGCGAGGTCCGAAACGGTCTCGGCATCGCCGAGCCGCGCGTCCAGCTCAACCGTCTCTGCCCGCGCCAGGTCCAGCTCCAGCAGCCCGACATCGAGCGCCGTCGCCTGCCCCGCCTCCACCAGGCGCTTCCCCACCTCCGCGCTTCTCCGCGACAGCGCGATCAGCTCCGCCGCAACGGCGCGCTCTCGTCGCGCGATCACCAGGGCGCCCCACGCGCGCCGGAGCCGCAAGTACTCTTCGCGGTGTTTCACAAGCAGCTCGACCTGCATTGCGCCCGCCTCAAGGCGATTCAGGTCATCCTGCCGGGCCAGCCGCGCGCTCAAAGGGATCGCGAATGACAGTGACCCCACGGGCACCACGCGATGTTCCGTGATGTCCGGCCCGAACCCGAATTCAGGCCCCACCTCGATCCCGGGGTTGGGAAGCGGCGTGGACACTTCGGAGAACTCCATCGCGGCCCTGTACGCCGCCCGCGCGCGGATCAGCGCCGGGCCGTGCTCGCGCAGTAGCTCCACCGCCTTCCCGAATGTCAGGGTAGGAGCCTCTCCTGGCGCTTCGCCTCCCGCCGCGGCCAACGCGCGCGTCCGCCTGACCTGCTCGAGCAGGTCGTCGGGCCGAAGCGGCTGTTTCTCGTAACTCGTGCATCCCCACGCGGCCAGCAGGAAGGCCACGGAGAATTTCCGTGCGGATCGCATGTCGAGTCCTCGCGAATGTGAAGGCCTTGCGCCCCGCGCGCTCCGCCGGCCATGCGGGCAGAGTGCGGGCGCAAAACGGGTTCAGGCCCCGTTGCGAGAACCGTCTAGCAGCGAAGCACGCCGCAGGACCTGGCGTGCGGATCGGAAGCGCCAGTGACGGCGCGTGCGGGAACCTGGGGCAGGCGGGGGGCGTCCAACTGCGCCCAGGGCTGCACCGCGAGTTCGATGTCCGGAGCGATCGGCGCGCGTTCCGCCGCGGACCGGACCGCCGAGTCGGCGATAGACCGGTGACTGCATCCCTGCGGATTCCCGTGCACGTGCTCGCAATGGTCGCAGCGGCTGTCGTCGCCTGCGGGCACTTCCTGCGCCAGCTTCCCCACGTGGCAATCGCGGCATTCGGGGATGAGGATCCCCTGGCATGCGAGCGAGACCAGCAAGAGGGCAGCGAGGACGCCGGCGGCTTTTGACTTCACGTGATCAAGCTAACAGCCCCGCCGGGCGAGAGTCAAGCGCATTCCCGGAGGAACAGGGTCACTGCTTCCGAGAACGCCGGGGGCGCCTCGATGTTGGAAAGGTGCCCGGCCCCGGGGAGCTCGACGTACTTCGACCCGCGGATCCGGCCATGCAGTCCGCGCATCTCGGCGGGCGTGGAGATCTCGTCCTTCTCGCCGCAGACGAGGAGCGTCGGGACGTCGATCGTCTCCAGGAGCGGCGACGAATCCGGGCGCGAGCCGAGCCCGCGCAACGCCGCCGCGATCCCCGCGGGCTTGTTGGCGACCGTCACGTCCTTCACGAACTGCCGCGCGGCGTCCGAGGCGTTCGCGGACAGCAGCTTCGGCGCCATCCGGTCGAACGCCACCGCCGCGCCGCCCTTCAGCACGTCCTGCGCGAACGTCTCCCGCCCCGCCCGCTGCGCTTCGGTGTCCCCCACCGCCCGCGTGTCGACCAGCACGAGCGCGCTCACCAGTTCGCGGTGCCGCCGCCACATCGCCAGCGCGACATACCCGCCCATCGAGCACCCGCAGAACGCCGCCTTCCCGATCCCCAGCGCGCGAAGGGTCTCCGCCACGTCGTCCGCCATCTCGTCCATCGTCGCCGACTCCGCCACCGGCGACCCGCCGAACCCGCGCAGGTTCATCGCCACCACCAGGTTTTCCTCGCGCAGCCGCGCGAAATTCGGGTCCCACTGCATCGCGGACAGGGGGAACCCGTGGAGGAGGACGAGCGGGTGGCCTTCGCCGGCGGCTTTGAAGAGGAGGCGCATGAAGGGAGAGACGATAAATTTCGCGAACCCGTGAGTCTGCATATTTCCAATTCCCCGCCCGCCAGAACCTCACGGACGCCACAGCGCGAGTGCGACGGCGATCGATCGCGTGATAAACTGGTGCCGATGCCAGAATCCACTCCGCCGAAGCAACGGTCACTTTGGCCTTCGCGCCCGGAGCTTGCCCTCACCACCTGGTGTGCGGTGATGCTCGTCGCGGGCATCGCCTACGCGGTGACCGCGTGTCTTAAGGATCGGAGCATACGCTGGACGTTCTGGGTGCCGCTCATCGCCGCTGAAATTCTCGGTTGCGTGGGGTGCGTGCTGCTGGCGATGTGGGTGGACTCGAGGAGAGGCGAACGGTCCGGAAGCGACGAATAGGTCCATTTCGCGCGACGGAGGACCCGCCGTTTCCAAATCGTTCAGCCGCCCACCGCCCCTCCTGCCATGAGGTCCATTCCCCGCGAAGTTGGTCCCATCTCCCGTGGGTCTTTGCGTTCAGGAGTGCGGACGGGAGCGCGGCTTCCCCGGCCACTTCCCGCCGCAAGCCCTTGTGTCCGCTCGCATTTTCAGTAACCTTCGGGCCTTCGGGCGGAGTGGCGGAATCGGCAGACGCAACGGATTCAAAATCCGTCGGGCTCACACCCGTGAGGGTTCAATTCCCTCCTCCGCTATCGTGCGAGACCCCCGGGCCGGGGCGATCCCTCGGCCCGGGACATTTCCCTCAACGGGCGCCGCATTAAATACGTAAATCCCTGCAAGCCGTCCCATCTCGCGGACGACCCTTCACGCCCCCTGACGCACCGCGGCAATTCCCAAAGTTCCCCCTCCCGCCGCCCCCCGCTTTCGGGTACAATCGACTCTCCGCGCTAGAGGGAGAGAGGCATGAAAGCCCTGAAGAGCAAGCCCGCCAAGTCGACGGCGAAGTCGTCGTCGAAGTCCTCGAAGGAGCCCGAGTTCAAGGCCGTCCTCAAGGACCCCGCGGTCCGCGAGGTGTTCCTTCCCGGCAACGGGGTCGGCATCTTTGCGCCGCACGGCGGGGGGATCGAGCCGGGAACGGAGGAGATTGCGCGCGCCGTCGCGCAGGCCACGGGGGCGACGCTGTACGTGCTGTCGGCGAAGCGGCCGACGGGAAACACGGCGTTGCACGTGACGGTGACGCGCATGACGACGGGGATTTCGCCGAAGCTCGACCAGGCGATCGCGGCGACGCGCGTCGCGATCTCGATCCACGGGCACGGCCGCACGAAGGACGGCGGGCCGGTGTACGTGAGCGGGCTGGCCGAGGAGGCCGTGGCGCTGTGCGCCGGGGCGATGAGGCATGCGCTGAAGGGCGCGTACGAAGTGGTGGACGAGCACGCGCGGATCCCGGACGACCTGGTGGGGCATCACAAGGACAACATCATCAACCGGGTGCCGAAGAGGGGCGTGCAGATCGAGCTGCCGCGGGCGCTGCGGGACGAAGCGGTGCCGGCGATTCGCGGGGCGGCGGCGCAGCTGGTGACGGCGCTGATCGAGGTGGTGCGCGAGTTGGGCTAACGGAAGACTGGAAGCCAACAACCGGCGGGCTTCGGCCCGCCGGTTTTTTTTTCGGCCGGCCCTAGCTCCCGAGTTTCTTCAGCGCCGCCGCCGCGGCCTCGCGCGCCGCAGGATCCGTCTCTTTCCCCGCTTCGCGCAGCACGGCCTTCGCGGAGCCGGCGGCCTCGGGGCGGATGCCGCCCATCGCGGTGTACGCCGCCGTGCGGACCTTGACGTCGGGGTCCTTGCCGAGCGCGACCAGCGCTTCCACCGTCGACGACTCGCGCCCGGCGACGACGCCCAGCGCCGCGGCGGCGGCGATGCGGGCGACGGGGTCGGAATTCCGGGAGGCTTCTTCCATGGCGGGGATGGCGACCTCATGGAAGAGCGGTCCGATGGAGCCGAGCATGTTGGGGACGTCGCTGGAGAGGGCGGCCATGGCGGCGGCGACGACGCGGGCGTCGGGGTCGTGGCCGAGGGGGGCGATCTTGCCGACGGCGGTTTTGACGTCGGCGCAGCCGGCGAGGTAGGGCATGACGCAGGCGGCGCGGACGACCGGGTCGGCGTCGGCCAGTCCTTTTTCGCAGGCCTCGGAAGAAGCGGCGTCGCGGGAGCCGATGGCGGCGATGGCGACGGCGGCGGCGCGGCGCATCTCGACGTCGCGGTCGCGCAGGAGGGTGATGAGCGTCGGGATCGCGGGGCCGCCCATCGCGCCGGCGAGGGCGAGCTTCTCGGCGGCGAGTTTTTTCAGCGCGGCGTCCTGCCCCTCGAGGAGTTCCATAAGGATGGGGACGCCGGGGCCGCCCATGCCGCCGAGGACGTCGGCGGCGGCGGAGCGGATGGAGGGGTCGGGGTCCTTGAGAAGCGCCGCGACGGTGGGAGCCGCGGGGGAGCCGATCGACTTGAGCGCGTCCTGCGCGGCCTGGCGCTGGACGTCCGACTTCGGCTTCCGGAGGACCTGGACGAGCGCGGAGACCGTCTCGGCGCCGAATCCGCCCAGGGCGCGGACAGCGGCGGCGCGGACGAACGGGTCGTCGGAAGCGAGGGCGGCGACGGCGTGCGGCGCGGCGGCGGAGCCGAGCTTGCCGAGCGCGTCGGAGGCCGCGGCGCGGACGTCGGCGTCCGGGTCCCCCATCAGGCGGACGATCGCCTCGGCGGCCGGCGCGGCCGAGCTCCCCGCTTCGCCCAGCGCGAGGCAGGCGCGGCGGCGGGCGCGGGGGGACGGGAGCGACAGGGCGCCCTCGAGCAGGTCGACGGGGCCGATGCGCCCGAGCGCCCAGATGGCGCGGCCGGCGATCCCGTCGTCCGCGTCCGAGAGCAGTTCGATCAGCGCCGGCGCCGCTTCGACGGCCTCCGGCCCGACGGCGCCGAGGGCGCCTGCGGCGGCGAAGCGCACGACGGGGTCGGGGTCGGCGAGGCCGGCCTTGAGGGCGGGGACGGCCTGGGCGCCGAATCCGCCCATGGCCTTGAAGATGCGGGCGCGGACGAGGGGAGACGCGCCGGCGAGCTGTTTCTGGACGGGGTCGAGCGCGGGAGGGCCGATTTTCGCGAGGGCTTCCGCGGCGAACTCGGCGGTGGGGCCGTCGGGGTCGCCGAGGAGCGTGGCGAGCTCGGCGGCGGCGGGGGCGGCGGCGGCGCCCATCCGGGCGAGGCCGCGGGCGCCGGCGAGCCGCAGCGGCGCGGCGGATTCGAGAAGGGCGAGGCGGAACGGCTCGGCGGGAGGCGTGACGGCGGGGAGCATGGAAGCGAGCGCGTTCAGGGCGCGTTCGCGGATGGGGCGGCCGGTTTCGCGCGTGGCCGCGACGAGTTCCGGCACGGCGGACTGGCCGATGGCGGCGAGCGCCTGCACGGCGAAGTCGCGGACCTTGCCGGCGTCGTCCGCGAGCGCGAGGACGAGGGCCCCGGCCGCGGGCGCGGAGACCGGCCCCATCGCGCGCAGCGCCTCGGCGGCCGCCACCCGGACGTTCCAGTCCTCGTCGGAAAGCGCGAGCGCCAGCGACGGAACTCCCTCGGCCCCCATGCCGCCCAGCACCCCGAACGCCGTCGCCGCCGCGACCCGCACGTCCGCGTGCTTGTGCCGGAGCCGCTCGCGGAGGACCGGGACTGAAGCGGCCCCGATGCGGCCCAGCGCCATGATCGCGGAGTTCTGTTCGTCGCGCTTGGTGGATTCGAGAAGGGCCGCCCACTCCTCGAGGCTGCGTCCCTGGTAGGAGTTGACGGGGGCGAATCCGCCGTCGGTGGGAGGCTTCGAGCCGCCGCCGGTCGTGGGCGGGGGGACGGCGGGCCCGCCCGAAGCGGGAGGCGGCGCGGACGCCGGTGTTTTTTTTTCGCAGCCGGCGGCGAGCGCCGACAGCGCGAGAACGGCGGCGGACAGTCGCTTCATCGCGGCGATTGTACCTCGCCTCCTTACTTCGCGGGCTTCGCCTTCTCCCACTCCGCCTTCGCCTTCGCCTCCGCCCCGCGCGCCGCCTCGGCCTGCTGCTCCGCTTCCTGCAGCCCGGCCAGCGCTTCCTTCTCTTCCTCTGCGGCCGCCGCCGCGTCCTTTTCCGACTTCACGACCGCTTCTTCCGCCGCCTCGATCGCCGCGGAGAGCGACGCGGCGCGCCGGGTGAGCTCGGTCACCCGGGCGTCGGCGTTGGTGCGCTCGAATTCGGCGAGCGCGAAGGCCTGCTTCGCCTCACGGAGGTCGATGTCGGCCTGGCCGAGGGCGTTCGGCTCGCCGCGCTGCTGACGCAGGCGCTCCTGGTCGTACGTCCACTGCGCCCGCTCCACGGCGCGCTCGGCGCGGTCCGCGGCGCGCGCCGCCGACTTCGCCGCCGCCTCGGCGTCCGGGATCGCCGCCTCCGTGTCGCGGCGCGCGGCGGACTTGGCGGCGATCGAGCGCTGCGCCGACTCGCCGGCCGCGATCGCCTTCTCTCCCGCGTTGTGAGCCCGCGTTGCCGCCGCCTTCGCCGACGCCAGCCGCTCCTCCAGCTTCTTGCGGATCTGCTGCGACAGACGCCACGAATACTCCAGCGGATGCGTCCAGCGGCCCTCGAAGCGCACCCAGCCGCGCGAGGGGTAGTAGGTGTCCGCGTCCTGCCACTCGCCGTCGACGAGGTGCCAGTCGCGCGAAGCCAGCTCCTCCACCGCGGCCTTGAACTCCGGGTCGATCTTCGCCGCGGCGATGTAGTGCTTCACGGCCAGCTTCTCCAGCCGCACCGACTCCGCCCACTCGCCGAGCTCGAAATTCTCCTTCGCGCTCGCGGCGTCCAGCTTCTTCAGCCGCTCCTCGTACTCCTGCTCCGGCGTCAGCTTCTCCTCGATCGATGCGATCTGGTCCTTCTCCAGCGTCAGCGTCCCCATCCGCATCTTGACCTTCACGACCTTTCCGTCGTCGGAGACCACGTCCCCCTCGATGACTCTTCCGTCCTTCATCGTGATCAGGTCGGCGAAGGCGGCCCCGGCGGAGAGCAGCAGGGCAAGGACGGTGGCGCGGACCATGGCGGACTCCGGAAAAGTGGACACTTTTTTCCCCCGGCCAGTATAGAGCAACCGGCGTGCCGTGCCTTAGACTCCGACCTCCCCTTTCCCGGAGCCCGAAATGCGCTTCATCGCCACGCTCGCCCTCCTCGCCACCTCCCTCCCCGCCCTCGCCCAGACCCAGGGCCTCTGCCGCTTCCCTTCGGCCCACGGCGACCGCGTCGTGTTTTCGTGCGAGGGGGATCTCTGGGAAGCGTCGTTGTCGGGCGGCGAGGCGCGGCGGCTGACGAGCGCGCCGGGGAAAGAGGCGTACGCGCAGTTTTCGCCGGACGGGAAGTGGATCGCGTTCACGGCGGACTACGACGGGAACGCGGACGTGTACGTGATGCCGGCGGGGGGCGGGGAGCCGCGCCGGCTGACCTGGAACCCGGACGCGGACCGGGTGATCGGGTGGGACGCCGAAGGGCGCGTGCTGTTCCGCGCCCGGGGCGAGCTTCCGTTCGGGCTGTGGACGGCGTGGCGCGTCGCCCCGGCGGGGGGTGACCCGGTGAAGATCGACCTGGGCGAAGCGATGCAGGTCTCGTTCGGCCCGGACGGCCGCTGCGCGCTGGTGATGTGGATGTGGGAGAACCAGCACTGGAAGCGCTACTCGGGCGGACTGGCGGCGGACATCTGGATCGGCGACGCAGGGAAGAAGACGTTCACGAAGCTGACGGACTGGAAGGGGAACGACGCGTACCCGATGTGGCAGGGGGAGCGCGTGTACCACCTGACCGACCGCGACGGCGTGCAGAACATCTGGTCGTCGAAGCCGGACGGGTCGGACCTCAGGCAGCACACGAAGCACGCGCCGTACGACGTGCGGTTCCCCTCGCTGTGCGACGGGAAGATCGCCTACCAGCTGGGCGGCGACATTCGCGTGTTCGATTGCGCGACCGGCACGGACCGGGCGATCGACGTCCGCCTGCCGTCGGACCGGCTCCAGGCCCGCGCGCGGCTCGCCGAGCCCGCGGGGCAGATCGAGCGGTTCGGGCTGTCGCCGGACGGGACGCGCCTCGTCGCCGGGGCGCGCGGCGAGATCTTCACCGTGCCCTTCAAGGAGGGCCGCCTGCTCAACCTGACCGGGACCCCCGGCGCCCGTGAACGCGCCGCCGCCTGGTCGCCCGACGGGAAATCCGTCGCCTGCCTCTCGGACGCGACCGGCGAATACGAAATCTGGATCCTCGACCCGACGCAGCAGCAGGCGCCGCGGCAGGTCACGAAGGGCAGCTCGGGCTGGAAAATGCCCCCCGCCTGGTCGCCGGACTCCGCGCGGCTTGCGTGGTCGGACATGGAAGGGCGCCTCTGGATCACGGACGCCGCCGCCGGCACGTCGAAGCAGGTCGACGCCTGCCCGACCGGCGAAATCACGTCGTACGCCTGGTCCCCCGACGCGCGCTTCCTCGCCTGGGACTTCCCTTCCGAGACGTGGAATTCCGTCATCCGGCTTCACGACACGAAGGACGGCCGCACGGAGACGGTCACCGACGCGCGCTGGAATTCGTTCAGCCCCGCATGGGACCCGGAGGGCAGGTTCCTCGCGTTCCTCTCGGCCCGCACGATCAACCCCAAGTCCGGCGACTACACGTTCGAGTACAACTTCGGGATCGACGAGACCGTGAAGCCGTACCTGCTGCGGCTCACGGCGGCGGCGCGCGCGCCGTTCGAGCCGAAGGAGGGCGGGCTCGTGACCGAGGAGAAGAAGGACGACGACGCGGGCAAGGAGGACGACGGCGGGAAGAAGAAAAAGAAGAAGAAGGACGGCGACGCGGACGCCCCGCCCCCGGTCGCCGTCGAGTGGGACGGCCTGTTCGAGCGCTGCGTCGCCGTCCCCGTCCCCGCCGGCATCTGCCGCGACCTCGCGTTCGCGAAGGGCCGCCTCCTCTGGATCGCTTCGCGCAACAAGGGCTGGGCCTCGGGCGACGAGGAGGAGGCCACTTCGCTCGTCACGTTCGACCTCGAGTCGAAGAAGAAGACCGTCTTCGCCAAGGGCGCCACCGCGTTCGCGCTGTCCGGCAACGGCGAACGCGCCGTCGTCCGCATCGGCGACGCCTTCACCCGCTTCGACTCCGGCGCCGAGGCCCTTCCCACCGGCGCCGACGCGACGTTTCGCACCGCGGGATGGACCGTGCCGGTCGACCCCGCGCAAGAGTGGCGGCAGATCTGGAACGAAGTCTGGCGCCTCGAGCGCGATTTCTTCTACGACCCGCACCTGCACCATGTGGACTGGGAAGCGGCGCGGAAGAAGTACGAGCCGCTGCTGCCGAGGGTGTCGAGCCGCGAGGAGCTCAACGACCTGATCGGCGAGATGATCGCGGAGCTGTCGAACTCGCACGCCTACATCAGCGGCGGCGACGACCGCGGCGGCAAGGCGGTGCGCGTCGGGTCGCTGGGCGCGCGGATCGAGCCGGACGCCGCGTCCGGCCGCTACCGCGTGGCGAAGATCCTGCGCGGCGACGCGTTCGACCCGAAGCGCACGTCGCCGCTGCTCGCCGCCGGAGTGAAGGCGGGCGAGTACCTGTTCGCGATCGACGGCGCGCCGGTGAAGGCGGGCGAGGGCTGGCAGCGGCTTCTCGTCGACCGCGCCGAAAAACCGGTCCTCCTGCGCTTCGGCGCGAAGCCCGACGGGTCGGACGCGCGCGACGTCTACGTCGTCACGCTGGGCGGCGACGGGGCGCTCGTCTACGCGGACTGGGTCGAGCGGAATCGGAGGTACGTCGAGGAGAAAACAGGCGGCAAGGCCGGCTACGTCCACGTCCCCGACATGGGCGGCCGCGGGCTCGTCGAGTTCGGCCGCCAGTTCCCGTGGCAGTCCCAGAAGGACGCCCTCGTCGTCGACGTCCGCTGGAACTCCGGCGGCAACACCCACGGCATGATCCTCGAGCGCCTCCGCCGCGCCACCACGCACTTCGACAAGCCCCGCCATTTCCGCCCCGAGCCCGTCTACTGGCGCTCCGTCCGCGGCCACCTCGTCGCCCTCCTGAACCACGACACCGCCAGCGACGGCGAGAACTTCATCCACGCCTGGCAGCACGACAACCTCGGCCCCGTCATCGGCACCCGCTCCTGGGGCGGCCTCGTCGGCTACCGCGGCGACAAGGACCTCGTCGACGGAGGCTTCAATTCGCAGCCCGAATACGCGCATTTCGGCTGGGACGGCAAGTGGGTCGTCGAGGGCGACGGCGCCATCCCGGGCATCGAGGTCCTCAACGACCCCGCTGCCCTCGGCGAAGGCCGCGACCCCCAGCTCGACCGGGCGATCGAGGAAGCGCTCTCCCGGATCGCGAAGGACCCGCGCACGCCGCCGGCGGCGCCGGAAGCGCCGGACCGCTCGAAGTAGGCAAAAAAAACGGGGCCGGGGATCGCTCCCCGGCCCCGGATGAAATCCAGCTCCGCTACTTCGGCCCTTCCACCCCTTCTTCCCCCGTCGGGCACTGGTGCGGCGAGCCGGGCGCGAACTTCGCCTTGCAGATGAAGCAGTACCCCAGGTCGATGCAATCGTCGTTCGCCTTCCAGCCGTGCGTCGTGCGGATCAGCGTCTCGCGCAGGACCCTCGCGACCTTCGCACACTCCTCGAGCTCGTTCTGCTCGTAGTACGCCCAGACCTGGATGTAGAGGCACGTGCCGCGCGGCGGGATCATCGGCGGCATCTGCTCCATCGCCTTCTGCGAGTTTTCGATGGCGTCCTTGTACTTCTTCTCCTTCAGGTCGCACCACGCCAGCCCGACCTCGGCCATGATCTTCTCCCGAGGGTCGTTCGACTTCATCACCACCGCGTACGCCTTCCGCGCGTCGGCTGTCTCGGCCGTGCGGACCAGCGCGTCGCCGTAGAGCAGGTGCAGCTTCGTGTCGTTCGCGTTCTCCCGCTCCTTCAACTTCTCCTCGAGCTTCTTGCGGCTGTTCCCTTCCATGACGGCTTTCGTGACTTCGCCGATTTCCTGGTACGTGAAGCGCCCGACGTAGCTGTCGACGACGTCCCCCGTTTCCGGGTCGACGAAGATGACCGCGGGCCCCTGCTTGACGTTGGAGTCCTGGAGATGCTTGCCGCCCTGCTGCTGGGCCTCGGACATCGTCCCTTTCCAGCACCCGAACTGCTCGTTCAGGTCGTGGAAGACCTCGGGGCGGTTGAAATACATGTCCTGCAGCCGCGACGTGTGCGGCGCGTCCTTGCCGTCCGAGAGCTTGTCGGCCTGCACCCACATGAGGGCGTAACCGTTGCGCTTCTGCGCCACGTTGCGGGCGGCCTGCCAGGTCTTGGCCCACTCCGTGGTCGGCTCCGGAGGCGTGTCCTTCGGCGGATCTGCGGGCGGATCGGCCGGCGGGGGCGGGGTGCCCTGCGCACACACAACGCCGGCGAGCAGGCCGGCGAACAGGAACGAAGCGATGAATTTCACGGCGCGAATCCTCGAAAAGTAGTGGACCCCTGTGCGACAGCGATGGGAATTCTAGCAAGTGATACGGGCGATTCCGGCAAACATTAAGAAAATTTACTCTGGCCCGACCCCGCCGCCAGCCCCTCCCCGCCGCCTCCAGCCCTCCCCCACCCAAAGAAATTCCTTCGGACCTCCACCCCTCCACCCTATCCTAGCCCCTCCCTCATGCCCCCCTCCCGCGCCCCCAACGGCGTTTTCACCAAAAACATCTCCATCCGCTTCGCCGACGTCGACTTCGCACGCATCCTCTACTTCCCCCGCCAGTTCCACTTCTGCCACATCGCCATGGAGGACTTCTTCAAGGAAGTCCTCGATATCCCCTACGCCGTCATGCTCAAGCAGGACCGGATCGGCTTCCCCACCGTCCACCTCGACGCCGACTTCCTGGCCCCACAGGAATTCGGCGACGAGGTCGAAATCGCCATGCGCGTCGTCGAGATCGGCCGCAGCAAGGTCATCTTCGGCTACGAGGTCCTCAACAAGGGCCGCGTCGCCGCACGCTGCACCCAGACAACCGTGGCGGTCGACCCCGAAGAGTGGAAAAGCATCGAGCTGCCGGCCAAGTACCGGACAGCCCTGGAACAGGTGAAAGCCCTCGCGGGCGGAGGCAAAAAGTGACGCGACCGCTGGTGGAGATTCGTGAGGAAGTGCTGACGTTCGATCCCGCGGACCAGGAGAAGTGGGTCGGCGGGGACAAGTGGCTGGTGCCGGAGGAATTCCGCGACGACCCGAAGTTCGCGAAGTCGTCGCGCTCGTACTTCCTCGAGATGACGGCGGTGCACCACTACCGCTGCGGCGGATGGCAGTCGCTGTCGGCGCTCTGGTTCGAGCTGTGGGCGAAGTCGGCGAACCGCAAGCCCTGGGTCGAGCGCGGCTCGGCCGCGATGGAGGCGTTCGTCGGCGCGCCGCTCGAGGAGTTCCGCAAGAAGGTCGGCCCGAACGTCGAGAAGTTCGCGAAGGCGCCGGACCTCGTGATCTGGAAGGAATCCCCCCGCAAGCTGATCTACCTGTCGATCAAGCAGAAGAACGAAACCGTCACGCCGAACGAGTTCGCGGGCCTCGCCCTCATCAAGGCCCACCTCGGCGCCGACGCCCGGATCATCCGCTTCTGCGAGCTCGGCGATTTCCGCGACCCGCGCCGCTGGAAGATCGTCTGCCCGGCGGTCCCGGTGAACGCGGGGTTCGACCGGCACGACGTGCAGAAGGCGGAAGATTAGCCGGGCCGGGGAGAAGTCCTCTCGTCGGCAACGCGATGGTCGGCCCGGCTAACCCGCCGAAGCTCCGGACACGAAGTGCCGGAGCGAAGGCGGGTGCGACGGGTCCGCGAATTCTCCCGATGCTGGAGTTCCCGCCATGCTCGACCCGATCCCGGACCAGTTCAACCTCTCGGATTACTTCCTCGACCACAACATCCGCGAAGGCCGCGCGGACAAGGTCGCGGTGTACTACCGCGACGAGAAGTGGACGTACCGGCAGATCCAGGAGGGCGCCTGCCGCGCCGCCGGGGCGCTCCGGTCGCTCGGCGTCCGGCAGGAGGACCGCGTCCTCATCATCCTCCCGGACTCCCCGGCGTTCGTGACCGCGCTGTTCGGCGTCCACAAGGCCGGCGCCGTCCTCGCGATGGCCAATCCGCTCCTCCCCGTCGAGGACTTCGTCTACTATTTCAACTACACGCGCGCCGTCACGGCCGTCGTGCACCACTCGCTCGTGGAAGGGCTGGCGAAGCTGCGCCCGCAGCTCAAGTACGCGAAAAACCTGCTCGTCGCCGGCGGCGACCCGGGGCCCTTCCTCTCGTACGAAAAAACCTGCGCGGCGCAGCCGGCGCACTGCGAGAACGCGCCGACGCACAAGGACGACCCCGCGGTGTGGCTGTTCACGAGCGGCTCCACCGGCAAGCCGAAGGCGTGCATGCACCTCCAGCACGACTTCGCGTGGAACACGGAGCGGTACGCGAAGGGCATCCTGCAGATGACCGAGTCGGACCGGACGATCGGCGTGCCGAAGCTCTTTTTCGGCTACGCGACCGGCACGAACCTATGGTTCCCGTTCGCCGTCGGCGGCTCGACGGTGCTCTTCGAGGAGCGCGCCACCTCCGATGTTTTGTTTTCGCTCATCGCGAAGCACCGCCCCACCGTCCTTACCAACGTCCCCACCACGATCAACAAGATGCTCGAGGACCCGGCGGGCAAGGACGCCGACCTCTCCTGCCTCCGCATCACCGTCTCCGCCGGCGAGGCCCTCCCCGGCGAGCTTTACGACCGGTGGGTGAAGCGCTTCAAGGTGGACATCCTCGACGGCATCGGCAGCGCGGAGATGTTCCACATCTACATCAGCGGGCAGATCGGGAAGGTGCGGCCGGGGAGCCTGGGGCAGCTCGTGCCGGGGTACCGGGCGAAGGTCTGCGGCCCGAACGGCGACGTGGTGCCGGACGGCGAGATCGGGACGCTGTGGATCAACGGCGACAGCGCGATGACGGGGTTCTGGCAGGACGACGCGCGGACGCGGCAGCTCCTGCACGGCGACTGGTACTGCACCGGCGACCAGTTCCGCCGCGACGCGGACGGCTACTACTGGTACGAGGGACGCGCCGACGACATGCTCAAGATCGGCGGCATCTGGGTGAGCCCGCTCGAGGTCGAGAACTGCCTCCTGCAGCACGCGGCGGTGAAGGAGTGCTGCGTCATCGGCGTGAAGGACGAGAACGGCCTCGTGCTGCCGAAGGCGTTCGTGGTGCCGAACGAGGGGCAGAAGCGAGACGAGGCGCTGAAGGCGGCGCTGGTCGAGCACGTGAAGGCGAAGCTGGCGCGGTACAAGGCGCCGAGGTTCGTCGAGTGGATGGACGCGTTGCCGCGGAATGACCGCGGAAAGATTGAGCGAAAGAAGCTCACTTAACTGCTGAGAGCGCGAGGAACATTCGCCCTCCAGCACGCGGCACCAGCCCATCCGGCGCGCGCGAGGGGTGTGGAGGAGAAACGGCAGTTTTCGAGGCGCGCCGGACGGGCCGGCGCCACGTGCCTCCGGGCGACTGTTTCCCGC
>CAZPWT010000016.1:0-57272 GCA_964590435.1 uncultured Planctomycetia bacterium
TAAACCGGGCGGGGCCGGGGGTGGGGGGGGGGGGGCGGGGGTGGGGGGGGGCGAGGGCGTGGGCTCGGGCATCCGTCGCCCCTGCCCTTGCCCTCGCCCCAGCCCGCCCTATCCCCCGCCCGCCGTCGCCCCCGCCCCTGCCGTCTTCCCCTCCGCGGCCTCCCGCTCCTCAAACTGCAGTTCATGCAGCTTCGCGTACATCCCCTTCCCCGCCAGCAACTCGGCGTGCTTTCCCTGCTCGATGATCCTGCCGTGGTGGAGGACGACGATGCGGTCGGCGCGCTGGATGGTGGAGAGGCGGTGGGCGATGACGATGCTCGTGCGGCCGGCGAGGAGGGTGCGCATCGCGTCCTGGATGAGGAGTTCCGTCTCGGTGTCGATGTTCGACGTCGCCTCGTCGAGGATGATGATGCGCGGGTCGGCGGCCCAGGCGCGGGCGAAGGCGATGAGCTGCCGCTGGCCGGCGCTGAAGGTCGACCCGCGCTCGGAGACGTGGGCGTCGAACCCGCCGGGGAGGCTGCGGATGAACGCGTCGGCGTGCACCGCCTTCGCCGCCGCCTCGATCCGCTCGCGCGGCATCGTCCGGTCGCCCATCGCGATGTTCTCCGCGACGGTCCCCGTGAAGAGGAACACGTCCTGCAGCACGATCGCGATCCGGCGGCGCAGGTCCCGCTGCGCCACTTCGCGCACGTCGTGCCCGTCGACGAGCACCTTCCCCCGCCGGACGTCCCAGAAGCGGCACAGGAGGTTCACGATCGAGGTCTTCCCCGACCCGGTCGGCCCCACCAGCGCCACCATCTCCCCGGGGTTCACACGCAGCGTGATGTCGTGCAGCACGTCGTTCCCCGCGTCGTACGCGAACGTCACGTTCTCGAACGCGATCCCGCCCTTCACGTCGGGAAGCGCAGCGGGCTGCGGCGCGTCGAGGACCTCGGGCTTCTCGTCGAGCACGCCGAAGATCTTCTCCGCGGCGGCCATGGCGCTCTGGAGGACGTTGTATTTTTCCGCGAGTTCGCGCAGCGGCTGGAACGACAATTCGACGTAGCTGATGAAGGCGATGAGAGTGCCAAGGGGGATGGCGTCCTGCACCACGCGCCCGCCGCCGTACCAGACGATGAGGGCGACGGCGGACGCGCGCATGACGTCGACGAAGGGGAAGAAAACGGCGCTGTAGAAGGTGGCCCTGAGCTGGGTGCGGTAGAGGTCGAGGCCGTATTCGTTGAAGCGGCGGGCGTTCTCTTTTTCGCGGCGGTAGAGCTGGACGATTTTCATGCCCGCGAGGTTCTCGCTGAGGTAGGCGGCGAGGCGGGCGATCTTGGCGCGGGAGACGCGGTGGATGTGGCTCGCGTAGCGGCGGAAGATGCGGCTGGCAAGGAGCATGAAGGGGGTGACGGTGAAGGTGACGAGGGTGAGGCGCCAGTCGAGCCAGAGCATGATGCCGACGGCGGCGAGGAGGGTGACGAGGTCGCCGACGAGGGCGACGACGCCGGAGGTGAGCATTTCGTTGAGCGCGGCGACGTCGGAGGTGACGCGCGTCATGAGGCGGCCGACAGGGTTGCGGGAGAAGTACGAGAGGCTGAGCGTCTGGAGATGGCGGAAAACGTCCATGCGGAGGTCGCGCATGACGCACTGGCCGATGGTCTGCGTCGTGAGCGTCTCGAAGTAGTGCGTCGCGATCTTCACGAGCATAACGCCGAAGAACGCGGCGGCCAGCCAGTGGATCCCCGACAGCCGCGTGTCGAGCGGGAGCTCGGGGTGGTTCATGTACCGGTCGACCGCCAGCTTCGTCAGGAACGGCGCCGCGATCGCCGAGATGCGGAACAGGAACAGCAGCCCGGTCGCGGAGAACAGGAGCCCCTTGTAGCGCAGCACGTACGCAAAGAACCGCCGCGCCAGTCGCGGGTCGAACCCGCGCTTGACGTCCTCCTCCATGAAGGCGGTGTGCGTGAGACCCTTCACGCGAGCGCCTCCTGCAGCTGCTGCTTGCGCCACAGGTCGGCGTAGATCCCGCCCTTGCGGATGAGTTCTTCGTGGCTCCCCTGCGCGACCACGCGGCCGTGGTCCAGCACCACGATCAGGTCCGCGTCCATCACGCTCGAAAGCCGGTGCGAGATGACGAACACCGTCTTCCCCTTCCCCTGCTCCCGCACGTTCGCGACGACCTTCTCCTCCGTCTCGGCGTCGACCGACGAGAACGCGTCGTCGAGGACGAGGATCGGCGCGTCGGCCGCGAACGCGCGCGCCAGGCACGCCCTCTGCTTCTGACCGCCCGACAGCGTCACGCCGCGCTCCCCCACGATCTGCTCGTACTTGTTGGGGAAGCGCTCGATCGCTTCCTCGAGGCACGCGGCGCGCGAAGCGGCCTCGACGGCTGCCTGGTCGGGGTTTTCGAAGGCGAACCCCACATTTTCGGCGAGGGTGTCCGAGAAAAGGAAGCCCTCCTGGGGGACGAACGCGATGAGGCGGCGGAGGGAAGCGGCGGGGATGTCGCGGACGTCGCGGCCGCCGATGAAGACGGTGCCGGGGGGCGGCTCGTAGAGGCGCGGGAGGAGCTGGACCAGCGTGGTCTTGCCGCTTCCGGTGCGCCCGACGACGGCGACCTTGGAGCCGGCGGGGACGGTGAAGGAGACGTGCTCGAGGGCATTGGGGCGGCCGTCGGCGAAGCGGAAGGTGAGGTCGCGGAACTCGATGGCGCCGGGGGCGACGACGGCGGCGCCGCCCGGGGCGTCGACGGGATCGGGGCGAAGGAGGATCTCGTTGAGGCGCTCGATGGAGGCGATGCCGCGCTGGTAGAGGGAGAGGGTCCAGCCGAGGCCGACCATCGGGCCGGTGAGCCAGCCGAGGTACCAGGTGTACCGGACGAAGTCGCCCACGGAGAGGTCGCCGCGCACGACGCCCGAGCCGCCGATCCAGAGGACGAGAAGCGTCCCCGTCTCGAGGACGATCGTGAACACCGGGAAGAAAATCGCCTGCACCCGCGCCAGCCGGAGGCTGAGCGACACCTGCGTGTCGGACAGGTCCTCGAACCTCTCGATCTCGATCTGCTCCGTCGCGTACGCCTTCACGACGCGGATCCCGTTCAGGTTCTCGATCACGCGCGCCGTCAGGTCGCCGAACTGCTCCTGCACCGCCCGCGACCGCCGGTGCGTCTCCATGAAGATTCGCCAGCAGATCACCGCGAGGAACGGAAGAGGCAGCGTCGTGTAGAGCGTCAGGCGCGGGTTCAGCCAGATCAGGATCGGCAGCGTCGTCACGACGATCGTCAGCGTGTCGAACAGCGTCAGCAGCCCCATCCCGAAGAACATCCGGACCTGGTCGATGTCCGAGGTCGCGCGGCTCATCAGGTCGCCGATCGTCGACTTGTCGAAGAACGCCGGCGGCAGCTTCACCGACTTCGCGAAGAACTCGTTCCTCAGGTCGAGCTCGACGCGGCGCGAGAAATCCCACGCGATGCGGCGCCACGTGAAGCGCATGCAGGCGCGGCAGATTTCGAGGCCGACGACCGCGAGGGCGAAGGTGGCGATCGTCCGTCCGTCGGTGCCGCCTTTCCGCAGGTAGTCCACGGAATCGCCGAGGACCCAGGGCGGGAGGAGCCCGATGAGGTCGACGATGACGATGGAGACGACGACGCCGAAGACCCAGAGCTTGTAACGCGCGAGGCGCCCGGCGAAGAGCGAGAGGCCTTTCATTGAGGGGGCGGATTATACGGCAAGGAGCCGCCCGCGGGGGTTAGAGCAGCGAGTCGGTGAACCCGGTGTCGAGGTGGCGTGGGATGCGGAGGCCCGCGAAGAAGGTGGCGAAGACGGAGGCGACGAAGAGGACGCGGGCGGGGAGTTCGCCGTGGTCATCGCCGGTCCAGGCCCACCAGGCGAGGAGGGCGAGCCAGGTGATGGCGACGGGGAGCATGAAGTCGCCGTAGACGCGGCCGAAGAAACTGAGCCGGAACGGGAGGTCGTGGGCCGCGGGCGAGGGAGTGAAGGGGACGGCGCGGTCCGGGTCGACGGCCGGCGCGGGATCGACGAGCTCGTACGCCTGCTCGCGGTCGATGACCGGGGGCGACGCTGTGCGGGAACGCTCGGCGCGGACGATCTCGCGGCACGAAGGGCAGCGCATGCGCTGGCCTTCGAACGCGCTCGGCGCCGAGAGGCGGGCCCCGCAGGGGCACACGAAGGTGAATGAGTTGGATTCCACGGTTTGCTGGCTGAATTCTATCGCGGGGAGGCTGGATTTTCCGAGCGGGTCACGGCCGACCGCAGTTCCAGGACGGCGCGCTCGTTGTGCATGCGGCAACGCAGGATCGTCCGGCCCGTGTCGGGGTCGGTCTCGACGCTCACGGAGCCCGGGCCGCAGCGCGTCGTGCCCCAGGCCAGAACGGAGTCCTTCTCCGTCGCCCCGCCCGCAATGCGCCGGGCTTCCCATTCGAGCCACCCGCGGCACACGTCCGTCGCGAATACGCGGGGGGCCGGGACGGGACGATGCTGCACGGCCGGCGCCGCCGGGGCGTCCACGGCCGCAAACCAGCCGAACGCCACCGCCCCGGCAAGCACCAGCGGCCATAGCCGGCGGATCGCCGCGCGGGGAGCTTCGTGGAGGAACACTGCGAGCGGCAGCACCGACGTGAACGCCGCGAATGCCGTCGCAAAGAACGAATTCAGCGGCACTCCGGTCCGCGCCGCCGCATGCCGCAGCAGGAACCAGACGGCGATCCACCCGAGCCACGCGGCGCCCCACGCCAGCGTCGCTTCCCGGTCCGCCGGCGCAAAGTCAGGCTGTGGCGTGGGCCCATCGTCGGCGGGGTCGACCAGGTCCGCGTCCGCGACCTCTTCCGCAAACACGACCTCCCGGCACGCGGGGCACCGCACGCGGCGGCCGCGCAGGCGAGCGGGAACCTCGAGCAGGCTCCCGCAGGGGCAGGTGAACTGGACCGGGGTCATGGGGTTTTCGATGCCCCTTTATCGCGCTGCTCCGCCGTGGGTTCAGTCGACGTCGCTCGCGAAATTGTAGCGCCGCCGCGTCCCGATTCAGCGCGCGTTCTCGACGGCGATCGCGCCGGCCTCGGGGACGCCCTTCATCGCGCCCAAAGCGCGCTGGTAGAGCCAGACGCCGTCGACGCGGCCCTTCATTTTTTCGGCAACTCCTCGTCCTTTTCGATCGCCGCCGCGTTGTCCGCGATCCACCTCTTTACGGCCTCGGACCGTTCCGCGAATTCGATCGGGCAGGCCTTGCCCAGCAGCTTCCGCAGCGTGCGCGCCGCCTCGACCTCCCCCGCCTCCATCTTTTCGAACAGCCACGGGACGTCGCCGGCCCTTCCCTGCCGCCAGAGCGCGGCGCAGACGCCGGAGGTGTAGCCCTCCTGGTCGCGCAGTTTCCGGAGAAGGGGCAGGATGCGCTCGTCCTTCTGGCGCGAGAGGGCGACGACGACGGCCTCGCGGTTCATCGCCTGCGCGGTGGGTTGCTCGGCGACCAGCAGGTCGACGACCTCGCGCGACTTGATCCACGACAGCGCGCGGTACACTTCGAACCGGCGGATCGCTCGCGGATCCTGTAAGTACTCCGCGGCGACCTTTGCGTCCGCGGCGTCGCCGAGGCGCAGGATGCCGTTGACGCCGCAGAAAGCGACCTGGAGCGATTCGCTGCGCCGCCACTCCTCGAAGAGCGGCCGGAATGCGACGGAGCGTGCGCGGGCCGCCGCGATGATGTACACGAGCTTCCGCGACTCGGGCGCCTCCGAGCGGCAGAGGTCGAGCAGGAATGCGTGGCCCGCGGGATTGCCCGCGAGAGACAGGAGCGCGAGCATGTTGCCCTCGCGGGCGGGCGCCTCGAGGCGGCGGGCGAGGACGTCGCTTTCCTGGTACAGGTTGCTCGCGAGGAGCGCCGTGTCGCCGGGGCTGAGATCCGCCCGCCCCTCGAGCCAGGCGCCGGCCTGGGCGCGGAACTCAGCGCAGGGGATCTCGCGCTCGAAGATCGCGGTCAGGTAGGCGTTCCACGCCTCGACGACTTCCCCGCCGGCGCGCCCTTCCAGCGCCACGCGCCAGGGCGGAAAGACCGGCGGCTCCTGGGCGAACACCAGGTCCTCGAGCGCCTTCTTCACGAGCTGCGGGACGCCCGACTTGAGCGCCTTCGCCGCCTGGTCCCGCCCACCCGGGATGTCCTCGGGAAGGCACGACGCCACGTCCCCCTCGCCGCCCGCGGGTTCCGGCTTGTCCTGGGCGGCCGCGGCGAGCGCGAGCAGGAGGAAGAGCGGCGCGGCGCGGACCATGCAGGCTCCTACTTTTTCTTCGTGATGGACCACTTGAGAAGCTCCTCGCCCTGCGCGCTGGCGCTTCCGAAGAAGTCGATCTGCCCGGTGACGATCTCGGGGGTGGGATCGCCGTCGAGGTTGCCGGCGGCGAGGGTGATGAAGCGCGTCGGCGCGGGGATGTCGTGGCGGGTGAAGGCCATCTTCCCGTCGTTCTCGTACCAGAGGAGGCCTGTTTCCCCGGCCTCTGCCCACATGCCGAATAGCACCGCGACCGCAATGTCGGAGTCGCCGTCGCCGTCAAGGTCGGACGCGACCGCTCGGAACGGGCCGTAGCAGCGGCCGATGTCGTGATAGGCGAATTCGAGCTTGCCGCGATTCTCGAGCCACTGCACGCCGTGGTAGGGCCACGGCATCATGCAGGGGTCGCTGAGGGCGTCGCCGTTGGTGAAGAGGATGTCGAGGTCGCCGTCGCGGTCGAGATCGGTGAGGTCGATGCCGGAGAGGCCGAACAGCGGGTTTCCGGCGTCGAAGAGGACTTTCGCCTCGAACTTGCCGCCCTTGTTCATGTAAGCGGTGATGGTTTCGGACTCCTGCGCGACCGCGGCGACGAAATCCGGGCGGCCGTCGCCGTCGAGGTCCGCGATCGGCACGTGGATCGCGCCGGTCCGGCTCGCGATGTTCACGAACTCCCACGTCGCGCCGTCGTTGCGCAGCCAGCCGATGTTCCCGCGGCGCAGGCCGCCGAATGCGGCGACCGTCAGGTCGGGGTCGCCGTCGCCGTCCAGGTCCGCCGGCTCGACGTCGGCCACGCGGGCGAGTCCCTTCGCGATTTCCCGCTTCTCCCACCCTTTCGCGCCGTTGTTCACGAGCAGCAGCACGGCGCCGACCGAATCGTCGGTGTCCTGCATCCGCCCGAGTTCCGCGACCGCGATGTCGAGGTCCCCGTCGCCGTCGGCGTCGAACAGCGCCGTGTGCCCCGGCGCTTCGCACGCCGCCACGACCTCGTCCGTCCACCCCGCGGCCCCTCGCCGCACGATCGAAACCGTCTTCCCCCACGCGTCGCAGACCAGCACCTCCGCCTGCCCGTCCCCGTCCACGTCCGCGATGTTCACGTTCGTCACCTTCGCGATCTCGCGCTTCAACCCGCCAAGCCCTGCCCTCCGGAACTCCAGCCTCCCGGGATCCTTCGCCGCCGGCAGCCGCTCGAAATCCGCCGGCGCCTGCTCGATGTAGTACTCCTGGATCTTCCCGATCACTTCTTCTTCCGGGATCCGCCCCGAGAACATGATCAGCCGCCGGGAGTCCAGGAAGATCCGCGGCCACTCCCCCTTCACGATCACATCCGGCGGCGGCGTGGTGTGGCAGGAGCCGCACGTCTCCTGCATCTTCGGCGGCCCCTTGGATCGGAACTCGGCCTGGTCGTCGCCGAAGCGCCATCCCCTGCGGGCCAGGGGATTGACGTGCGGCGGCTCGGCGGGCGGCTCGGCGGGGGGAGGAACGTGAGGCTCCGCCGGGGGCGGCTCGGCCGGCTGGCCCGCTCCCGGGTGCGCCGGGTGGACGTCCGCGGGCGGCGGCGGCTTCTCACACGCCAGCCCCAGCGCCAGGATCGCCGCGACCACCGCCATCCGTTCACGCCGTCTCATCGCGTCGCCTCCGGCCGCGGGATCGGCCCCTCGCCAGGGACCGGCAGGATCGCGCAGGCGATGAAAGTATAGCCCGGACTTGACTTAAGCGGAACCGCCGCGACGTCCTCCTCCCAGGAGTGGTAGCCGAACGGCATCCCGGGAAGCCGGAGCGCGTCGACGCCCTCGAAATTCTTCTCGCACCACTCCGCGTGGACGACGCCCTCCTCGGCGTCGATGAGGGGGAGGCCCATGAAGCGGCAGGTGCTGGGGCGGTCGGCGTAGATGCGGCAGCGGCCCTGCGGGTCGAGCAGCGGGCAGGGGGCGGGGCCGAGTTTCTCCGCGAGCCGGTCGATTTCCGCCTCCGGGAGGCCCTCGAGTTCGTACGGCGGCGGGATCCCGAGGATCGCGACGTGCCGCCGCGCGGCCTCGCGGCACAGTCCCTGTTCCGCCGCCGGCAACTTCGCGAACGCCGCCCGCACCAGCGCGACGTCGTGCGGCCCGATGTCGAACGCCCCGTGGCAGCAGTCCGAGCACCCCGAGCCGCACTTCATCCGCGCCCCGTGCTTCGCCTGCACCGACCGGAACCACGCGTCGACTTCCGCGAGCAGCTTGCGATAGGCGTCGAGCGCGGCTCTCATCAGAAGAGCGACAGGATCAGCGCCAGCGCGAGCAGCGCGATCAGCCCGGCGATCCACAGGAACCGCGGATCGCGCAGCAGCGCGGCGAGCGGCGGGATCTGGGGAAGGTCCTCGGCGTGAAGCGCTTCCTCTGCCACCGGGGACGGCGCGGTCAGCACCGCGACCGCAGGCCGCACGCCCTCCACGGAGGCGCCGCTCCCCGGATCGACGGCCGCGTCCATCTGCGTCGCCGGCGTCCCGGAAGGCCGCGGCGATTCCGAAATCGTCAGGCGCGCTGCCGGCTCGCCGACCACGGGACGGATCCCCGACGCCGGCTTGACCGCGGCCGTCCCCGGCGCCGGGTTCGGCGCCGCCGCCGGCCGCACCGCCGCCACGAACGCCTCCCGCAACTCCGCGACCGTCTGGAACCGCATCTTCGGGAACGCCGCCGTCGCCCGCTTCACCACCCCGTCCATCGCCTTCGCCAGCGGGTTCAGTTCCCCCGGAAGCGTGTGTCCGCAGTACACCTCGTTGCAGAGCATCTCCTGCAGCATCATCCCGAGCGCAAAGATGTCCGTCCGCTCGTCCGTCGGCTCCCCCTTCTTCTGCTCGGGCGCCATGTACGCCTCCGTCCCCAGCAGCTTCCGCTTCGATTTCACCTGCACCGACGTCGACAGGATCCGGTCGAGCTTCTTCTCCTCCCGCCCCAGCCCGAAATCCACGATCCGCGCCACCTGGTCCGCCACCAGCACGTTGTGCGGCTTCAGGTCCGCATGCACCACCGGCGGCACCTGCGCGTGCGCGTACGCCACGCCGTCCAGCACCTGCAGGAAAATCCTCTCGATGAACGCCAGTGGGAAGAACTCCCCCGCCGTCCGGTTCCGCTTCACCAGCGTGTACAGCGACGTCCCGTCCACATACTCGAGCACGATGTGCGGCGGAAGGGCTTTCAGGTTGATGTCGATCGTGCGGACGATGTTCGGGTGGTTCAGGCGCCGCAGCTGCATCCCTTCGTTCAGCAGCTCGCGCACCGCGCCCGTGTCGTGCGGGATCTTGATCGCGACCGGCAGCCCGCCCGGCTTGCGCGCGCTCCACACCTGCGCGAACCCGCCCTTCCCGACCAGCTTGTCCAGCGTGTACTCCCCGACTTCGTCCCCCGCCTCGAAGTCCTCCCGCATCTCGCCCGTCCCCGGCAGGCTCACCTCGATCCGCGGCGCTTCCACCGGCGCCTTGCACTTCGGACAGTCCCCCAGCCTCCCCGCGTCTTCCTCGCGGAGCTTGATCTTCTGGTTGCAGCTGGGGCAGCGGAAGCGGATCACGAGGGGGCGATGATAGGGGAAGCACGGTGGGTAGCCCAAGGGGGAAAGGCGGGCCTACTTCCTGCGAAGGACGAGGCGCGCTGTGACGTGAAGCTGCTCGAACTGCGGGCGCTTGATCCAGGGCTCGGAGAGCGGGTCCGGACGTTCGATGATCGCGGTGGCGATGGCCCGCACTTCCGAGGACGTGGCCTCGACCACGTGCAGGTAGCCCGTGACCAGCTGGTATGGCGGCCCGGGGAAGCAACCCCGCAGTTGGCGCTCGCACTCGACGAGCGGCACCAGCTCCCCCGGACGAAGCGGTGTCGCGACGGTCATGGACAGGTGCTCCCCCGAGTAGCCGAAGACCTGCACGAGTCCGAACAGGTGGCTCGTCCCGACCTCGTGGTCGACGTGAATCTCCGTGCGCCCGTTTTCGTTCGTGTGGGCCCAGCCTTCCTCGTAGGTCTTGTGCTCCGACCAGGGCAAGCCATCGTAGGTGCCGTCGAACTCGATCCGGCCCGGGGACTGGCAGCCGGGCGCGGCGGCCAGCAGCAGGAGCAGGAGGACCGAGGCGAGCCATTTGTTCATGCGGCGGATTCTCGTCAATTCGCAGGTGCATTGGAAGCGGGTTCCGGCACAGTCCATGCCTTCCCGAAAACCCAGGTCAAGGCTGCAGAAACTGCAAAGACCCCCGCAAGTTCGGGAAGGAAGACACTCCACCAGAGGGCCCCCGTCAGGAGATCGTTGCCGGGAATCATCAACAGCGGGGTCAGAAACAGCACCGGGACGGGCGCAACCACGATTTCGTCGTCGAAGCAATGGCAGTCGTCCTCATCCCTCAGCGCAAGCGGGGGGAAGAAAAAGACAACACCGAGCACCATGAGGGCCCCGCGGCGTATCCAGTCGGACCTGCGCGTCGGTCGGTCGATTCCGCTGCGCCGGGCACCGAGAAGCAGCAGTTCGAGGTGCAGGGCCATGACCGCGCCAAGTCCGAAGACCAGATACGTTGCGATCTGCGCGACGCGCCACAGCGTCGGAAGCTCCCAGGGCATTGAAACGGCCACAATTCCTCCCCTCGCTACTTCCATCCGCCCGACAGGCGCTTCCACACGGCGGCCCAGTCTTCCCCGACGTCGCTCTTCGGCCCGAGCAACGCGACGAGCGCGGACTCTGCGGCTCCCCGCACCACGGGGTCGGTGTCCCGGGCCCCGTAGGAGACCAGGTGCTCGACGGACCGGCGGGACCGTTCCCCGCCGAGCGCGCGAGCCGCGGCGGCGCGGTTGGGGGCGTCGCCGGTCTCCAGCAGGGCGGCGATGAGCCACTCGGCGCGCGAACGCTCGCAGTTCTGATGCCACCACGCCGACCACTCCGGCCGGGACCGCGGCCGCAGCCCGGTCGCCGCCGCCAGCGAAAGAAGCGCCTGCTCCTCCGCCGCACCGTCCGCCGGCGCCATCAGCGCCTCGACCGCCGCCTTGTCCGGCGCCGCCAGCCCCCGCGCCGCCGCCGCCCGCAACGGATTGTCCGCATCCCGGTATGCCTCGGCGCGGATGGCGACGAGCGAAGCGAACTTCCACGACTTCCACGCCGCGTCGTCCATCCTCCGGCACGCCAGCGCCTCCAGCCGCGCCCGCGCCACGCCCTTCACCGGCTCGAACTCCGAGTCGAGATTTCTCACCAGCAGCGGAACGGATTCCGGCGCGTCGGGAAGCGCCCGCAGCGCGTCCGCCGACGCGCGCGGGCCCGCGTCCCGCGCGAGAATCGACGCGAGGAAGGCGAATCGGTCTCCCTTCGCGGCGATGCACGCATCGGCGAGAAACGCAGGTTCGGCATGAACTCCGGAGATCCGCTGCAGCGCGGCCCCCGCGGCCTCGCGCACGCCGCCCGCTTCATGACGCAGTGCGTCAACGAGGAAAGGCATCGCCGCGAACCCGCCGCGCCCCAGGGCGCGCACCGCCGCGCCGGCGATCCGGGAGTCGCCGTCGCGTGAGAGATCGTGCAACAGCGGGAACTGGTCCGCGCTCGCGTACTCGCCGAGCGCGGCGATCGCCGCGACGCGAAGCTCGATCTCGCCCGCCGCGGCCGCCGTGCGCAGCACGGGCACGCCGTCCACTGCGCGCTGCTCCCCGAGTTTCCCGATCGCCTCGAGCCGCGACGCCACGGGACCGCTTCCTGCAGCCACAGCCAGGCCCGGCGCGTCCCCGTCGCCGGCCGACGCCTGCAGCGCCAGCGCCGCAGCGAGGATCGCCGCCATCCGCCCCGGAACCATGGGATTCCGCATCAGGCCTCGATTCCGGGCTGCCAGCCTTCGCCAGCCTTCGCCAGCCTTCCCGGCCTTCGCCAGCCTTCCCTAGTTCCTGCTCCCCAGCACCGCTTCCGGGAACAACAGCGCGCAGTGCATCGCCTCCAGCGCGTCTTCCTCCCGCTCGTGGATCAGCACCTTCGCGATCGCCGCGAACTCGTACCCCTCGCGCAGCATGTCGAAGACGAAATCCACAGGCACCTGCGTGCCCCGGATCACCGCTTCGCCCGTCACCGCGTGCCTCGTGATCGAATTGAACATCGTGTCCCCTTTCCGATGGTGGTCCCTGTATCTTTCGGCAGGGCGCACCGCGGGACTGGAGCGATCCGCAAAACAAAAAACGGGACCGCGGTTTCCCGCGGCCCCGTCGCGATCGGCTCCTGGCCTACGCCTGCACCGGCACCGGCTCCGGCGCCGGCGCCGCCGTCTCCTGCCCCTTCTCGTCCACCACCTTCACGCTCACCTTCTTCGACACCCCGCGCTCCTGCATCGTCACGCCGTACATCGACCGTACGCACGCCATCGTCTTCTTGTTGTGCGTGATCACGATGAACTGCGTGCTCGTGGAGAAGTCCTTCACGAGGTCGTTGAAGCGGCCGACGTTCGCCTCGTCGAGCGGCGCGTCGACCTCGTCGAGGACGCAGAACGGGGAGGGCTTGAGCATGAAGAGCGCCATGATGAACGCGAGGACCGTCAGCGTCTTTTCGCCGCCGGAAAGCTGCGAGATCGTCGCGGGCTCCTTGCCCGGGGGCTTCGCGAGCAGGTCGATGCCGCACTCCAGCACGTCCTCGCCCTCCTCGGTGACGATCTCGGCCTTGCCGCCGCCGAACAGCTTCTTGAAGACCTCGTTGAAGTTGATGCGCGTCTGCTCGAGCGTCGCGACGAGCAGCTCGCGGCTTTCGCGATTGATCTTGCGGATGAGTTCCTCGAGCTGGGCCTTCGACATCGTGAGGTCCTGCTCCTGGCCCTTGAGGTAGGTGAAGCGCTCTTCCTTCTCCTTGAGCTCGTTGATCGCCTCGGGGTTCACGCCGCCCATGTTGTCCATCTTGCGCTTGAGCTCGTTGACCTCGAGCGTGAGCGCCTCCTCGGTGGCGTTCGGGTCGCGCGGCATCCCCTCGTTCGCCTGCCGGAGGTCGATGCCCAGTTCCTCGAGGTAGCGCGCCACGAGCGACTCCTCGCGCGCCTGCAGCCCGCTCTGCTCGATCGAGAGCTGGTTGATGCGCTGCTCCGCCGCGCGCAGCTCGGCGTCCGCCTCGGCCTTGCGCGAAGACGCCTCGCGGGCGGCCGCGACGGCGGCCTTGCGATCCGACTCCGCCTTCTCGGCGTCGCGCGACGCTTCCTCGAACGTCTGCTGCAGGTCCGTGAGCCGCGCGCGCCGCTCCTCGACCGCGTCGAGCGCCGCGCGGTGCCGCTGGTCGCACTCCGCGATCCGCGTCTCCGCCTGCGCCGCGCCCGCCTCCGCCGCGTGGATCTGCCGCCCGAGGTCCGCCGCCTGCGCCGCCGCCTGGTCGCGCCGGCCCTGCGACTGCGCCCGCGACACCCGAAGCGCTTCCAGCGCGTGCCGCGCCGCGTCCGCCGCCGCCGCGGCCGCCTCCGCCTTCCGCGCCAGCTCCTCCGCCTGCACCTTGAGGTTCGCCTCGAGCGCCTCGAGCTCGCCGATCAGGTCGGCCAGCCGCGCCGCACGCTCCGCGAGCCGCGCTTCCTGGTCCCGCGCATCCGAATCCTCGCGCTCGCTCAGGTCGAGGTCCGCCCGGATGACGTTGAGCCGCGCCTGCACCCCCTCGGCCTCGTTCTTGCGGTCGATCGAGTCGTGCGACCGGTCGAGGATTTCGCTGCGAAGGGCCTGCGCCTTCGCGTCGAGTTCGGCCTCCTCGGCGACGCGCGCGACGCGGGCCTTTCCGAGTGCCTCGGCTTCTTCCGCGAGCTTCGCCGCCGTGGCCGCGAGCGCCTTGGCCTCCGCGCGGCGGCGGATGAGACCCGCCCGCGCACCTCCCGCCACCACGAGCCCGTCCGGGTGCACCACGTCGCCGTCCAGCGTCGCCGCCGGCGCGTCCAGCTCCCCGTCCGCCAGCAGCTGCAGCGCTTCGTCGCGCGTCGCCACGATCCGCGCCCCGCCGCACAGCGCCGCCACGAGCGGGCGGTATTCCGGTGCGCACGTCGCGAAATCGGCAAGGCGGCCCCGCGGGGATTTCTCGGGGAAGAGCTGCTCGACGAGCTCGGGGCCCGTGGGGACCGCGAACTGGGCGAAGAAATCGGCGTCGGCCTCGGGCTCCGCGCCGGGGAGCCAGCCGAACGTGGCGCCATAGAAGTCGGGGTTCAGCGACTCGGCGAGCGCGAGCCAATCCGCCGGCGCGCGTTCGCCTTCGGCCGGCGCGAGGAATTCCGCGCCGCAGGCGCCGAGCACGTCCGCCTGCTGCACGATCCGGCTTCCGCGGAAGCGGTCGAGGGCGAGCATGGCGACGCGGCCGTTGGCGAGCGCCAGCCCGGCGCGCATCGACTCGACCGACTCGAACACGGCGGCCTGCGCACGGTCGCCGAGGATCGCCTCGGCCGCGAGCGCGATGGACGGCTCGAACTCGACGAGGTCCGCGACGAGCCCGCGGAACCCCGCGACGCCGTTCTTGCGCGCCGCCTCGAGCAGCCGCTTGGCCCCCGCGCCGACGCCCTCCATCTGGCGCTCGAGGTCCCTGTAGGTTTCCAGCCGCGCCTGCGCCTTCGCCAGCGCCTCGCGCTTCTCGGACAGCGTGCGGACCGCCTCGGCGGACGCCGCCTGCGCGTCCTTGTGCCGCGCCGACACGCCCTCATGCTCGCCCTTGAGCCGCGCGATCGTCGCGTCGATGCCGGACTTCTCCGCCATGATCGCGGCGATCCGCCCGTCGAGCCCCGTCGCCTCGCCGCGCAGCCGCTGCGCCTTCTCCGCCGCCCTCGCCCGCTGCGCTTCAAGCCCGCGCCGCTGCGCCTCGACCGTGGCGGCGTCGTTGCGGACCTGGGCGCGGCGGTGCATCGCGTCGAGCGATTCCTTCTGCCGCGCCTCGCGGTCGCTCTCGACCTGCCGCACCGCATCGGCCGCCGCGCGGACCGCCTCCTCGCGCGCCTCGATCCCCCGCGCGATCTCCTCCAGCTCCGCCTCCGCCGCCTCGAACGCCGCGCGCGCTTCCCCCTCGCGCCGCGCCAGCTCCTCCGCCTCCGCGCGCCGCGACTTCAAGTCCTCCGCCGCCCGCGCAGATTCCTCCTCGACGTGCTTCGCGAGCGAAGCGGCGTCCTCGATCGCCTTGCCGCAGGCCTCGACTTCCTTGGCGGCGCCCTCGCGGCGGCCGTGGGCCGCGGCGAACGCGGCGCGGGCTTCTTCCTCGGCGTGGGAAGCGTCGCGCGCGGCCTGCTCGAGCGCGCCGATGACTTCCTCGACGCGGCCGCGGTCGGCCTGCGCGTCGGCGAGCTTCGCGGCGACGGCGTCGAACTGCGCGCGCAGCGAGTCGAACGAGATCAGCGCCAGCAGCGTCTTCTTGCCGCGCCACTCTTCCTGGAACTGCACGAAGCGCTGCGCCTTGCCGGCCTGGATCTTGAGGGAGCGGATGTTGCTTTCCATCTCGCGCAGGGTGTCGCCGAGGCGGAGGAGGTCCTGCTCGACGCGTTCGAGGCGCGAGAGGGATTCCTTCTTGCGGGCGCGGTAGCGCGAGATGCCGGCGGCCTCGTCGAGGAGGGCGCGGCGGTCCTTGGGGGACGCCTCGAGGACGACGTTGATGCGGCCCTGCTCGATGATCGAGTACGCGTCGGTGCCGACGCCGGTGTCGAGGAACATCTCGATGATGTCCTTGCGGCGCGCGGACTGCTTGTTGATCAGGTACTCGGATTCGCCGCTGCGGTAGAGGCGGCGGGTGATGGTGACTTCGCTGAACTCGGTCTGGAGCTTGCCGTCGGCGTTGTCGAACGTGAGGGAAACCTCGGCGAATCCCGCGGGAGCGCGGACGCCGGAGCCGTTGAAGATGCAGTCGAGCATGTCGTCGCCACGGATGGACTTCGCGGAAAGGTCGCCGAGGACCCACTTGAGCGCGTCGACGACGTTCGACTTGCCGCAGCCGTTGGGGCCGATGATGCCGGTGATGCCGGGATCGAAGGCGAACTGGGTGCGGTCGGCGAACGACTTGAAGCCCTGCATTTCGAGGCTTTTGAGCTGCATGGCGGCTGTGTTCCCTCTCCGGAGTTTGGACAGACCTCGTTTACAATTTATAAAATATAAAGTATAGGCGCGGAAAGTCAAGGGTTCATCCCGATTTTGGATGATGATTTCCCGGACGCAAAGGGCGCGTTTACGGGCCGCCCGAAGGCGACATAGACGATTGCGCCACAAGCACTTACGGCGCCAAGCGCCCGCGGGCTGCCGGCGAGTCCGTTGCCGCCGCCCCTATCTCTTCAAAAAGGTCATCTGCACGAACTCTTCCAGCGCTTCCACCCCACCTTTGTCCCCCGCCGCCAGATTCTCGTAGTCGCTCTCCGCATTCTGGATCCCGAACAGCTTCGCAAACACCTTCATCGACGGCCGCGCCGACCCCTTCCCCGCCTCGAACAGCTTCCGGAATTGCTCCGCCGTCCCGCTGCAGTATTCGCTCAGCGTTTCCGGTCGGCCGACCGACGGACCGTCGATGTAGTTCGGGTCCGTCGCAAACTGGTCGATCCCCCGCCCGTCGTCGGTCAGGTTGTACCCCCAACTCCGGTTTCCCTGCGACCACAGGAGAAGCGCCGGGCATTTCAGCTCCGCCGAAAGCCGCGGCGCCAGGTCGAAGATGTCGACGAAGTTCTCGTCGAACACCGACACCCAGCCGTTGTTCGTGGGACTGACGAGGAAGTGCCGGATGCGGGACCGCGTCGGGTCCTCCGGCGGCCCATCCGAAGGCCCCTCCGCCACCGCCACCGGGTCGTAGCCCGCGCGCTGCAGCACCTCGGTCACCGCGTCGAGCACGGCGCCCTGGTCGTCCGTCTTCACGTGGATGGCGTTCACGAAGTCGATCACGCCCGTATGTTAGTCGCGCCTCGCCGCGGCGTCCAAGACAGGCGTCCGTCCCGGCACGCATGGATACAGGGCGTGTACAGGTACTTTCCGAATTCGGTGAAGCGCCGCCGACCGCCGTGCGGCTGCGCCGATGGAAACCCATGGGAAATCGCGACTTGCATGGATCTGCACCCTTCCACGCTTTCCGGCAAACAATTCGCGCCGCCCCACGTCTAATCCAGCACCTCCCTCCCCCTCCAGGAGTCCCCCCCGGATGCCCTTCCCGCGCCTGCTCGCCGCCGCCCTCCTCGCGGCCGTCGCCGTCCTTCCCGCCTCCGCCCAGTCCAAGCAGACGCCGTACGTCGACGGCGACAACGGCATCGCGCTGATGCCTCCGGAGAAATGGAAGAGCATCCCGACGCCGAAGGAGATGAAGAACCGGGACTGGATGCCGGAGGAGAAGACGAAGATGGTGGCGAAGTGGTCGGCGCCGCAGGCAGACGCGGACAACTTTCCGATGGACCTCGAGGTGTACCTGATCAAGGACGCCAAGGGGATTGATGCGGCGCTGAAGGCGTACGTCGATTCGAAGACGGACCGCGGGCAGTCGTTCGAGGTGAAGAAGCAGCAGGATTTCGTGATCCAGGGGAAGCACAAGGGGAAGTTCCTGCTCGGCGACCCGTCGAACCGCGGCTTCGGCTACATCGTCGCGATCGTGAGCGACGGGGAGAAGTCGTTCGCGCTCGAGTTCACCGGCGGCCTGGCGCGCGCCGAGAAAGTCATGCCGGAACGCCTGAAGACCGCGATGACGTTCCAGTTCCTGAGCGCCAAGGAGATCGAGAAGATCAAGAAGGCGCCGCCTCCGCTTCTCGCCGGATGGAAAGTCCAGAAGACCGCGAACTACGACATCCAGTACAACTGCGACACGGCGTTCGCGGTGCTTGTCGGGCGCCACATGGAGGCGATCCTGCTCGAGTACCAGAAGTTCTTCCCGCTCGACTCGTTCGGCGGCGGGCCGCAGACGGTGGAGGGGCAGGAGGCGAAGCCGTCGAGCCAGAAGGTGACGCTGGAGCGGATGACGGTGAAGCTGTTCGCGGAGGACAAGGAGTTCCAGAGCTACGCGGCCGCGAATGGAGTCGGCGGCGCGGCGGCGTATTTCAGCCCGGGGCAGAACGAGCTCGTCGGGTACAAGACGCGCGACGCCGGCAAGGACCTCTCGATCCACATCATGTACCACGAGGCGATGCACCAGTACCTGCACGCGTTGTTCGGCGAGGAAGTCCGCATCCCGATCTGGCTCAACGAGGGGATGGCCGAGTACTTCTTCGGCGGCGAGTTCAACGACGTCACCGGCCGCTTCTCGATCGGCCTCAACAAGCAGCGCATCGACACGATCCGGCAGGCCGCGCGCGACGGGTCGTTCGTCCCGCTCAAGACGATGTTCAAGTACACGCAGGCCGAGTACTACTCGAACCCGGGCCTCTGCTATGCCCAGGGCTGGTCGATCGCCTACTTCATGTGGACCACGCCTGACGCCAAATACAAGGGCGTCATCGAGAGCTTCATGAAGAAGCTGCGGCAGACGCAGGACCCGGACGCGGCGTTCGCGGAGTCGTTCGGGAAACTCGACCTTGACCTGCTGGAAAAGGACTGGAAGGAATTCGTCGGGAAGATGTAGCGAGGGGCAGCTACTTCCTCGAGAGGTCGTCGTTCAGCTTGTCCCTCTCGTGCTCCCACCAGTCGTCCCACTCCGCGTAGTTCCCGACTTTCTCCCCGGTGAGCCGCTGGAGCGCCTTCCGGCAGTACTGCGCGACCTTCTCCTTGAAATTCTGGTGCGGGTCGCGTCCCGAGTACTTGCACTTGCGCCAGAGGTCGATGACTGCCTCGACATTGGCCTTTGTCGAGATCGCGCCCATCGCGTTCACCGCGGCCTCCACCGCCTGCAGGTCTTCCATTTCGTGCTTGCTCACGCGCGCACGGGCAAAGGCCTCCAGCGCCGCCGAGGAGGATCTCATCGCAAGATCCTCGATCGCATTGCAGACCGCGCGGAAGATCGCGATCTTCGAATCCGTCTTTTCCAGCGTCGCGTTCAGCGCCGCCGCCGCATCCTTGTTCCCCTTCATGCGCCCCAGCGCCGCCGCCGCCGCCACGCGCCAGCTGTCCGGATTGCCGCTCAGGATGATTCCCTGAAGCGACCCGATCACCTTCAGGTGCGGGCAGTCTCCCGCGGACTTGATCGCTTCCTTGACGGCCCCCTCTTCCCCGCCCTTCACGGCTTCGGCGATGGCGTCGAGCTTCGCTTTTGCGTCGGCATCGGTCGGCGCAGGGGCATCCTCCGCGAAGACCATCGCGAGGGAGACAAGGGCGATCGCGAGGACGGCGAATCTCATCGGTTCACTCTACTTCGCCGTCAGGTCGTCGTTCAGCTTCCCCTTGTTGTCCTTCCACCAGTCGTCCCACTCCGCCTGCGTCCCCATCTTCTCGCCGAGCAGGCGCTGGAGCGCCTGGTTGCAGTGCTTGCGCACCTTCTCGCGGAACTTGCTCGCCGGATCGCGGCCCACGACCTTGTTCTTGTGCCACTCGTCGATCAGCGCCTCGACGCTCGACTTCCACTTGAGCGCACCCAGCGCGTCGATCGCCTCGTTCACGCCGGGCAGGTCCTCGCCGTCGCGCGAGCCGAGCCGGTGGTCGATCCACTCCTTGCACACCGGGACGCTCGAGGGGTGATTGATCTCCCCCATCGCCTCGAAGCACGCCTTGAGTACGCTTGATTTCTCCTCGTTCGCCTTCAGCGCGCCGTGAAGAGCCTTCGCCGCGTTCGCGTCGCCCTTCATCTTGCCGAGCGTCTTCGCGGCCGAAATGCGGCAGTCGTCCGTGTCCCCGACCAGGATTTTCCCGAGAAGCGAGATGACCGCCGTGTGCGGGCAGTCGCTCATCGCCTCGATCGCCGTCTTCTTCGCGTCCTCGCTCTTGGCCTTTACGGCTTCGCTGTACGCGTCGGTCTTCGCCTTGGCGTCGGCGTCGGTCGGTTTTGCCGGGGCGGGATCCTGCGCGAACGCAGTCGCCGCGCAGAGGCCGGACACGAACAGGGTCGCAAGCAGCTTCATCCGCGGATCTCCTCGAGGGTTACTTCGCCGTCAGGTCGTCGTTGAACTTCCCGGCGTTCTTCTTCCACCAGTCGTCCCAGCCGTCCATGTCCTCGAAGCTCTCGCCCGTCAGCCGCTGGAGCGCCTTGTTGTAGCGGACGTCTTCCTTCCACCGCATCCCGTGCCCGCCGCGCGCGCCGTTCGACACGATGTTCTTCTTCCCAAGGTCGATCAGCGCCGAGACGCTCGCCTTCCACTTGAGCCCGCCGAGCGCCTCGATCGCGGCGTTGATCTCCTTCGAGTCGGACGTGTCGCGCTTCCCCATCCGGTGCGAAATCCAGTCCTTCAGGACGGCGACCGACGACACGTGGTTCACGTCGCCCATCGCGTTGAAGACCTCGAGGATGACTTTCTCTTTTTCCTCGTTAGCGCCGATGCCGCCGTGAAGCGCCTTGGCGGCTTCGGGGAGCGACTTCATCTTTCCGAGCGCCTTGGCGGCGGCGATGCGGACGTTGTCGGAAGGGTCGCCGAGAAGCGGCGCGAGCGCGGCGGCGGTCGAGGCGTGCGGGGCTTCGCCGCAGCCGGCGATGGCCGCGAGTTTCGGGTCCTCCTCCTTGCCCTTGAGCGCGGCCTTGAGTTCGTCGATCTTGGCCTTGGCGGCATCCGCGGCGGCCTTGGCGTCCTCGGCGGATTCGGCGAGGCAGGCGGAAGCGGTGAGAAGGGCGAGAACGGCTGCGAGCAGGGTGCGCATGGGAATGTTCCTCCGGAGTTGAATATGAAACACGCGGGAGAAGGAAAAGTCTCGCCGAATCCCGCGCGCTCCGCCACACCACAACCAACTACCAGCCAATAACTTACGACTTGCCCTCCGCTGCCGTCAGCCAGTAGATCGTGTCCAGCTTGATCCGCCGCGCCACTTCGACCACGTCCGCCTTCCTCACCGCCGCCAACTCCTTCAGCGACTCCTCCACCGTCTTCGGCGCTCCCGACAGCCGCCTCTCGAACAGCCCCCCGATCGCCCGCGCCGGCGAGTCCAGCACCGACCTCGTCCGCTGCGCCATCGCGCGCCGCGTCGCCTCCATTTCCTGGTCGCTCACCTTCCCCGCACGGATCGATTCCATCTCCGCCAGGATCACCGAGAGGCACTTCTCGAATTTCCCGATGTCGATCCCGGCCTGCACCATCATCAGCCCCTTGGTTTTCTCCAGCGACGAACTCGCGGAGTACGCCAGCCCCTCGCGCTCGCGCACGTTCACGAACAGGCGCGAATGCGCGAAGCCGCCGAAGATCCCGTTCAGGAACGACAGCGCCGTCGACGCCGGGTCGCGGTACGTCACGCTCGTCCGGTACCCCATCACCAGCTTCCCCTGCTCGACGTCCATCTTTTCCACGATCCGCCGCGGCTCCCCCACCGGCACGTCCACCACCGTCGCCGGGACTTCCTTCACCGCCTTGCGCCCCGGGATCCGGAAGATCCGGTCCGCCATCGCCGCGATCGCGTCCGGCTCCACGCGCCCCGCCACGTACAGCTCCATCGGGCTCGTCTCCAGCAGCGCCCGGTGACGCTTCCCCAGCGACGCCGCCGTCACCTTCGCCAGCCCCTCCAGCGTCCCCATGTCGTTCGTCGCGTACGCCTCCCCGCGGCACATCTCCTCCGTGCACCGGTGCGCCGCCCACTCCGCGCGGTCGCTCATCAGGTCCTCCAGCGCCCGCGTCTGGTTCCTCACCTCCTGCTCCACGTATTCCTTCCGAAGCCCTCCCCCGTTCCCCGCAGGATCCGTCGCCAGCTCCGCAAGGAACTCCAGCGCACGCTTCACGTTCCCGCTCCGCCCCGGCAGGAACCGGTCCGCCACGCAGTCCACCCGGAAGTTCACGATGTGGTTCTCGCCGATCTTCACCGCCTCCGCGTCCGCACGCGCCCCGAACATCCCGTCCAGGTGCTCCGTGATCTTCCCCATCGTCGGCCTCTTCCGCGTCCCCCGCATCAGCACGTGCGGCAGCACCGCCGTCGCCGAAGGGTCGTCGCCGAGGTGGGCGCGCAGGAACAGGCGGAGGGCGACGTTCTTGAAGCGCGTCTCCGGCTGGACGAAGAGGGTGATCTTGGAGCCGAGCTCGTAGATCGTGAAGTCGGCCCATGTTCCGGCGGGTTTCATGACGGCTCCGTGCAGGGGTTATTTTCTACCGAAGTGCTTCTCGAGTTCCTCGAGCGAGATCTTGAGCGTGACGGGGCGGCCGTGCGGGCAGGTCTGCGAGTGGTCGATGCGGGCGCGGTCGTCGAGCAGCGCGCGGACTTCCTCGGGAGCGAGCCGTTCGCCGGCCTTGATGGCGGCCTTGCAGGCGCAGGTGGCGATGAAGTGGTCGAGGGCATCCTCGGCGGCGCGGCCCGGTGTGGCGGTGTCGAACTCGAGGAGGATGTCGCGGACGATGCGGGCGGGGTCCTTGGTGCCGATCCAGTCGGGCGCCGCGTGGATCGCGATCGCGCCGGGGCCGAATTCCTCGACCTCGAAGCCCAGCCGGTCGAGGAGCGGCCGCGCGGCGGCGATGACTTTTTCGCGGCCCGAATCGCGCACGATCGCCGGGACGAGGAGCCGCTGGCGCGCCACGTCGTGGGCCAGCACGCGCGACCGGATCCGGTAGTAGAGGATGCGCTCATGAAGGGCGTGCTGGTCGATGACGTTGAGCCCGCCGGGGACTTCCTCGACGAGGTACGCGTCGTGGAGCTGGTAGGCCCTTCCGCCCCCCGCGAGCGGCCGCGGCGGCGGGGTCGGGTCCTGGACGCCGGGGGGCATGTCGCGCGGGCTGACGAAGGCGGCCTGGCCGGCGGGGGGCGTGGTGAAGACAGGGGTGTCCGCGGGGCGGCTGAAGAACTCGACGAGTTCCTGCTGGCGGTCGTTGCGGCGTTCGTCGGAAGAGCGCGTGACGAAACTCGACCAGGCGTCCTTCGGAACGAATTCCTGCGGCACGCCGCCGGTCATGAGGCGTCCGCGGATCTCGTCGCGGACGAAATCGTGGACGCGCGAGCTGTTCGCGAAGCGGATCTCGATCTTCGCGGGGTGGACGTTGACGTCGACGTCCTTGGGTTCGATCTCCAGGAACAGAAAGACGGCGGGCGCGCGGCGGACCATCACGAGGTCCGAGTACGCCTCGATGATCGACCGGAACAGCACCTTGTCGCGCACCCAGCGCCCGTTCACCCACGTGAACTGGAGCCGCGTGTTGTTCACCGTGAACGTCGGGCGCGCCACGTACCCCGTCAGCCGCAGCCCGCGCGCCTGCGCATCCACCTTCACGAGCGACTGCCTCAGCTCCCGCCCGAAGTAGTGCCCGATCCGCTCGGCGATGTCTTCCACGGGCGGCAGGGTCGCGATGGGGATCGATTCGCCACGAAGCTCGAAGCGCACGTCGGGGCGCGCGAGGGCGAAGCGCGTCACGACGTCGCCGATGTGCGCCGCCTCGACGGGCGACGTCTTCAGGAATTTCCGCCGCGCCGGGATGTTCCCGAACAGGTCCCACGCCTCGATCGTCGTCCCCTCGGGCGCCGCGGACGGACGCACTTCGCCGATCTTTCCGGCCTCCGCCTCGATCTCGTGCGCGGCCTTGACGCCGCGCCGCCGCGAGACGATTCTCGCCCGCGCCACTTCCGCGATCGACGCCAGCGCCTCGCCGCGAAAACCGAAGCTCCGGATCTCGGCCAGGTCCGCGGCCGTCGTGAGCTTCGACGTCGCGTGAGGGACGAACGCCAGCGCCAAATCCTCCGGCCCCATCCCGGCGCCGTCGTCGGTCACGCGGATCAGCCGACGCCCGCCGTCCTCGAATTCCACCTCCACCCGCCGCGCCCCCGCGTCCAGCGCGTTCTCGACCAGCTCCTTGACCGCCGAGGCCGGCCGCTCGAGCACCTCGCCGGCGGCGATCAGGTTCACGACGTTGGCGGGGAGAACGTGGATCGCGGGCATCCCTCCATGGTAGCGGCGCACTGAGAGCGCGAGAAACATTCGTCCTGCGGCGCGCGACGCCCGCTCACCCGGCGCGCGAGAGGGGTGATCGGCCGAAAGGAAGCTGTCGAGGCGCGCCGAATGGCCGGCGCCGCGCGCCTCCGGCCGAATGTTTCTCGCGCTCTCACGGTTCTTGATGGGAGGTTTCCTGCCTGGGTTTGAAAGTCAAACACCGCCGTCGCGCAGGAAAACCAAACCTCGACGGATGGCTGGTCCGGGTCCTTCCTTCCTCCCTCCCTGCGAATTCCTTAGAATCCCCGCCCATGAAGCCCGCCCGCCTCGCCCTCCTCGCCGCCGCCCTCGCCGCCGGCTGCGCTTCCGACCCCAAGGCCGACGCCGCGAAAGATCGGGAGCGATCCAAGGAAGAGATCCGGCGCGTGACCGACGAGGTCATCGCGGCGATGCGCGACAACCAGCCCGAGGTCTACCACGCGCGGCTCTGCCGGTCCCAGCGCGAGGCGTACCCGATCGAGGACATGAAGAAGGACTGGGCGGAGTCGCGCGCCGAAATGGCGCAGGTCGCGGTGAGCATGCAGGTGAAAACCGTCGCCGTGGACGAGGCCAACCCGAACATCGCGTCGGTGCTCGTCGCCGCGCCGAACCATCCGCGCCAGAACCTGCTGATCGAGGCGATCCGCGAGGACGGCGAGTGGCGGATCCGCGAGCCGCGGCTGAAGTAGGCCCGGCTTACAGGAACTTCTCGAGCTCGCTCACCAGCTGCGCCGAGCTCGAATAGCGGCGCACCGGCGGAATCTCGAGGCACTTCTTCACGATCCCCTTGATCGCGTCGCTGTACGTCAGCCGCGCCATGTCCACCGGCGTGCTGAGGCGCTTCTTCAGCAGCTCCATGTCGTACGCCTTCCGCACGGTCGCGTCCTGCCGGTCGTACTCGCCCCAGTTCGCCTGCCAGTGCGTCGTCTTCTGGTCGAACCACGCGGGCAGGAACGGCGGCCGTCCGCACCCGACCTCATACATCGTCGCGCCCAGCGACCACAGGTCCGAAGCGGGCCCGACCTGCGACTGCGTCCCCGAGCCGACGACCTCAGGGGCGACGTAGAGCGGCGATCCGCCCAGCCCCGTCTTCGGCTCCTCGATGCGGATCGCGACGCCGAAGTCGATCAGCTTCACGTTGATCGCGCCCGCCTGCTGCAGGACTTCCTTCTTGAAGACCTGCGTGTCCTTCGACCGCGCCGTCGCCACTTCCGCAATCGGGCGCAGCCCCGTGGCGAGGAAGTTCTCGGGCTTCACGTCGAGGTGCAGGAACCCCTTCCCGTGGACGTACTGGAGGGCGCGCGCGGCGTGGACGAAGACGGTCATGAAGTCGCGGCCGGACAGGAGCGGCGGCTTGGCGCCCTTGACCATGTACCAGTCGCGCATGAACGCCCGCAGGCTCGGCCCCTCGATCCACTCGAGCAGGATCCACGTCTCCGCACCGTTCTTCTGCCACGCGATCGTCCGCGCGATGTTCTCGTGCTGCATCTGGAACGACACCTCGAGCTCGCGCTCGAGCTTCTTCTTCGCCGAGTCCGTCGTCGGCCGGACCTTCTTGATGCAGAAGAGGCGCTTGGACTGCTTGTGGCGCACCTGGGCGATGGTGGACATCGCGCCCGGGAGGAGGTCCTTGACGTGCTCGTAGTCCTGCGCGAAGGGCGTTTCCTTCGGGTACTTGGCCGTCCCGGGGCCGCTCGTGAACTTGTCGAAGAATCCCATGTTCAGCGCCCGTCCTTGAGACGGAGGGCGTGGTATTCGGGGAGTTCCTTCGCCGCGAGGATCTTCTTCATCGTGCTCTCGACGTCGTAAGGCACGCGGTGGTAGCGCACGACCGACCCGTCGAACGTCACGTAACACGCGCGGGGATCGCGGTCGCGGGGCTGGCCGACCGAGCCGACGTTGATCAGCGCCTTCTGCTCCGTGACCTTGTAGGTGTTCGCGATCTGCTTCGGGAAGATGAACTTGTGGTCCAGCGTGAACACGCCCGGCTCGTGCGTGTGCCCCACGAAGCACAGGTGGTCGATCATCGAGAAAATCTCGTCCATCTTCTCGTGGTCGTGGCAGTCCGCCGGCCGCACATACTCGCGCGTCGGCACCCGCGGCGACCCGTGGATGAACAGGATCTTGTCCTCCACCATCCGGTCGCCCAGGTCCCCGAGGAAGTTCCACATCGCGTGGTTCTCTTCCTTCGGCGCCTCCTTGCGGTTCAGCTGCTTGCGCGTCCACTCGATCGAGCGCGCCGCTTCCATATTGAAGTCCGCCGCGATGAACAGGAGCGCGTCCTCGTGGTTTCCGCGGATGCAGTCGTTGAAGTTCCGCGCCTTGAGGATGCACTCGCGCGGGTTCGGGCCGTACCCGATCACGTCGCCGAGGCAGTAGATGTCCGTGATGCCCTTGGACTCGATGTCCTTGAGGACGGCCTCAAGGGCGTCGATGTTCGAGTGGATGTCGGAAATGATCGCTCGTTCGGGCACCGGATCCTCTGGGACTGAGAATAGTGAATGATATCCCGGCCCGGGGGGAATTCAAGGAAGTGCGGGCGGCCCCCCGCCGGAGTTGACGCGGTAGACGTACGCCAGCACCTCGGCGAGCGCTTCGTAGAGCTTCGGCGGCACCTGCGTCCCGACGTCGAGCGCCGCGAGCGCGGCGACGAGGTCGCGGTCGGGATGGACGGGCACGCCGTGCTCCCGCGCCAGCGCCAGGATCCGGTCGGCGACCTCGCCGCGGCCCCGGGCCACGACGCGCGGGGCCTCGTCGGCGCCGGCGAGGTACCGGAGGGCGACGGCCACGCGGGGATCGGTCATGCGCGCACGTCCAGCCCGCCGCGCGACCGCGGCAGGATCGGCTCGATCGGGCCGTCGGAGAAGCGCACGTCGGGGCGCAGCCCGAGGCGCACGAGGGCGTCGAGGAGTCCCTGCCGGTCGCGCTCCAGGAGACGCCGCGAGGCGCGGGAAGCCGCCAGGGTGACCGAAGCGGCCCCCGCCGCGAGCGACAGCGCGATCTGCAGCAGCCCGAGCCGGGTCAGCTCCAGCGTGACGACCACCCGCGCCGGCGCCGCCGGGTCCGCTTCGCCCCCCGGGCGCGACTCCACCCGCCCGAAGCCGCCTTCCCGCCGCCCGTCGCGCACCCACCCGAACGCGAAGTACGCCACGCCCTCGCCGCGCGCCGCCGCGTCGCCGTTCAGCACTTGAAGCGCCCGCGCGGCGTCCGTCAGCCCCCTCCCGGCGTCGAGCATCGCCAGCGCCTCGCGCATCCCGGGAAGCGCCCGGACCGGCGCCGCCGCCCGCGCGGAGGCCTCCGGGCTTTCGGCCGCCGCCGCGACCAGCGCCGCGAATTCCGGCTGCGCGGCGAGCCGCTGGAGCGCCCCGCCGATCGCCGCGTCCGCCGCCGCCCGCAACGGCGCGGCCGGCGACTTCAGCGCGGACAGGACCTGCTCGGCAATCCCGCGCGCCCCATCCGGCGCCGCTTCCCCCGCCGCGGCAGCCGACGGGTGCGCCGCGAGCGCCGCCAGCCCCCGCGCCGCCGACGGGTCCAGACCGAGCCCCCGCCCCGCGAGGAATCGCGCCGCCTCCTCGCGCGACGGGTCGCCCCCCGCGAACGCCCGCACCGCCGCTTCCAGCTCCGGGCTCAGCCCCCGCGCCGCCTCCTCCTCCGCCTTCGCCGCCGCCGCCGGCCGGATCTCCAGCGTCAACGGCTCCGTCGATTTCACCGCCAGCCGCACGCGCTCGCCGATTTCCAGCGGAAGCGCCGTCTCCAGGTCGAGCGACGCGCCCAGCACGCTCAGCCGGAACTTCCCCGCTTCCGGCGACGCCACGACCAGCGCGTCGAACAGCGACCCCACCGCCAGCCGCGCCAGCGCCGCGTCGAGCGGCGCCCGCGGGAACGCCAGCCCGGCGGCCTCGATCACGCGTTCTTCCCGCGCAGCCCGAGGATCAGATCCACCTCGCCGCGCTCCAGCCCCGCCTCCCCCGCGATCTCCGCGGACGTCTTCCCGGCGTCCGCGAGGCGGTAGACCTTCTCGTGAAGCGGGTTCCCTGGCTTCGGCGACGGGGCCGCCACCACGGGCGCCGCCGACAATTTCTTCAGCTCCTCGATCCGCGCCTCCGCCCGCGTCAGCAGCTCGTTCAGCACACGCACCTTCGTGTCGAGCTTCGCCAGCGTCTCGCGCGAAAACTCCTGCAGCTGCACGAACAGCGCTTCCATCGAGTCCCGCGCCTCGCGCTTCTCCCCGTCCCCGCTTTTCCCGGGCAAGTCCACCCCCGCGCGCCGCCTGAGTTTCGCCCGCTGCATGAACGTCATCGCCGTCAGGATCACCACCCCGAGCAGGACGACCCAGATCCCCTCGGGAAGCGCAGCGAGCATGTCGGGAGTGTACCGCTACTTCACGTCGGGATGGAATGACGTGCGGTTCTCGCGCCACCACGCGGCCCATTTGCGGGCGGAGCGGCTGCGGGCCGTGAGGGAAGCGGCGGGGTCGTAGTCGAAGTTGCCGCCAAGGATCGTCCTCAGCGCGGCGGCGGCCGGGAAACGGACGCGCGGATCGGGGGAGGACAGGTGCGGCAGCAGCACGCCGATGCCGGCGGCGCTTCCCAGCCTCGCGAGGGCGACGGCGACGGGCCCGGCCGATGCGCGGTCGATCGACTCGAGCTGCGTGTAGATGAACGTGATGTCCTGCTTGCGGCCGCGGGCGGCGAGGGCGCACAGCGCGCGCTCGCGGCTGAGAGTGTCGAGGTCCGGCTTCTCGACGAGGTGGCGGAGTCGAATCTCGACGCGTTCCCCGGGGATTCTCGGCGCGATGGCGGGAAAACTCGCGGGCAGGAGCCCGGGTTCGTCGAGCGGGAGGGTGTCGAAGGCCTCGGTGCCGGCGGCGTCGCCTCCCATTGCGGCGAGCCAGACGGACGCCTGGAAGCGGGCCCGGGGGGAACCGGAGCGGATCGACGCGAGGCCCTTGCGGGCTTCGTCGGGACGGAGACGCGCGGCCAGGTCGGCGCGTTCGTTGCGGACGTAGTCGTCGAGCCAGGCGGCGGACGGGAAGTGCTCTCCGAGAAAGTCCCTCATGTCCTCCCGGTCTGAAAACGACTCCGCGATCGCATCGCAGGTGGCGGCGTCGAGCGACTGCCAGGCCAGATCGGCGGAATTCGGCTGGACGCGCTTCTCGCGGATCGCGCCCAAGAGGAGTTCCCGGTCGCCGAGGCGCCACAGGACGGCATGGGCCGTCTCCGGGGCGTTGCCCTTGGCGAGGCGGAGCGCCGCTTCGCGCGCGAGGCTGGCAGGTCCGGGGTAGCGCTCGAGATCCGGCCTTCGCGCGAGCGCGGAAAGGGCCTGGAGTTCGTTGAGGGCAAGCGCGGCCTTCGTCGTGGCCTCGTCGAGAGGGATCTCCGGGAGCTGCAGGCAGTAGATCAGGCACTGGAGGTTGTCGCCGGCGCTGGCGCGCATCCAGTCGCGCATCCGGTCGTCGTCGACGTACTGCCACCAGCCGCGGGGCACGTTCTCGGGGGATTCCCAGGAAGCGAGCCGGACGTACGACTGCGGCCCGGTCATTTCGGCGCAGGGGCGGACCTGCCACTCCTCGAAGAGGGTCCGCATCCGGAGAGCGACTTCGGGGTCGCGGCCTTCCCTGCCCCGGTCGTAGTGGGCGATGACCTCGGGGCCGATTTCGCGCAGCAAGGATTGCGCGGCCTCGCGCCTGCCGGAGTCGTCGTCGGCGAGCTGGCCGAGTCCCCTGCGGATTTCCTCCTCGGGCGACTCCGCGCGTGCCGCGGAAACGAACGCGGCGGCCACGAAGGCCGCCGCGAAGAATTTGACGCACTGCGTCACGACTAGAGCCTCTCGACGATCATCGCGATCCCCTGCCCGCCGCCGATGCAGGCGCTCGCGACGCCGAACTTCTTGCCGCGGCGCTTCAGCTCGCCCAGGACGGTGATGACCAGGCGCGTGCCGGTCGCCGCAAGCGGATGCCCGATCGCGACCGCGCCGCCGTTGACGTTCGCCTTCGCACGGTCGAGCTGGAGTTCCTTTTCCACCGCGAGGTACTGGGCGCTGAACGCCTCGTTGATCTCGAAGAGGTCGATCTGGTCGAGCTTGAGGCCGGCCTTCTCGCACGCCTTGCGGATCGCGGGCGCCGGGCCGATCCCCATGATGCTCGGGTCCACGCCCACGATCGCCCAGGACACGATCCGCCCGATCGGCGCCAGGCCGTCGGCCTTCGCCCGCTTCGCGCTCGTCAGCACCACCGCCGCCCCCGCGTCCACGATCCCGCTCGCGTTGCCGGCGGTGACTGTTCCTTCCTTGCCGAACGCGGGATTAAGCCCCGCGAGCTGCTCGAGCGAGGTCTCCGGCTTGATGTGGTCGTCCTTGTCCCACACTCCCTTCTTCACCGGCACCGGGACGATCTCCTCCTTGAAGATCCCGCTCTGCACCGCGCGGGTCCCCTCCTTGTGCGACCGCATCGCGAACTCGTCCTGCGCCTGCCGCGTGATCCCGTACTGCTTCGCGAGCTTCTCGGCCGTCTGCGCCATGTAGAGCCCGCAGAAGCCGTCCATGAGGTTCACCATCAGCGAGTCCTCGATCACCGGCTGCTGCCCGAGCCGCAGCCCCTGGCCGCGCAGCCCCCGCACCACGTGCGGGCACTGCGACATGTTCTCCATCCCGCCGGCCACCGTGATCTGCGCCTCCCCCGTCAGGATCATCTGCCCCGCGCTCACGATCGACTGGATGCCGCTTCCGCAGATCCGGTTCACCGTCAGCGCCGGCACGTGGTTCGGGATCCCCGCCTTGAGCGACGCATGCCGCGCCCCGTAGATTGCGTCCGAGCCCGTCTGCATCGCGTTCCCCATCACCACGTGCTCCACCTGCTCCGGCTTCACCTTCGCCCTCTCCAGCGCCGCCTTGATCGCGTGCGCCCCCAGCTCGTTGGCGCTCACGTCCTTGAACGCTCCGCCCCCGGGCGTCCCGATGTACTCCGCCATCGCGGTCCGGGCCCCGGCGAGAATGACGAGATCTTCGGACATGTCGAACTCCGTTGAATGAGGCCTCAATGTGGCGTCCCGACTCGGCCGGAATTGTCCCCCGGGGTCCGCAGCACCGCAAGGATGGAGCACTACGGCTTGAGGATGATCTTCCCGACGCGCGGCATCCGGCTGAAGTCCTGGTCAAGCGTCAGGACGGGAACGCCTTCCCTCAGCGCGACCGCGGCGATCCAGATGTCGTTCGGGAACAGCGGAGTTCCCGCGCGCCGAAGTTCCGTGGCGATGTCCGCGTACTGAGCCGCCGCCTCCTCGTCAACGTTCACCACGGTCACCCACGGTTGCGCGAGGAACTGCACGAGGAGATTCTCGTTCTCCTCCTCACGCCTCCCGATCCGGAATCCGAACCGAAGCTCCCCGAGAACGATCGACGGAACCAGGATTTCGCGGGCGGCATCGATGGCGGCGACCGTTTCTGAATGACCGCGGCGGAAGTGACTGTAGGCGGACGTGTCGAGGCAGATCCGGCTCACTTCCACATCTCCTCGTCGATCTGGTTGAGGAAGGCTGTGTTCTTCTCAAATTCGCGAAGGTCCGCTTCCGACCAGCCACCGGCAAGTTTTGCCAGGCCGTTGCTGAACTTCTTCCCCCGCTCGATCCCGAGGGCTCGCCGAAGCAGGTTCATGATAGTCCGGTTCAGGGATTCGCCCGAACGCCGACGCTCTCGTTCGAGTGCCTTCGCGATGTCGGGCTCGAGATTTCGGACGGTCAGGTGGCGCATGACTCCTCCCAGGATGCATTCAAGACGTGCATTCTATGCATTCGCCGAAGAAAATTCAAACCCTCCTCGACAGACGTCCCTGTTGTGCGACCCGCGTCGGATTCCACGCTCGGCATGGTTCCCAACGAAAGCTCACCTGCCCTTGTATACCGCCTTCCTCTTCTCCACGAACGCCTTCGTCCCTTCCTTCATGTCCTCGGTGGCGAACGCGAGGCCGAAGTGCGACGCCTCCAGCAACTGGCCTTCGGCGAGCGACAGGCCCATGCCGCCGATGACGCATTCGAGAGCGAGCTTGAGGGCGACCGGTCCGCGCGTCGCAAGCTTTGCCGCGAACGCCGTCGCTTCGTCCACGACCTGCGGCGCTTCGAACACGCGGTTCACGAGCCCGATCCGGTGCGCTTCCACCCCGTCCATCATGTCGCCGGAGAGGATCCACTCGAGGGCGACGCCGGTGCCGACGATGCGCGGGAGGCGCTGGGAGCCGCCGAAGCCCTGGATGAGGCCGAGGGTGACCTCGGGGGCGCCGATCTTGGCGGTGCGGGCGGCGAAGCGGACGTGGCAGGCGAGGGCGAGTTCGCAGCCGCCGCCGAGGGCGAAGCCGTTGATGGCGGCGATGACGGGCTTGCCGCAGTTCTCGATGCGGTCGAAGGCGCGCTGGCCGCGGAGGGCGAACTGGTAGGCGTCGGAGGGCGACAGGGCGCTCATCTGGGCGATGTCGGCGCCGGCGACGAAGGCCTTTTCGCCCGCGCCGGTGAGGACGACCGCGCGGACCGAGTCGTCCTTCGCGACGTCGGCGAAAGCGGCGTCGATGTCCGCGATGACCTCGGAATTGAGCGCGTTGAGCTTGTCGGGCCGGTTCACCGTGATCCGGCGGACCCCGTTGGCGTCCTGCGTGAGAAGTGTCGACATGGTTTCTCCTTGTGGCTCCGTGGCGGATCCGCGCATCCCTTGTCCCTGCCCGGCCCTTCCCGATCAACAAAAAAAGCCCGCGATCCCCCGCGGGCCTTGCATTTCGATGCTCCCGTCTCCGGCCGCCCGTCTGCCTAGTCCTCGACGGTCACGCTCACCAGCTTCACCTCGGTCTTCGGCCGGTCGTTCGGCCCCGTCGGCACCTTCTCGATCGCCTGCACCACGTTGATGCCGTCGACGACCTTGGCGAACGCCGTGTACTGCTTGTCGAGGTGCGCGGCCGGCGCGAAACAGATGAAGAACTGGCTCCCCGCGCTGTCCGGGTCGCTCGTCCGGGCCATCGATACCGTGCCCAGCACGTGCTTGGTGTCGTTGAATTCCGCCTTGATCTTGTAACCCGGCCCGCCCATCCCCGTCCCGTCCGGGCAGCCGCCCTGCATCATGAAGCCCTTGATGATCCGGTGGAAAATCTTGCCGTCGTAGTACTTCGACTTCGCCAGCTTCACGAAATTCTCGACCGTTTTCGGCGCCTTGTCGTTCAGGAACTCGATCGTGATGTCGCCGTGGTTCGTTGCGATCTTTGCCTTCTTGGCCATCTCAGTCGCCTCGAATCGGAATCTACTTGGGGGGTTCCGGCTTCACGTGCCAGATCACCTTCTTCATCGCCGGCGGCGTCACCGGGCGGCCGAACTTCGGGTCCTGCTGCGGCTTCGGCAGAAGCTTGATCTCGCGCTCGATCTTCCACACCACGTCCATCCCCTCCATCACCTTCCCGAACGGCGTGTGCTTCCCGTCGAGGTGCGGGCAGTCGACGAAGCAGATGAAGAACTGGCTGCCGTTCGTGTTCGGGCCGCTGTTGGCCATCGCGAGGATCCCGGGCTCCAGCTTGATCCCGGCCTTCTCGTCGTCGAACTTGTACCCCGGGTCGCCGGTCCCGTCGCCGCGCGGGCAGCCGCCCTGCATCATGAAGCGCGGGATGATGCGGTGGAACGTGAGCCCGTTGTAGAACCCGTCGTTCGCGAGCTTCTTGAAGTTCGCGACTGTCTTCGGGGCGACGTCGCCGAAGAAACGGCAGTAGACCGTGCCCCAGCCGTCGATCTGGATCTCGGCGTACTCCGCGACGATCGTGATCTTCGCCTTCGACGGCTCCAGGTCCGCCAGCGCCGCGTGCTTCCAGGTCACCGTGTACTCGCCCGGCGTGCTCATCCCGGGGAAGCACTTCACCAGGTCGAACCGGCGCGAAACCGTCTCGCCGGCGGCCAGCGTGAACGCGCCGAGGTCGTCGCAGGAGGCCATGTCGACCGCCTTGCCGTCCTTGTCCGCGACGGACAGGCCGTCGCAGAAGCCCTTCTCAACCTTCAGGGCCTTGTCGGTGTCGTTGGTGATGCCGAGGGTGACCATGGCGCGGTCGAAGCCGCCGGCCTCGGGGACTTCAAAAACCGGCTTGGCGGCGAGCGCGAGGCCGGACATCAGGACGAGCAGGGCGAACGTTCTCATGACTCCTCCGAAAAACCCCTGGGGCAGTTTTGAAGACGGGGAAGCGTACGGCGGGTGGGAGCCGCCGTCAAATGGAACGCGGAGCACCTCAGGCCGGGCGGCCCCGCGTGCCGCGGTCGATGACCATGCCGCCGGTGTAGTAAAGGATCGCGTTGAAGAAGAACGCGAATGCGATCGCCGGGACGGCGGTCTTGCAGATCTGGGCGCCGAGGTACCACCCCGGGAACTCGACCGCGAGCCCGACGGCGACGATGGCGTTGGTGAAATTCCCGGGGAAGAGCTTCCCCACGAACAGCAGCCCGAACGCGACGACGTGGACGATCAGCAGGATGACGGGTGTTTTCATCGGTCCGTCCAATGCGGCGGGCGCTTCTCGAGGAAGGCGGTGAGCCCCTCGGTGGCGTCGGCCGTTTTCATGAGGCCCCCCAGGTAGACGTCTTCGATGCGCGACAGGTCGACGTCGGCGAGCGCGCGGCGGGTTTCGCGGATGGCGGCGGCGGAGTGGCGGGCGAGAAGGGCGACCTCGGCGGCGACGTCGCCGTCGAGTTCCGCGGCGGGAACGGCGCGCGAGGCGAGGCCGAGGTCGGCGGCGTCGCGGCCGGTGAAGGTCTCGCCGGTGAGGATGAGCCGCCGGGCGCGGTTCTGGCCCACGGCGCGGCCGAGCAGCGCGCAGGCGATCGGCGGGAAGACGCCAAGGCGGATCTCGGGGAAGCCGAGCGTGGCGTCCTCGGCCGCGACGACCGCGTCGCAGGCCAGCAGCAGTTCCGCCGCGCCGCCAAGGCAGGCGCCGTGGACCCGGGCGACGAGGGCGCACGGCAGGTCGAGCAGCGCGCGGAACAGCTCATGGAAGCGGCGGATCATCGGGCCAGAGGTGGGGCCGAGGTGCTCGCCGACGTCGACGCCGGCGCTGAACGACTTCCCTTCCCCGGCCAGGACGCACGCCCGGATCCCTTTCCAGTTCGCGCGCCGGATGGCCTCGAGGGCCTCCTCCATCAGCGCGAGGTTGATGACGTTCACCGGGGGGTGGGCGAGGGTGAACCGAGCGACGGGAGGATCGAGCGTGAGGCGGACGAGGGGCATGGGGGGACATCGTACCCGTGTTGCAGGCGAGGGTCGATGGCGGTGAGACTGGCTGTATCTGCTAGACCGCCGAGAACCCCACCGCCATCCCCTGCCCTCCGCTGATGCATAGCGTCGCCAGCCCGCGCTTTGCCTGCCGCCGCTTCATTTCGTGCAGCAGCGTCGCCACAATCCGCGCGCCGGTCGCGCCGATCGGGTGGCCCAGGGCGATGGCGCCGCCGTTGACGTTGAGGCGGGAGCGGTCGAACTTGAGGTCGCGGTCGCAGGCGAGGACCTGGGCGGCGAAGGCCTCGTTGAGCTCGACGAGGTCGTAGTCGGCGAGCTTTGTCCCGGTTTTTTTTTCGAGGTTGCGCACGGCAGGGACCGGGCCGATCCCCATGATCCGCGGCTCGACCCCCGAAATCTCCCAGCCGTCGATCCGAGCCAGCGGCTTCGCCCCGAGACGCTTCGCAACGGCGGCGGAGGCGACGACGAGGGCGGAAGCGCCGTCGGTGATGCCGCTGGAATTGCCGGCGTGGACGGAGCCGCCCTTCTTGAAAACGGGAGGCAGCTTGGCCATGCCTTCCATCGTGGCGCCGTCGCGGGCGTGCTCGTCGGTCTCGAAGCGCGTGGTCTTGCCTTTCGAGTCGGGGACGTCGACGGGGACCATCTCGTCCTTGAACCTGCCGGCCTTGCGGGCGGCCTCGCAGCGGCGCTGGGTTTCGACGGCGTACTCGTCCTGTTCCTGGCGGGCGATGCCGTACTGCTCGGCCAGGACTTCCGCGGTCTCGCCCATGACCATGTTGGCGAGCGGGCAGAGGAAGCCGTCCTTGTACATGCCGTCGGTGACTTCGCCGTGGCCGAGACGGTAGCCGTCGCGGAAGCCGGTGAGGAAGAACGGGAGGCGCGACATGGACTCGGTGCCGCCGGCGAGGCCGATCTCGATTTCGCCGGCGCGGATCTGGCGGGCGATGTCGATGATCGCCTGGAGGCCGCTTCCGCAGGCGCGGTTGATGGTCATCGCGGGGGACGTCACCGGGATGCCGGAACGCACGCTGATCTGCCGCGCGACGTTCGGGCCGCCGCCGGCCTGCCTCCCGTTGCCGAACTCGACGTCCTGGATCTGCTCGGGCTTCACGCCGGCCGCCGCCATCGCGCCCGTCGCCGCCACCACGCCCAGGTCCGCCGCTGACATTCCCTTCAGCGTCCCGCCGAACTTCCCGATCGGCGTCCGCACCGCGCTCAGGATCACGATTTCGCTCATGCGCGGCATTTTCGCCTGCCCTGGCGGCGGGCGCCACATTATGGCGGCGCGCCGTTTTCCTCCAGGCGCCGGACCGAGGGTGCGAAATTCCGTGAACTCCCGCCCCCCCGCCGCGTCTAAGATTGCGCGCTCGGATTCCATCCACTCTCCAGGGAGACCCCATGCTCATTTCTCGCCGCGCCCGGCACTGGGCGCTCGGAGCCGGCCTTGCCGCCGCCGCCGTTGTCCCCGCCGTCCTGTCCCTCTCCCCCGCACGCACCGACGCCGCCTGCTGCTACTTCGCGGCCAAGGACAAGGACATCAACCAGCCCGGGCAGAAGGCGTTCATCACCTGGGACGCCTCCCGGAAACTCGAAGCGTTCACCGTCCAGCCGAAATTCGAGGGCAACGCCGTCGACTTCGGGATGGTCATCCCCACCCCGGGCCAGCCCAAGCTCGACGAAATGCCGCGCGACTTCTTCAAGGACCTCGCGATCTACACCATCCTCATGCCGCTTCCCGAGCCGCTTTACGGCTACGAACGCCTGAAGAAGATGGAGGACGCGAGGGACGGCGCGGCGCGCGGGGGCGGCGGGCCTCCCGAAGCGCCCGCCGGTCACGTGAAGGTCCTCGAGGCCGGCGTGGTCGGATCGCTCGACTACAAGATCATCGTCGCCGACAAGGCCGACGCGCTCTTTGAGTGGCTGAAGGAGAACCAGTACGTCTACTCGGGTGACCAGGGGACGCTGGACTTCTACATCCAGAAGAAGTGGTTCTTCACGGTGATGAAGATCGACCCGAAGCAGATGAAGAAGAACGCCGACGGGTCATACCTCGGCGAGGTGACGCCGACGCGCTTCACATTCACCAGCGACAAGTGCATTTACCCGCTCAAGATCACGCAGATCAGCGTGAAGGACCAGACGGACGCGCTGTTCTACGTGCAGTCTGCCGGCCAGATGGACCTGGAGGGCGACTTCTCCTGGATGCACAGCTACCGGGTGATGTGGCTGACGTACATGCTGGGGTGCGGCGCGAACGCGGACCAGCAGAAGGAGCTGGAGGAGCGGACGCGGTGGGTGGAGGCGAAGAAGAAGAAGGACCCGAAGTACGAGACGACGAAGCTGGAGTGGGCGAAGAAGCTGGGCGATGCGGAGCTCGCGGTGGTGGAGGATCCGCTGAAGAACTACGCGCAGATGGGCGGCGGCGACCTCCCCGCCGGCTACAAGGCGGTCTCGTTCGAGGAATTCCTCAAGCTCTCGAAGGCGGACTGGGACAAGGCCGGCCGCAACAACGAGGACGAGTTCAAGGCCTGGGCGAAACGCGAGGAAACGACGCACGGTCCGGGGAAGGGGATGATCGTCAAGGTCGAGAATCCGCAGGGCCCGTGGTCCGCGGACTACATGTGGTACGCGAACCGAGAGGCGCCGGAAGAAGAGGTCAAGGGGCTGGCGCGCCTGAAGGGACATCTCGCCTCGGGCCAGTGGCTGACGAAGTTCCGGAAGATCCTGCGGAAGGACGAGATGACGGACGACCTGGTGCTGGTGCCGGTGCCGGCGGGGAGGGAGCAGGAGTACGTGAGGATCATGCCGACGAGCCCGCCGTAGGGACGGAAAGACGTCAAAGGTCGAAAGTCGAAGGTTCAGGGCGCCCTTAACACGTCGATGCGGGAGATGAAGTGAGCATTCGAGAAACATGGCTCTTCGCAGGGCTGCTGGCGGCGGCGGCATTCATGGCCTGCGGCTGCGCGGACCCGGCGAAGGAACCCGTGTCGCACTGGATTACGCAGCTCCGTGGCAACGACGCAGACGACCGCGCCGAGGCCCGCGAGTGGCTGGCGAAGAAAGGCATGGAGGCCGTGCCGGACCTGGTGAAGCTGCTGGCGGACGAAGACACCGTGGTCGCGATGTCCGCGGCCGAAGTGCTCGTCAAGATCGGCCGGGAAGCGGTCCCGGGCCTGGTGGACGCGCTGAAATCCGGCGACCCGCGCGGCCGCGGCTGGGCGGCCCACACGCTCGGCGGCATCGGCAAGGACGCAAGAGACGCCATCCCGGCCCTGCAGGAAGCCCGGAAAGACCCGGCCCTGCGAATGTCGGCGACCGAGGCGCTTCAGAAAATCGGAACCTGATTCTTCGACGGACAACGAAACGGAGGCATCGAATGAGAATGAGGACATGGGTCGCCGGGGCTGCGGCCGCGGCGGCGATCGGCACGGGCGCGATCGCCGCGCTGCACATGAGGACGCCGGAGGCGGACGCGGCGTGCTGCTACTTCGCCGCGCAGGAAAAGGACATCAACCAGCCGGGCCAGAAGACGCTCATCACGTGGGACGCCGAGAAAAAGCTCGAGACGTTCACGGTCCAGCCGAAGTTCGAGGGAAACGCGGTCGACTTCGGGATGGTCATTCCCACCCCCGCGCAGCCCAAGCTGGACGAGATGCCCCGCGACTTCTTCAAGGACCTCGCGATCTACACCATCCTCATGCCGCTTCCCCAGCCGATCTGGGTCGACCTGCACGCCTACCCGATGAACGAGTCCGACGGCGGAGTGGCGCTCGCCGGCGCCCCGGGAGGACGCAGGGAACTGAAGAAGGGCGAAGGGCACGGCGTCACGGTGCTCGAGAGCGGCGTCGTCGGCTCGCTCGACTACAAGATCATCGTCGCCGAGCAGGCCAACGGGCTGTTCGACTGGCTCAAGGAGAACAAGTACGTGTACTCCGGCGACCAGGCGACGCTCGACTTCTACATCGCGAAGAAATGGTTCTTCACCGTGATGAAGATCGACCCGAAGCAGATGAAGAAAGGACCGAAGGGCGAGTACTCCGGCGAGGTCACGCCGACGCGCTTCACGTTCACCAGCGAAAAGTGCATCTACCCGCTGAAGATCACGCAGCTCAGCGTGAAGGACAAGACGGACGCGCTGTTCTACGTGCAAGCGGCGAACCAGATGGACCTGGAGGGAGACCTGTCCTGGGCGCACTCGTTCCGCGTGATGTACCTGACGTTCATGCTCGGCTGCGGCGCGAACGCCGACCAGCAGAAGGAGCTGAACGAGCGCAACCAGTGGGTGCAGGCCAAGATGGCGAAGGACCCGAAGTTCGAGACGACCAAGCTCGAGTGGGCGCGCAAGCTGGGCGAGGGCGACATCGCCGTCCTCGAGGACCCGCTTCGCAATTACGCCCAGATGGGCGGCGCGAACCTCGCCACCGGCGACCGGATCGTGACGCAGGAGGAATTCCTGAAGACGGTCTGGGACGAGTACGAGAAGAGCAAGGACAACAAGGACGACGCGTACGCGAAGTCGAGGCTGAAGGAGCTGGAGAAGATGTACCCGCCGTCGAAGGGCGCGATCGTGAAGGTCGCGAACCCGAACGGGCAGTTCACGGGGTCGCAGTGGATGTGGCTCCCGGCGCGCGAGGCGCCGGAGGAGGACGTGAAGGGCCTGTCGCGCCTGAAGGGGCACCTGCAGGGCGGCCAGTGGGTGACGAAGTTCCGGAAGGTGCTGCGCAAGGACGAGATGACGGACGACCTCGTGCTGGTGCCGGTGCCGGCCGGCAAGGAGCAGGAATACGTGAGGATCATGCCGACGAGCCCCCCGTAGGGAGCGAGCGCAGCGAGGGACGAGGCGAGTCGAAGGGCCTCCTGAAGGCTGGCGAAGGCGTGCGAAGGCTGGCGAAGGCTACGAAGAACAAAGGAGAACGCGAATGAGACCGGGATTCTGGAAAGCGACCGCGCTGGCGGCCATGACGGCCGGGGTCGGGACCGTGGCGACCGTGAGCCTGCTCCCGCCCCGCGCCAACGCCGCGTGCTGCTACTTCGCCGCACAGGAAAAGGACATCAACCAGCCCGGGCAGAAGGCCTTCATCACCTGGGACGACGAGAAGAAGATCGAGGCGTTCACCGTCCAGCCGAAATTCGAGGGGAACGCCGTCGACTTCGGCATGGTGATCCCGACCCCCGCACAGCCCAAGCTCGACGAAATGCCGCGGGATTTCTTCAAGGACCTCGCGATCTACACCATCCTCATGCCCCTTCCCTCCGCGATCTGGAACGACCTCTACCCGTCGCCCCCCAAGGCGGTCGCCGAGGGGGCGGGCGGCCGTTACGGCGGGGCGAAATTGAAGGAGGACAAGAACGGCGTCACCGTCCTCGAGGCCGGCGTCGTCGGCTCGCTCGACTACAAGATCATCGTCGCCGAGAAGGCCGACGGGCTCTTCGAGTGGCTCAAGGAGAACAAGTACACCTACTCGGGCGACGAGGGGACGCTGGACTTCTACATCAAGAAGAAGTGGTTCTTCACGGTGATGAAGATCGACCCGAAGCAGATGAAGAAGAAGGCCGACGGCTCGTACGTCGGCGAGGTCACCCCGACGCGCTTCACGTTCGCCTCCGAAAAGTGCGTGTACCCGCTGAAGATCACGCAGATCAGCGTGAAGGACAAGACGGACGCGCTGTTCTACGTGCAGTCGGCGAAGCAGATGGACCTGAAGGGAGACCTGTCGTGGATGCACAGCTACCGGGTGATGTGGCTGACGTACATGCTGGGATGCAGCGCGAATGCGGAGCAGCAGGCGGAGCTGAACGAGCGCAACCAGTGGGTGCAGGCCAAGATGGCGAAGGACCCGAAGTACGAGACGACGAAGCTCGAGTGGGCGCGGAAACTAGGCGACGCGGAAATCGCGGTACTGGACGACCCGCTGAAGAACTACGGGCAGATGGGCGGCGGGGACATGCCGGCCGGGGCGAAGGCCGTCTCCCAGGAGGAGTTCCTGAAGATGGTCTGGGAGAAGTACAAGAAGGAGAACCCGGGGAACGAGGAGGCGGAGTATGCGAAGCAGCAGCTCGAGCACATGAAGAAGACGTTCACGCCGGAAAAGGGAGAGATCGTCCACGTCGAAAAGCCGCAGGGGATGTGGATGGCGGAGTGGATGTGGTACGCGAAACGCGAGGCGCCGGAGGAGGACGTGAAGGGGCTGGCGCGGCTGAAGGGGCACCTGCAGAAGGGGCAGTGGCTGACGAAATTCCGCAAGGTGATCCGGAAGGACGAGATGACGGACGACCTGGAGCTGGTGCCCGTGCCGGCCGGGAAGGAGCAGGACTACGTGCGGATCATGCCGACGAGCCCCCCGTAGGAAGCGAAGCGACCGAAGCCCTGAGCGAGCCGAGTCCCAAGCGAAGCGAGGGACGAGGCGAGTCGAAGGGCGTCCGATCAACCCCAAGGAGGCCGTTTGACCCGAACACACCGACATCCGTGGCTTGCCGCAGCCGTGCTGTCACTTCCCCTCGCCGCGTGCGGACCGGCGAAGGAAAACGAATCCGCGAACGCCGGAGGCGGCGCCCCTGCGGCTTCCGAGCCGGCGGCGGCCTCGTACGAGTGGGTCGTCCAGGCACGCGAGGCGGAGGCGGCCGATCCGGCGTCGACCGGTGCTGCGCTGGCGAAGGGCGGCAAGGGGGCGATCCCCGTCCTCATCTGGCAGCTCACGGATTCGGACACGCCGGTTGCGATGAAGGCCGCGGATGCCCTGGCGGCCCTGGGGGCGGATGCGGTGCCGGCTCTGGACCGCGTCGTCCGGTCCAAGGCCGCGAACGGCCGCAATTGGGCGATCTGGGCGCTCGGGAAGATCGGGCCCGCCGCGAAGTCGGCGGCCCCGGGCATCCGGGAGGCCGGCAAGGACCCGTCCTTCCGGCAGGTCGCAGCCGAGTCCCTTTCGAAAATCGAGAAATAGCAGCGACGGCAACTTCCAGGAGAGGAATCGAACCATGCACAAAGGCTGGATCGCAGGAGCCACGATCGCCGTTCTCGGCGCCGGGGCGATCATCGCGGCGCGCGTAGGACCGACGAAGGCGGACGCCGCCTGCTGCTACTTCGCGGCGCAGGAAAAGGACATCAACCAGCCCGGGCAGAAGACCCTGATCACCTGGGACGCCGAGAAGAAGATCGAGAGCTTCACCGTCCAACCGAAGTTCGAGGGCAACGCCGTCGACTTCGGGATGGTGATCCCCACGCCGGCCCAGCCGAAGCTCGACGAGATGCCGCGGGACTTTTTCAAGGACCTCGCGATCTACACCATCCTCATGCCACTTCCGGAACCCATGTGGGTGGACCTCCATGCGTACCCGATGGAAGACGCCGCCGCGCCGTCCAGCGCGATGGCCGGGGCCAAGGGAGACGAGAACGGGCCGCGGACGAAACCGCGGCGCGACGGCGTGACCGTCCTCGAGGCCGGCGTCGTCGGCTCGCTCGACTACAAGATCATCGTCGCGGAACAGGCCAGCGGGCTGTTCGACTGGCTCAAGGAAAACCAGTACGTCTACTCGGGCGACCAGGGAACGCTGGACTTCTACATCAAGAAGAAGTGGTTCTTCACCGTGATGAAGATCGACCCGAAGCAGATGAAGAAGGGGCCGAAGGGCGAGTACTCCGGCGAGGTCACGCCGACGCGCTTCACGTTCAACTCCGAGAAGTGCGTCTACCCGCTGAAGATCACGCAGATCAGCGTGAAGGACAAGACGGACGCGCTGTTCTACGTCCAGGCGGCCGGCGAGATGGACCTCGAGGGCGACCTGTCCTGGGCGCATTCGTTCCGGGTGATGTACCTGACGTTCATGCTCGGCTGCGGCGCGAACGCCGACCAGCAGAGGGAGCTGAACGAGCGCAACCAGTGGGTGCAGGCCAAGATGGCGAAGGACCCGAAGTTCGAGACGACGAAGCTCGAGTGGGCGAGAAAGCTCGGGGACGAGGACGTGGCGGTGCTCGAAGATCCGCTTCGCAATTACGCGCAGATGGGCGGGGCGAACCTCGCCGCCGGCGATCGGATCGTCACGCAGGAGGAGTTCCTGAAGACGGTCTGGGACGACTACGAGAAGAGCAAGGACAACAAGGACGACGCGTATGCGAAAACGCGGCTGAAGGAGCTGGAGAAGATGTATCCGCCGTCGAAGGGGGCGATCGTGAAGGTCGCGAACCCGAACGGGCAGTTCACCGGGTCGCAGTGGATGTGGCTCCCGGCGCGCGAGGCGCCGGAGGAGGACGTGAAGGGCCTGTCGCGGCTGAAGGGGCACCTGCAGAAGGGGCAATGGGTGACGAAATTCCGGAAGGTGCTGCGGAAGGACGAGATGACGGACGACCTCGTGCTCGTGCCGGTGCCGGCCGGCAAGGAGCAGGAGTACGTGAGGATCATGCCGACGAGCCCCCCGTAGGGAGCGAAGCGAGGGACGAGGCGAGTCGTAGGGCATCGTGAAAGGCTGGCGAAGGCTGGAAAGGCGTGCGAAGGCTGGCGAAAGACCCTGCTGACAAAGGAGAACGCGAATGCGACCGGGATTCTGGAAAACGACGGCGCTGGCGGCGATGACTGCGGGTGTCGGGACCGTGGCGACCGTGAGCCTGCTTCCGCCGAAAGCCGACGCCGCGTGCTGCTACTTCGCCGCGCAGGAAAAGGACATCAACCAGCCCGGGCAGAAGGCCTTCATCACCTGGGACGAGGCGAAGAAGCTGGAGTCCTTCACGGTGCAGCCCAAGTTCGAAGGCAACGCCGTCGACTTCGGCATGGTGATCCCGACGCCGGGACAGCCCAAGCTCGACGAAATGCCGCGCGACTTCTTCAAGGACCTCGCGATCTACTCGATCCTGATGCCGCTCCCGCAGGGGATCTACGAGTTCGGCGGAGGGCGGATGCTGGCCGCCAAGGGCGGGAGCGGCGGCGTCCGCCAGCGGGGCGTGCCGGGAAACGCGCTCGAGGACAAGACGAAGGGCGTCAAAGTCCTGGAATCCGGCGTCGTCGGATCGCTCGACTACAAGATCATCGTCGCCGAGCAGGCCAGCGGGCTCTTCGACTGGCTCAAAGAGAACAACTACGTCTACTCGGGCGACGAGGGCACGCTGGATTTCTACATCAAGAAGAAGTGGTTCTTCACGGTCATGAAAATCGACCCGAAGCAGATGAAGAAGGCCGCTGACGGCTCGTACCAGGGCGAAGTCACGCCGACGCGCTTCGCGTTCGCCAGCGAAAAGTGCATCTACCCGCTCAAGATCACGCAGATCAGCGTGAAGGACCAGACGGACGCCCTGTTCTACGTGCAGTCGGCGAAGCAGATGGACCTGGAGGGCGACCTGTCCTGGATGCACAGCTACCGCGTGATGTGGCTCACCTACATGCTGGGCTGCTCGGCGAACGCCGACCAGCAGGCGGAATTGCAGAAGCGCAACCTCTGGGTGCAGGAGAAGAAGGCGAAGGACCCGAAGTACGAGACGACGAAGCTCGAGTGGGCGAAAAAGCTCGGCGACCCGGAGATGTCGGTGATCGAGGACCCGCTCACGAACTACGGCCAGATGGGGCTGGGTTCGCTTCCCGAGGGCGACAAGGTCGTTTCGCTCGACGAGCTGGTCGAGGCCTACAAGGCCGAAATCACGAAGGGCGGAGGCAAGCCTGAGGACGCGGGATATGCGGAGGCCGTGGCCGCGATGCGCAAGAAGTATGACCCGGCGAAGGGAACGATCGTGAAGGTGAAGGACCCGGAGAAGTCGTTCAACGGGGCGAGTTACGAGTGGTATGCGAACCGCGAGGCGCCGGCGGAGGACGTGAAGGGCCTGTCGCGGCTGAAGGGGCACCTGCAGAAGGGCGAGTGGGTGACGAAGTTCCGGAAGATCCTGCGGAAGGACGAGATGACGGACGACCTGACGCTGGTACCGGTGCCCGCGGGCAAGGAGGAGGAGTACGTCCGGATCATGCCGACGAGCCCCCCGTAGGGAGCGAAGCGACCGAAGCCCTGAGCGAGCCGAGTCCCGAGCGCAGCGAGGGACGAGGCGAGTCGAAGGGCGCCGACAGTAGAGCCATCACCGTTCCAGCCGCACAAACCAGGAGCCCACAAAGCCATGCGCATCTCGAAGCCCCTCACCTGCCTCGCCGGCGCCGCCGCCCTCTGGGCGTGCGCTTCCCTGTCGTCCTGGTCCGGGGACCTGCTTCCCTCCCCCGAGCGGCCGGGCAATTCAAACGACGACCCGATCAAGAAGCCGAAGGACCTGTCGGGGCGGTCGATCAAGTGCCCGCGAGTCCGGGCGGTGAGCGCGGACTGGGACGGCGAGGAGGGGACGACGGGGTGGCTGTTCCGGAACGACCCGTGGATGGCGTACCAGCGCGGCCGGGAGGAGTTCATCCGGGAGTTCAGCGCGGCGGACGGCGCGTTCGGGGAGTCGGGGAAGATGGCGGGGCCGGTGCTGGAGGACCAGACGTCGAAGATCATGACACGGGACCACGTGGCGAGCTGCACGCTGTGCCACAACGTGCCGTTCCGGGACGGCGGCGCGGGGAACACGTTTTTCAAGAACGGCGGGACGGGGCGGAACACGACGCACACGTTCGGCTCGGGGCTGGTGGAGTCGCTCGGGTGGCAGCTGCGGTTGAAGATCCTGGCGAAGGGCGACCTGAACCGCGACGGCTGGATCGCGAAGGGCGAGGCCGACCGGGTGCGCGCGACGATCGAGAATCTGGCGCCCGGGATCGAAGGCGAGCATGTGAGCGTCGACTTCGGGGCATTCGGGGACCTGGACGGCAACGGCAGGCCCGACCTGAACTCGATCTGCCTGATTCACTACGTGGACGCCGAGGGGAAGCGAATTTCCTGGGCGCGGAAGCTCTCCGATGACGGTGTCGCGGGGTACACGATCGAGTTCCAGATCTTCGGCTGGGGGCACCGCAAGGGCGCGGTGGCGTCGACCCTGCGGGCGTTCACGGCGAACGCCTACGACATGCACACGGGGTTGCAGGCGTACGACCCGATCCTGTCGGAGGAGCCGAACCACGACGGGCTCGCGGGCACCTCCGTGCCGGGAATGCCGCAGTTCATCAGCGGGAGGACGCGCGACCGCGGCGTCGTGAAGGACGCCCGGGGAGTTTCGAAGGAAGACCCGGACCGCGACGGGACGCTCGAGGAAATCACTTCCGGGGACCTGGACCTGATCGAGTGGTACCAGATGAACCACCCCTCTCCCGCCGAAAAGGCCCGGACAGCGCAGCGCGAACGCGGCGGCAAGCTCATGACCTCGATCGGCTGCACCTCCTGCCACGTCCCCGACTGGCAACTCGAGGCCGGCGATGCCTCGAACAAGGACTACACGAAGCGGTACCTCGGCGATCGCCGGTTCTTCAATCTCGACGTCCGTCCGAATCCGCAGACGGGCCGCTTGGAAGGCCGCGTCGAAAGACGCGACCCCCGCAAGCGCGAATCGTTCACGATCCGGGGCGTCTACTCGGACTTCGCGCACCACGACGTCGGCCCCGCCTACTACCAGATGCAGTTCGACGGATCGGTGCTCAAGAAATTCCGGACTGCGCCGCTCTGGGGCGCCGGCTCGAGCGCCCCGTACGGCCACGACGGCGCTTCGCTCGACCTCGAAGACTCGATCCGCCGCCACGGCGGCGAAGCGGACGCCTCGGCGAAGGCCTACGCGGCGCTCACCGAGGACGACCGGGAGGCGATTCACCAGTTCCTCCGCGGCCTCGTGCTCTTCTCGTGCGACGACCTTCCCTGCGACGTCGACGGCGACGGGAAGATTTCCGAGAACTTCGTCGTCGCGGGGCAGGATACGGGCCTCGAGCGGCTCAACCCCGAGTGGCTCTTCCGCGTCCCCGGGCGCATCGAGGGGATGGTCGTGAACCCGGACGGGGTGAAAGTGAAGTCGTTCGCGCTGACGAACCTGGAGGATGCGTACGGCGGAAAACTGAAGTGGCTTCGGGACGACGATCACGACGGTTTCCCCGACGCGCGGTTCGCCTTCGCGCCAAAGTGAGGCTCCTCGCAGCCCCCGGGGGTTCCTTGCACCCTCGGGGGCTGTCTGATTTGATCGGGCGTCCCCTCTTTGCCGGAGGCCCCATGCACCGCTTCGTCGCCGCCCTGCTGCTGTTCCTCTCCACCGCCGCGTTTGCGCAGGCGCCGGTCGAGATCAAGCTCAAGCTTCCCAAGGGACAGTCGTGGAAGGTGGAGCTGTCGGCGGAGGTGGCCGGGACCGGCGGGAAGATGGAAGCCGTCGCCGGGCAGGGGCGGGCGCTGGTGCGGGATGCGTGGTCGGTGAAGGAAGCGTGGACGGACGTGAGCGACGCGGACGTGGAGGGACGGCCGACGGCTCTGAAGCGGTCGTGGACCTCCGCGAAGGTCTCCGCGGTCGGCAAGGGGGGCGAGGCGGCCGGGCAGGAAGGCGCGACGGTCCGCATCGAGGCGAAGGACAAGGAGCCCGGCTGCACGGTGGCCGTCACGAAGGGGAAACTCCCGACGCCGGTCGAGGACATGCTCGTCAAATTCCCGCTGGAGCCGGCGACGCTCCTCCTCCCGGCCGCCGCGGTGAAGCTCAACGACGAATGGAAAATCCCGCGAGCCGTGGTCTGCGACTTTCACCGGTCGATGTGCATCGGGCTCCTGGGAGGGCTCTTCATTTCCAACCTCGACGGCCTGATCAAGGACATGAAAGCCGGGGGCGAGTCGGGGCACGGATGCGAGGTGACGGCGAAGGTGACCGAGGTGACGAAGACCGACGTCACGATCACGTTCGAGGGTGCGGCCGACGACGGCGCGATCAAGATGGGGATCAAGGGAACGCTGAAGTGGAACGTGTCGAAGGGCCGGCCCGCGGAGCTTGCGTGGACGGTGTCGCGGATCGCGAAGGCGAACGACGAGATGGGGACGAAGGGGTGGACCGAAGACTGGAAGCTCGCGAAAAGCTGGAAGTAGGCCTCCCCGGCGCCTGAGGCGTATCATCGGGTGATGCGCGAGATCCGCACCCTGCCTCCGCTTCCCGCACGCCCGGCCGCCGCGCACAAGGGCGATTTCGGCCGGGTGCTGGTGGTGGGCGGGAGCGTCGGGATGTCGGGGGCGCCGATGCTGGCGGCGGCGGCGGCGCTGAGGAGCGGGGCGGGGCTGGTGGAGCTGGCGGTGCCGTGGAGCGTGTATCTGCCGGCGGCGGCGCGGCTTCCCGCGGCTCTCGTGCGGCCGCTCACCGAGACTCCCGACGGGGCGCTGGATGCCGCGGCGGAGGAGATGCGGGCGGTCCTCGAACCCGCGACGGCCGCCGCCGTGGGCCCGGGGATGGGGAAAACCGAGGGCGCGCTGAGGACGCTTCGGCTGCTGATCGACGGCGCGAAAATTCCCGTGGTTTTCGACGCCGACGCGCTGAACCTGCTGGCGGCGAAACCGTTGGACCTGAAGAAGCTGCGCCGGGACGCCGTGCTGACGCCGCACCCCGGCGAAATGGCGCGGCTCTGCGGCCGGGAACGGGACAAGGTGCAGGCGGACCGGCTGGGAACGGCCGCGGGTTTCGCGCGCGACCACGGCGTCATCGTCGTCCTCAAGGGAGCCGGGACCATCGTGACCGACGGCGACCGATTCTTCACCAACACCACCGGCTCCCACGGCCTCGCCCGCGGCGGCACCGGCGACGTCCTCGCCGGCGTCCTCGCCGCCCTGCTCGCCCGCAGGATCGATCCGTTCGACGCCGCCGTCCTCGCCGTTCACGCCCACGGGCTCGCCGGCGACATCGCCCAGGAACGCCTCGGCGCCATGGGCATGACCGCCGACGACGTCGTCGAGGCCCTTCCCGGCGCGTGGCAGAGGCTGGAGACGCGATGAAGCGGCTCCTTGCGATCGTGATGGTGGCGGCGCTGGCGGCGCTGGCGGCGCGGGCGGAGACGCCGGAGGAAGCGGCGGTGGCGTTCCGCGTGAAGGAACTGGCGTCGGCGGACGCGGGGCGGCGCCGGGCGGCGGTCGAGGCGCTGGCGCGGATGGGGGACGCCGCGGTGCCGGCGCTCCGATCGACGCTCGGCGACCCGTCGTGGGAAACGCGCCGCGAGGCGGCCCGGGCGCTGGCCACCATCGGCTCCGAAGCGGCCCAGCCGGCGCTCGAGGAGGCGGCGCGGGACCTGAACTGGTCGGTCCGTGAGGCGGCGGCGCGCGGGCTGGCGAAGGGACCGGCGCTGAGCGCAGCGGCGACGGACGCGGTGTGGCGCGTGCGGGGCGCGGCCTGTTTCGCGGCTGCGCGGCGCGATCCTGCCGCCGTACGCCGGCTCGTGACGGACGCGGTGCCCGAGGTCCGCGAAGCTGCGGCGGCCGCGATCGCGGCGACCGGCGACCCGGAGTACCGCGCGGAAATGCGGGCGATGCTCGCCGAGCCCTCGACCGCCGACGCCGGCCTCGCGCTCTTCGCCAGGATCGGCCGGCGCGAGGACGCGCCGTTCATCGCAGGGCTGTTCGATTCCCCCGACGCCGCGCTCGCCGCGCGAGCCCTGCGCGCCGCCTTCGACGCCGGGCTCGACGTCGTCGTCCCCGCCGACCGCTACGTCGAGCGCACCCAGTCGCTCCGCACCACGCCCGGCCCCTCCAACCAGGAACGCTTCGCCGCCATGCTCGCCGGGCTCGAGACGATCGGCCCGCCCGCGTGGGCGGCGATCGCGAAGAGGCTGGACCCGGCGGACGAGGAGATGGCCGCGGAGTTCGCGGTGATCCTGTCGCGCGCCGGGGATGCTCGGACGGTGCCGGCGCTGAAGAAACTCCTCGGGTTCAAGAACGCCGACATCCGGTACCTCGCGCTGAACGCGCTGGACCGCGTGAAGCCGGCGGAGGCGACGGAAGCGGCGATGGGGATGCTGCAGGACCCTTCGGTGGGGGTGCGCGTCGAGGCCGCGGTCGTCCTGACGCGGACCGCGGACGGCCGCGCCGCGCTCGTCGAGATGTGGGACAAGCTCGACGGCCCCGCGCGCCGCGTCGCCCTGTCGGCGCTGGGCCGCGACCTCGCGCTCGAGACCCGCGGGCTGATGCAGCGGACGCTGCGAAGCGCCGACGTTTGGGAGCGTGGCACCGCCCACGAGTGGTTCCTGCGGCACGGCGACCCGCAGTACCTGCAGGACGTGGAGAAACATTTCGCCGCCGAGCAGAGCGAGGAAAACCGCTGCCGGATCCTCGGCGGGCTCGAGGCCGACGCCGCGCGGCACGCGGGGCTGCTCTTCCAGGCCTGCGACGACGGGTCTCCTTCCGTTCGGCTGCTGGCCGTGCGGATGCTCGGGGCGTTCCGCGATCCCTCGCCCGGGCCGGCCCTCCGCAGGGCGCTCGGCGATTCGAGCCCGCTCGTCCGGGCCCGGGCGCTCCAGACCCTGGCGACCGTCGAAGGCACCGCCGATATCGAGTCGTTCACCGCCGCCCTCGTCGACCCGGACGCCGCGGTGCGCCAGAACGCCGTCCGGCTGGTCGCGCGAACGGCGCGGGCGGCGACGCTCGTCCCCGTGGCGATCGCGCTGCGCGACACCGAGCCGCAGGTCCGCTGGAGCGCGGTCGACGCCGTCGGCGCCTTTCCGGAGGACGTCGCCGCCCTTCTCCTGCGCGAGGTCTTGCGAAACGACACCGACACGTTCGTCCGCTCCGCCGCCGCCCGCGTCGCCGCCCGCTTCCCCGCCTGCGCCGAGTTCCTCGCCGACATCGCGCTGACGGAGAAGTCCCCCGTGGCGCGCGCCGCCCTGGTCAGCGCGGCGGCCGAGGCCGGCGGCAAGGGCGCGGCGGCGCTCCTCAAGCGAATGGCGGCGGACGAGGACGCGCAGGTCCGCGCGGCGGTGGCGATGGGAATGGGAAGGTCGCCGTCCGTCGCAAACCTCGCGACGCTGCGCGAACTCGCCGGGGACGGCGACGACCTCGTCCGCATCTGCGCCGCCACGGCGATCGGTCAGGTTCCCGGGAAGGAAGCGGTCGCCGCGCTCTGGATCTGCGCTTCCGATGCGAGCGACGCGGTCCGCGGGGCTGCGCTCGCGGGGCTCGTGCGCCGCGGGGAGAACACGGCGGTGGCTCTGTGGCTGCAGCAGGATCCGCGAAGCGTCCAGCTGCGCACGGACGTCGCGGCGGCGCTGGACGAATCGGGGGACCCGGCGCGGGCGCTCTCGATTCTCTGCGGGCACGCCGACATCGGTCAGGAGGGACTCTCGCTGGCCGGGTGGTGCTGCACGAAGCTCCGGCTGTGGGACGGCGCGCGGCTCTTCTTCGAACGCGCCGCGATCGCCGGCGAACGGCACGAGACCGGCTGGGACTGGGCCGTCCTGGTGCGGGCGCTGGCGGCGGCGGAGGAAGGGCGCCCCGAGGCGGAGGGGCTGATCCGGGCCGCGGTGGCGTCGTCGGGAGATCCATTCGGCGCCGCCGGGAACGCGGCGTACCTGCTCGCGGAATCCATGCTGCTCCCGGAACTGGCGCTCGAGCTGGCCGCGCGCGCCGCGGCGGGGCCCGACGCCTCGCCCGACGCCATCGACTCGCTCGGCTGGGTCCAGCTCCGCGCCGGGCGCGCGACGGAAGCGGAGAAGACGCTGACCTCGCTCCGGTCGCCCCCGGGCGCCCTCGGCTGGCTCCATCGCGCCGTCGCCCAGTCCGCCAACGACCACGCCGACGCGGCCGCCGCTTCCCTGCGCGAGGCCCTGTCGATCCAACCTTCGCTCGCCGCCGACGCCCGCAGGAATCCGCTGCTCGCGCCGCTCTTCGCCCGCCCCGAACTGGAGAACTGGAAATGAACGCGCCCCGCCGCGCCGCCGCGATCGCCCTCTCGGCCCTCCTCCCTGCGGTCCTCGCCGGGTGCATCAAGGACCGCACCCCCGACAAGGTCGAAATCCACTCCCTCGCGGACCTGGACGCCGAACTCGCCAAACGCCGCGCCGCCGTGAAGGACATGAACGCGAACATCTCCATGAAAGTCGAGGGCCTCGAGCACAGCGGCAGCCTCTCCGGCGTCCTCAACTGCGAAATGCCCGGGAAGTTCCGCATGGACGCCTACAAGCGCATGACCGTCACCCTCTTTGTCTTCACCATGATCGACGACCGCTTCCTCATCAACGTCGTCGCCGAGGGGAAATGGGTGCGGGGGGACGTGAAGGGGCAGGAGCGGAAGCATCCGGAGCTGACGGCGGCATTTGCGTGGCTGGACGAGCGGCTGGAGCCGGGGGATGAACGATCGATCGAGGAGGACGCGGCGGACCACCTGACGGTGGTGACGAAGCGCGGCGGAAAGGTCGTGCGCCGGATGTGGTACGAGCGCGCGACGCTGTTCGCGACGCGAATCGTGCTGTTCGGCGCAGACGGGGCGGAGACGGCGACGGTGGAGCTTTCGAACTACCGCGCAGTGAAGCCGCCCGAAGCGCGCCCCGGGCCGGACGCCTGGATCCCGTGGCTGATCGTGGTGAAGGGGAAGACCCAGGAGGGGAAGGAGTACCGCGTCGAGACCGCGATGTCGCGCGCCTACATCAACGAGGGCATCGACCCCGCGGCGTGGAGCATGGAAATCCCCGAGGGGGCGACGGTCGAGGAAGCGAAGTAGCGGCGGGCTACTTCTGCCGCTCCAGCAGGTCGCGGACCTCCTCGACCCCGTCCACCTTTCGAGCCGCCTCGCACGCCGCCTGCGCCGCCGCCTCGTCGCGCGCCGGGCCCGACAGCGTCACGTGGCCGCGCGACACGTCAATCTTGACCTTCAGCCGGTCCACGCCGTCGACGCGCGACAGCACGCGGTTCACCTCCGCCGCGATCGACTGGTCGTCGACGCGCTCGCGGTCCGTCCGGGGCTTGCTCGTCCCCTCCCCGCCGCCGCACCCGGCCGCGAGCGCCAGCGCCAGCACCACCGCGAGCCGCTTCATTTCCCCCCCTTCCCTTTCAGCAGCCCGAAGAAGTCCTTCAGCGGCCCCGTGATGACGCGCAGCGGCGTCGTCTCGGCCACGGGCTCCATCCACGTCCCCCGGACCTCGACGTTCGCGAGCAGGTTCTTCCGCACGAAATCGGCGACGGGCTCCTCCGCCTCGGCGAGCGTCTCGTACCCCTCGGGCGGGGCGCCCGACAGCCGCGGAACGAAATCGAGGTCGACGCGGTGGCCATCGAAGAGGATGTCGCCGTCGCCGAACAGGCAGACGCCGTCGGTCATGACGTAGGAACGCTCGACGTGGATCCGGTCGGCGAGGACCTTGAAATCGCTTCGCCACGAGTGGACGAACGAATCGCCCGGGGCATTCAGCCTCAGGAGATTGAGGACGGACAGGAGCACGGGAAGCTCGAGCAGGTGGCCGTCGCGGATGTCGAGCCAGCCGGCGCCGAGCGCGGCGCCCGACGCGCCCCGCTCCAGCGAGAGAAATCCGTCGAGGCGGCCGTCGAGCCGGCGCCGCTCCAGCCTCGTCCCCCGTTTCAGCTCCCGCACGTCCGCCCCCTCGACGTTCGCTTGCACCGCCCACCCGGCGTCGCTTCCACGCCCGAGCCACCCGGAAAGCGAAGCGCGTCCGCCGAGGGTCGCGGCGGCGGCGGTGTGGAGGACGAAGCGGCGGGGTTCGACCTCGATGGTGGCGTCGAGGCCGGTGAAGGTGGGGCTGAACACGGAAGTGACCAGCCGGAGCGTGCCGCCTTCCACCGCGATTTGCGAGGGAAGGAGCGGCGAGGGCGGCGGCGGCGGGGCGGCGGGCGCGTTTCCGCCCGGAGCCGGGGCCGCGGGCGCCTCGGCCACGGGCGGCGGCGACAGCACGCGCTGGAGATCGACCTGGCCGTCCTGTTCGAGCGTCATCGTGATGTCGGGCCGGACGAGGCGCAGGGACTCGATCCCGGGCGTCCCGAACCCGAGCGGCATGCGGTCGAGCCGGATCACGACGGCCTCCGCCGTCGCCGCGACCCGCCCGGTCGCGTCGAGCAGCGACACTCCCTGCAACTCGACTTCCCGGAACCCGACGCTCGCCCCCCGGACCTCCACCCGCCCGCGGATCCGCGCCGCCACCGCCACCATGACTCCCTGCCGGACGATCACCGGCGCGATGGCCCACTTGAGAAGCGCGAAGACAGCGAGCAGCGGCAGCAGGACGAACAGCACCAGTCGTCGCCGCCAGCGGCGGGGCTTCTTCGGGGCGGCGGCAGGCGTGGCTTTCTTTGTCACGGTCACGCCGCAATTATCGCAGATTGCGCCCGCCCTTACCCTCCGACATGCCGGACGCGCCGCCACTCCGTCAGCGCAGCACCCAGCACCTTCAGCCCGGCCTTCAGATTCTCCGTGTCCCCGCCGAAACCCACGCGCAGGAAGCCCTTCGCCCAGAAAAAGTCCCCGGGCACCACCAGCGTGTCGTACTTCTCGTGCAGGAACCGCGTGAACTCCCAGCTCGGGACGCCGTGCCGCAGCCGCAGGAACGCGATCGTCCCGCCGTCCGGCGGCACCCACTCGACGTCGTCCCGCGACTTCACGAACTCCCGCAGCACCGGCAGGTTTTCCGACACGATCCCCCGCGTCCGCGCGATCAGCTTGTCCAGCTGGCGGAACGCGAAGAGCGTCACCTGCTCGCACAGAAACGAGCCGGTCACCGACAGGTGGTTGCGGATCGACGCCAGCCGCCGCGCGAAGTCCTCGTTGCACAGCACCCAGCCCACCCGGAGCCCGTCCATCCCGAACAGCTTCGACAGCGAACCGATCGAGATCGCGCTCCGGTCCAGCTTGAACGCCGGCGCCGGCGGCTCCCCCTCGAACACGAAATCCCGGAACACTTCGCTCGCGATCACCGCCGCCCCGTGGCTCCGCGCCACCTGGCAGATCGCCCGCAGCTTCTCCGTGTCCGTCTTCACCCCGCTCGGGTTGTGCAGGTTCGTCAGCCAGATCGCCCGCGTGTTTCGCGAGATCTTCCGCTGGAGGGACTCGAGGTCGATCTGGAATCCCTTCTCGTACGCCCGGTCCAGCATCCGCACGTCCGCGCCGAGCGACAGCGGCAGGCGGTACAGCGGCTCGTAGTTCGGCGCCTCGAGCAGCAGCTGCGTCCCCGATTCGAACAGCGCGAACGAGACGAGGGCGATCGCCATGGAAGCGCCGTCCGTGAGGACGACGTTTGCCGGGTCGACCCCGAACCGCTCCGCGATCGCCTTCAGCAGCCCCGGGTGCCCGTGGTAGTTCTGCCCGGTGAATTCGAGGTCCTTCGGCGTGAGCCCGAGATCGGCGGGCCTCAGCGGCTTGACCGCGGGGTTCGCGAGGTCGTGCTTGTAGCGCCCGAAGTGGTCTTTCATCCACTCCAGGTAACCGATGGGCTGGAACTGCATGGCGCCTCCGTGGCCCCCCCGCAACTCCTCATTGTAGCGCTTTCGCCTCTATGCGAACGCAGTGCGGGCGGACGCTATTCCTGAATCGCCCGGCGAGCGCGGAAAGTTCGCGGCAAACCCGCGGACTACTTCGGAGGCTGAGAGCCGCCCGGGTTGGGCGGGACCTTCGGGGCAGGTTTCTCCCCGCGCAACTGCAGGATCTGCTCCTGCACGTTCGGCGGCAACTGCAACTTCTGCATGAGTTCCTTGAGTTGCGGCACCGGCAGGACGAATACCGCCGCCGCGACCGCCACCAGCAGGATGAACACCGAGATCAGCACGACTTTCAGGAAGCCGCCCTTCTTCCTCGGCTCCTCCGCCGGCTTCTCCTCCTTGACCGGCGTCGTTCGACTTTCAGCCGCGGACCTCGGCGCCGCATGCGCCGGCGGCTCCTCGACCGTGCTGACCTCGTCCACGGGAACAGGATCTCCCGCCGCCACTTCCCCGCCGGCTTCGCCTTCCAGCCCCGTCGAAACGGCGCTCGCCGACGCCGCGGCCGCTTCGGCAAACGGCGGCGGCTCGGCCGCGAGCCCGCCCGCCACATCCGCGCTCACCTCCTCGACCGCGTCAACCTCGTTCTCGCCACGCGGCGCTGCGCCGTAGGACTCCGTCGTCGACGCCGTCGCGGGCGGCTCAGCGGCCACCGGCGGGAACGGCGCCGCCGCATCGGCTGACGCAGTTTCCTCCGGCTTCGGCTCCGCAACCTCCTCGAACTTCGCGGCCTCCGGGACCTCTTCGACAACGTCCTCCGCCTTCACCGTCTCAAGCTCGACCGATTTCACCTCGGGCTCGATCGCGCCAGGAACAGGCGGCGGCGCTTCGGCAGCCGGGCGTTCGATAAGCGGAAGGGGCTCGGCGGCGACCTGCATGCCGGCGTCGGACGCGAGGTCGCCTTCCTGGACGGAAGCCATCTCGCCTGACGAAGGAGTATCGATGACGGAATCGGTGCCCGGGGGTGGCAACCCGGCGGCGCGCGCGGCCTCGCGGGCCTTGCGAGCCTCCTCGGCCTTGCGCGCCTTCTTGGCTTTCCGCGACTCTTTGCCGCGGGGTTGGCCGCCGGGAGTCGATTCCTCTGCGGGCGGAGGTGCGGGTTCGGCCTTGGCAGCCTCCTCGGCCTTGGCAGCCTCCTCGGCCTTGCGAGCCTCTTCGGCCTTCTGCGCCTCTTCGGCCTTCTGCGCCTCTTCGGCCTTCTGCGCCTCTTCGGCCTTCTGCGCCTCTTCGGCCTTGCGGGCCTCCTCAGCCTTGCGGGCCTCCTCAGCCTTGCGAGCCTCCTCAGCCTTGCGAGCCTCCTCAGCCTTGCGAGCCTCCTCAGCCTTGCGCGCTTCCTCAGCCTTGCGCGCTTCCTCAGCCTTGCGCGCTTCCTCAGCCTTGCGCGCTTCCTCCGCCTTGCGCGCTTCCTCAGCCTTGCGTGCCTCTTCGGCCTTGCGTGCCTCTTCGGCCTTGCGTGCCTCTTCGGCCTTGCGTGCCTCTTCGGCCTTGCGTGCCTCTTCGGCCTTGCGTGCCTCTTCGGCCTTGCGGGCATCTTCGGCCTTGCGGGCCTCTTCGGCCTTGCGAGCCTCTTCAGCCTTGCGGGCCTCTTCAGCCTTGCGGGCCT
>CAZPWT010000017.1:0-19801 GCA_964590435.1 uncultured Planctomycetia bacterium
CCCCCCCACCCACCCCCCATCCCCTCGACGCCACGGCGCAAACCCATCTCGTGGGCGACGTCGCGCTCGACCGTACGCGGCTGGCGCCCGGCAACGCCCCCGCGGCCTCGGCGGCGGTTCCCGAGGAAGTCGCCGCCGCGCCCGCTTCATCGAGAATCGGGAATTTCGTCCGCACGGTGCGGCTCGGCGAAGGCGCGATGGGCGAGGTCTGGAAGGCGTGGGACGTGCGGCTCGGCCGATGGGTGGCTCTCAAGCTCCTGAAAGGCGGCGACGCGGGCGAAGTCGCGCGTTTTGCCCGCGAAGCGCAGACCGCCGGGCGCCTCTCGCACCCGAACATCGCGGCGATCTACGAGGTCGGCGAAGCGGCCGGCCGGCACTACATCGCGATGCAGTTCATCGAGGGGGAAACGCTGCGGCGCGTGCCGCGCGACGAGCCCCGGCTGCTGGCGACGCTCGTGCGCGACGCCGCGCTGGCCGTCGAGTACGCGCACCAGCAGGGCGTGATCCACCGCGACCTCAAGCCCGAAAACCTGCTCGCGCGGCCGGGAGCGAGCGTCACGGCATCGAAATCCTCGGCGGCCCATTCCCCCGGCTGGCAGGTCTTCGTCATGGACTTCGGCCTCGCACGCCCCGTCGAAACCTCGACGCGCTTCACCATCAGCGGCGCGATCCTCGGCACGCCGGCGTACATGGCGCCGGAGCAGGCGCGCGGCGAGGAAGCCGACGCGCGGTCCGACGTCTATGCGCTCGGCGCGACGCTCTTCGAATTGCTCGCCGGGCGGCCGCCCTTCGAGGCGACCGGGATCGGCGAATTGCTGTCGCGCGTCATCCACGCGGACCCGACGCCCCTCCGGAAACTCGCGCCGCGGCTGGACCGGGACATCGAGACGGTCGTCATGAAATGCCTCGAGAAGGAGCGCGGGCGGCGGTACGGGTCGGCGGCGGAGCTCGCGGCGGACCTGACGCGCTGGCTCGACGGCGAGCCGATCACTGCGCGGCCTCCCAGCGTGGGAGAACGGGCGCGGAGGTTCGTGAAGCGACATCGTGCGGCAGTGGTGACGGCCGCCGTGGCCACCGCGGCGCTCGTGGCGCTGGCGTGCTGGCCGCTCGTGCGCGCCGGGCTCGACCGGCGGGCGGAGCGCGAAGCCCGGATCGCGCGCGCCCGCGCCGCTGCCGACGGCATCGCCGCGGCGGAAAAGGCTCTGGCCTCCGGCAACCCGGCCGCGGCGCTGGAAGCCGCGCTCACGGTTCTCCGCGACGCCGACGAACCGATGCGAGCCGGCGAAAAACTCCCCGTCGACCGCGCGCACCTCGCCGCGGGCCGCGCCCGCCTCGCCCTCGGCGACGCCGCCGCCGCCCAGTCCGAATTCGCCCGCGCCTGGACGCTCGCTTCCGGCGAGCTCCACAACGACACCAGCGCCGAGGAAGCGCTCTTCGAAATCGCCCGCGGGCTCAGCGGCCGCGGCATGCTCGAGCCGGCGCGCGACGCGTGGCGGCTCTACCTGGCCCGCTACGACCCTTCGCCCCGAAGAGCGGATGCCCACGCCGCGCTGTCGAAAGTCCTGGAAGCCCTGGGGGACTACGAGGCCGCGCTCGCCCACGAGGAAGCGGTGCTGCGCAACAACAACGCGCCGCAGGCCCTTCGCGCCGAGGCGCTCGATGCGGCACGGGTCCTGCGCGGGCTGTTTCCCGCCGAGGATCTGGTGCTCCCCGGGGGGGAGATGGCGATCGGCGATCTCGACGGCGACGGCGTGCCGGACGTCGCGCACATGGACTGGCGGGGACGCGTCACCGCGTGGCTGCGCCACAAGGACGGGTTGGTCCGCATCGGCGAGGGCGCGGTGGGCGAGCCCGGGGACTCGCTGCCGCAGGTCGCCGTCGAGGTCTGCGACGTGGACGGGGACGGGCGCAACGAGATCCTCGCAACCCGCGGAAATCCCGAGGCGAACAAGGGCGTGCTCGTGGTGTTCCGGGTGCGCGACGGCCGCCTCGAGTCCGCCGGGACGCTGGCGCTCCGCAGCGGCGTGAGCGACATCGAGATCGGGGACATCGACGGGGACGGGAAGCCGGAGCTGCTGGTGGGGATGCAGTACTACCAGCGGACGCTGTACGTGCTGCGGCTGGCGGCGGACGGAATTGAAGTGGTCTCCGAGTCATCGACGCTTCCCGGCGACCGGCCGGGGAGCGACATCTGTTCGGTGCTCGTGGGGGATTTCGCGCCGGCGCCGGGCCCGGAGGTTCTGGTCGCGCGGGGACCGTGGGGGTGCTGGGACATGGCGATCCTCAAGTGGGCGCCCGCGACGGCGAGCTGGACGACGGTCTCGGTGTACCGCCACGCTTCGTTCGACCGGCTGACGCGGCTGCCCGACGGCCGCATCCTCGGCACGAACGTCTGGGGAACGGCGGAGGACAAGGCGATCCGCGAAGCGCTCAAACCGCCGCCCGACAGCATCCTGAAGCCCGGAGTCTGGGAGGTCGTCGCCCCGGGGGACGGGACCGTCTCCGTCCGCGCGATGCCGGGACTGGAGCCCAATCCGGGATACTCGATCCGTTCGCTCCGCCCGATCCGCATCGCCGGCGCCGAATGGTTGCTGAGCAGCCAGGCGGTCGACTCGGCGGAGTGGGTGGGAAGCGGCAACCTGCTCATCCTCCTCCCGATGCCGCCCGCGACCGGCGCCCGGCGGCTCCTCGGCCGCGGCACCGGGCGGGACGTGCAGATCGTCGACATGGACGGCGACGGGGACGCCGAGCTCGTCCTCCGGCGGCCGCTCGACGACGGCATGGTCCTCCGCATCCACGGCACCGGCGCCCCCCGCACGGCACGCACCGAGGCCGAGCTCCCCGAAAGCCTCACCCTTTCCGGCGATCCCGGCATGGACCTCCTCGCCCTCGGCCTGTACGCGGACGCCGAGGAGTTCTTCCGGTCCAGCGGCGACGCCCACGGCCTCGGCCTCGCCCTCATGAACCTCCAGCGCTGGGACGAAGCGGCCGCCGCGTTCGCGGAGGTGCGCGGCCCCTGGCGCGCCGACGCCCTTCGAGCCCGCATCTCGTGCCTCCGCGAGGCCGGCGCCTGGGGCGCCATGGCCGCCGCCGCAGGCGAGCTCGCCGCTTCCCCCGGGACCGACCCGGTCGAGCGACTCAATGTGGCGAAGGCGCGCGACTGGTCTTTCGATGCGGCGTCGCTCACGTCCCTCGGACGATTCCCGAGCCTCGCTTCCGCCCCGGCGCTTCTCGCCGACGACCCGTGGTTTTTCCGCGAGGAAGACGGCGGGACGACATTCCGCATCCTGCGCGAGGATCCGCGCCGCGCCGGGATCCCGGTGCACTACGGAGGCGGCCCCGTCCGCATCGAGTGGGACTTCCGCGTCGCCGAGAAAGCCTGGAACGCCGACGTGCGCTTCGGCCTCGACGGACCCGCTCGCTTGGCCTTCGTACTCGGGTTCCACGGCGGGACCCTCCATTTCGTCCACAACACCGGCCTCGCGTGCGGCGCGCCGGGAAGAGACGAGACGTACCTGAAGGAAATGGACGCGTTCGTGCCGGACCCCGCGACCTGGTACCACGCGGAGCTGCAGTACGTCCCGCAGGACGGCCGCGCGAGGCTGAAGCTGACCGGCGGGGCGGCGGAAGTGCGAGTGTTCCACGCGACGTGGGCCGGGCTGCCCGCCGGCGACTACCTTCTCGGCTGGATCACGGGAGGCAAGGAACCGACCCTGCTCCCGGGTCAGGGCACGGCCGAAAGCGTCATCCGCGTCCGGAACCTCGAGATGTTCGTCTCCGGCCCCTCGTCGCGCTTCGAAGCGCCGCGGGTCGCAAAGCCGGAGGACCGGTTCCGGGCGGCGTGCGGCCGGCTGCACGCGGGCGATTCCGCCACCGCCGAGGCCGAATTCGCCGCGGTGCTCGACCCCGCGGCGGGCGCTTCCCCACAGCTCCGCGCCGCGGCGCTGCTGTACCGCGGGCTGTCACGGATCGCCGCGGGCCGCGGGGCGGAAGGGGCGGCCGACCTGGATGCGGCGCTGGAGGCGGGCGGGGAAACCACGCGCCGGCTGGCGCACCATGCTTGGTTCGGTGTCGACGGCGCCCGCCGCGCGGCGATCGAGGAGCGCGCCGGCAAGCCGCCGGGTCAGAAGTAGCAGAAGGGTCCGGGGTCTTCGCGTAGAATCCGGCCCCCCATGATCTACGCCAACAACGCCGCCACGACGTGGCCCAAGCCCGAGCCGGTGTACCAGGCTGCCGACCGCGCGCTGCGCGACGCCGGCGTCACCAGCCGGTCGAGCACGAAGGCCGCCCCGCGCGGCGCCGATGCGCTCGCCGCACCGCGCGCCGTCGTCGCGAAGTTCCTGAACGCGCCGGACCCGTCCCGGCTGCTCTTCTCCCCCGGCTGCACCGCTTCGCTCAACCAGGCGATCCGCGGCCTCCCGTGGCAGGCCGGCGACGTGATCGCGATCAGTGGCCTGGAGCACCACGCCGTGTCGCGCCCGGCCCGCCGCGCCGTCAAGGACCGCGGCGCGCGCCTCGAGATTTCGCCGTACAAGCCCGGGAAGCCCGTCGACCTCGACTGGCTCGAGTCCACGCTCAAGCGCGGCGGCGTCCGCCTCGTCGCCATGACCATGGCCTCCAACGTCACCGGCGACATCTTCCCCTCCAAGGCGATCGTTGACCTCTCTCACCGCTACGGCGCCCTCTGCCTCCTCGACGGCGCCCAGTCCGCCGGCGTCCTCGACGTCGACCTCAAGGCCCTCGGCTGCGACCTCTTCGCCGCGGCCGGCCATAAGGGCCTCTTCGGCCCCCCCGGCGTCGGCCTCCTCTACATCGCGCCGACCGCCGACCTCAAGCCCTGGCTCGAGGGCGGCACCGGCCGCGACTCCGGCAAGCACGACAATCTCCCCGGCTTCCCCCACGCCTTCGAGGCCGGAACGCACAACGTCCCGGCGATCGTGGCGATGGCGGCGGGCGTGAAGTGGATCACCGAGAAGGGGCGCGAGTGGATCCACAAGACGGAGCAGGCGCTGTGCGCGAGATTCCTCAAGGGCCTGGAGAAGATTGACGGCGTGACCGTCTACGGCACGAAGAACCTCGAAGCCCGGACGAGCGTGGTTTCGCTCAACGCCGACCGCGTCAACCCGCGCGACCTCGCCGCCTGGCTCGCCGAGACCCACGACGTCGTCACCCGCGCCGGCTACCACTGCTCCCCGCTCGCCCACGAATCGATCGGCACCCTCCCCGGCGAAGGCACCCTCCGCTGCAGCTTCGGCTGTTTCAACACCGAGGCCGAAGTCGACGCGCTTCTCGGATTTCTTGCAGAAGGGGTGAAAGCGCTGCGGCGGTAACCGGCATCTTGTTGAAGGAAGTTCTGAGACGACCCGCACCCGACCTTGGAGAAAACCATGCTCCGCGCCTCGCTCGCCGCCTCCGCCGCCGTCCTCCTCGCCTTCGCCGTCCGCGCCGACGCTTCCCGCATCCCGCCGCCGGACGATCCCGCCTTCACGGAGGAGTTCGGCGAGGACGCCGCGGACCTCGTCACCACCGGGACAAACCCGTACTTCGTGCTCGAGCCCGGGTACGTCCTGGAGTTCGCCGGGACGGAGGGCAAGACGCCGGTGAAGCTCGTCATCACGGTGCTCGACGAGACGAAGAAGGTCGACGGCATCGAGACGCGCATCGTCGAGGAACGGGAGTGGGAAGGCGAAGAACTCCTCGAGGTCTCCCGGAACTACTTCGCCATCTCGAAGCGCACCAACGCGGTGTACTACTTCGGCGAGGACGTCGACATGTACAAGGGCGGCAAGGTCGCCTCGCACGACGGCTCCTGGCTCGCGGGCAAGGACGGCGCGAAGTACGGCATGGTCATGCCGGGCACGCCCCTTCTCGGTGCCCGCTACCGGCAGGAGGTCGCCCCCAAGGTCGCCATGGACCGCGCGGAAATCGTCAGCCTCGACCGCAAGCTCACGACGCCCGCGGGGAAGTTCACGAACGTCCTCAAGATCGAGGAGACCACCGAGCTCGAGCCCGGGAACAAGGAGTACAAGTACTACGCGAAGGGCATCGGCCTGATCCGCGACGGGGCGGCAAAGCTGGTGAAGCACGGGAAGGTGAAGAAGGACGAGGACGACGGGAAGTAAGGTGGCCGCAACCTCGCCTCGACTGCCTCCGACGACTTTCCCTTAGCACTCACCCGCGACACTCCGCGCGCCTCGGGCACACGCCGAAACTCCCGCCGGCCTTCTTGGCCCGCTCCATGATCTCGAGCGCCGTGCCTACGGCTACAGCTTCTCCGGGCCCTCGACCCGGCGACATTCGCGCCAGCCTGGTCAGCGACTCTCCCCAGGGAGGCCTCGACGTTTGCCCGGGCCCCTGGTGAGCACCTCGCGTTCGCAGCCGCGGGAAGCCGGATCTTCGCGATCGACCTCGAAACCGGCTCCAACTCGCGCATCATGGTCATCCCCTCCTCGAAAAAGGCCGAGGAAGTCGATTTGTGGACCGAGAGAATCGAAACCTCCGGAAGCAGGGCATGGCTTGCCTCCGACGGTCGCCTTCGCGTCAACGCCGCCGGGACCTTCTTCCGCACCGGTCGCCACGCCTCCGCCGGGCAGGTCCCCATCTGCAAGGGCAATCGTCGCCTGTCGGCCGCCGTCGACGTTCCCAGCGAAAACCGGTGGCTGCTCTTCGAGGGAGACTCCCTCGTTGACGTTCGAGTTCCCTCTTTCGAATCCGCCTCCCCCGACAAGCTCCCTCTCGCCGTCCTCGATGCCCTCGTCGACGACCGAGGCGGATTCCTCTACCTCTTCGCCGGAGCCCATAAGGGCCCTCCACAGGACTTCAGCGCCATCGCCACCTTCCGCTGGCACCGGTTCCGGCTGAAGCGATGACCCGCCTCACCGCAAAGCCTGCCGTGGGATCAAGACATTGCGCGAGCGCCGGGAGGCGCAGGGCTGAGTCGAACCGATTTCAGGAAGGTGCTGGGGCGCTTAGGCGTGTCGTCTTCCCGGACGGATCCCGAAGAGTTAACGGAAGAAGCGATTCGTCTCGCCGGTGAGGCGTGACCAGCAGCCCCATCTCGGCACAAAGTCCGCGAACCTCCTGCCGTCCCGCGCGATGATCTCCGTATGGCTTTCTTCGGCGTGACCATCGAGACGATCGGCGATGTGCGTCCCATTCCGGACGCGGACCGGATCGATCTCGCGACCCTGCAGGGCAGGGATTTCCAGTTCGTCATCGCCAAGGGCGCCTTCCGGCCCGGGGACAAGTGCGTCTACTTCCCCGTGGATTCGCTTCTTCCCGCGCCGCTCTCCGAGAGACTCGGCGTTGCGGGAAAGCTGGCGGGGCGGGACCGGAACCGGGTCAAAACGGTGCGGCTGCGCGGCCAGATCAGCCAGGGGATCGTCGCTTCGCTGGATCTCCTGCCGCCGGGACTGCGCGGAGCCGGTCCCGAGGCGCTCACCGCGCACTTTGGCGTGACGAAATTCGAACCTCCCGAGGAGATCGTGACGGGCGCCATCCTGCGGCCGCTTCCCGACGGAACTTCGGTCTACGACATCGAGGGAGCCGACCGGTTCGTCGAAATGTCGGACGCCCTGATGGACCTGCCGGTGCTGGTCACGGAGAAAGTCGAAGGCTCGAACTTCTCGGTCCTCGTGGAGGCCGACGGCAGCGTCCACGTCTGCCAGCGGTCCGCCGTGATCGTCCCGGTCGAGGGCGAACTCCACACGTTTCACAAGGTGGCGCAGCGCGCCCGCGTCGTCGATTTCGCGCGGTCGCTCTCGGCCGCGCGGCCGGGGCGCCGCATCCAGGTCCTGGGCGAACTCCTCGGCCCCAAGGTCCAGGGCAATCTCTACCGCTTTGCGGACCATCGCGTCGCGCTCTTCGACATCCGCGACGGGTTCGACTGGGTCGGCGCCGCCGATTTCCTCCGGCTCGTCGAGGAGTTCTTCGGCGGCCTGGCCGCGGCTGCGCCTGTCCTCTCCCGCGGCGCCACCCTGCGCTCCTTCCTTGCCGGGCGCACGCTCAAGGAAACGTCCGATGGCCGGTCCCTGCTCGCGGAAGTTCCCCGGGAGGGCATCGTGGTCCGCCCGATGGAAGAGCGGCAGATGGCGGGCTTCGGGCGCCTGATCGTCAAGCAGCGGAGCCCGGAGTATCTCGCGAAGTCCGAGAGGTAGGAACCCGGGGAACAAATCGGCCTTCCGGGTCGTCGCAGCAGATCGATTTCGCATTGCACTGAATACCGGTACTTAGCGAAAACGGGCTCTGACTTGGTTTGTTACTCCTTGGCCGTGATGGTCGACTTCCGCGACTTCGGCCGAGGCAAGTCTCGCTTCAACGAATACGTCGACTTCGATTCCGTCGGGAAGAAACCGCGGCGGCTCAATACCCATGAACGGCCGGATCCCAGCCGAACGCGCGGATCATGAGGTCGCGACCGAGTCGCCGGGACGCGACGCGAAGCTGGACCTCCCTCTCCGTCGCACGTGGATGGCGCTGACGCACGCTGGTCTCGGCAAGCTGGCGGACAAATTCCGAAAGCTCCCACGACCTGCGAACGCGCTCCTCGGGCGACAGGCGTTTCCACGCGGCAAGCTGGATCACCTCCGCCGGGAACGAAGTGTCCTCGGCCTGAGTGCGGCAGCCGTCGGGAATCCGGACGTCGCTCATCGCGTCAATCCAGCAGGCGTGGACGCGGCGGACGGACGCCTACTCCTTCAGCTTCTCCGTCTCCTCAAGGTCCACCTTCCACGTCCCGTCTTCCTTCACTAGCGCCGTCTTCTCCTCCTTGCCGTCCGCCTTCACCGTCGTCGCCACCGCCGTGTCCCCGTTGACCGTCGCGCCTTTCCACTTCGAGCCCAGGGCTTCCTCCCTCGACTTCTCGTCGCGCACCACGGCGTTGAACGACGCGATCATGATCTCCTCGTTCGTCATCTTCCGGAGATCCGGCACCGACACCATCCACTCCGCGACGACTTCCGTCAGCTTGTCGTCCGGAAGCGCCTTGAGCTGCTCGATGTTCTTCGCGCCGTCGCCCTCGGTCAGCGCCTTCTGCGATTTCCGGCTGATGCACTTCCACAGCCCGCGCGCGTCCTTCGAGCGGATCGTCTCGACCATGGCCTTCCACGCCTCCTCGGGCGTCTTCTGCGAGCCGGTGGACGGCGGCGGGGTCGCCGGCTTGTCGAGGGCCTCGGCCCCTCCGTCCTTCAGCCGGTCCGTCTCCGCCTTGTCGACCTTCCAGGTGCCGCCTTCCTTGACCAGCGCCTCCTTGTCTTCCGTGCCGTCCGGCTTGATCGTGACCGCGATCGCCTTGTTCTCGCCGATCCGCGCTTCCTTCCACTTGGTTCCCTCGAGCTTCTTCCGCTCGTCTGCGTCGTTCATCAGCTGCTTGAGGATCAGCAGCACGAACCCCTCGGCGTCCACGGACTTGAGGTCCGATGTCGTCGTCCCCAGTTTCTCGGCAACTTGCTTGAGATCCTCGGCCGACGCCGTCTTGAGGCGGGCGACGTTCTCCTTCCCCACCGTGTCGATGAGCTCCTTGCGCGACTTGTCGCACAGCGTTCCCAGCAACGCCCGCGCGTCCTTCGCCAGGAACGCGTCGCGCATCCCCTTCCAGGCCTCCTCCGGCGTCTTCTGCGAGGGAGTGGACGACGAAGAGCTGGACGAGTCGGACTTCCCACAACCGGCGGCCAGGGCGAGGAGAAGGAGGGAGGGGATCAGGATGCGGCGCATGGGGGGTCTCCGAGGTGGCGTTGGAGGGGGGACTTTACGGGAAGGAGCGGGAGCGGGCAACGTAGCGAGGGTTGAGGGTTGGGAGTTCCGGAAGTTGAGTTCAGGGTTCTGAGTTCGGAGTTCTGGGTTCGGTTGGGGTTGCGAGTTGTTCCGTGAGTCGACTCCGGGATCCCTGCCGTCGGCGCCGGCAGTTTACGCGCGACGCAACCTGCGCACCGCCGCCCTCGATCGCCATTGATGAACGGCCGCATGCAAGTCTACAGTGCCCGTCAGCAGCGACTTGGCTTCCCTGCGACGAACTCGGAGCTGGCCATTTCCGTGCCACCCATCACCAGCGACAACCGCTTCATTCTGCTCTTCAGCGCCGCCTGCATCGCGCTTCTCGGGCTTGGAATGGTGGGCGCCGGAGCGTGGGACCTCGAGATGATTCGCGAGGCCGGGAATTGGGCGACGGCGCCGGGGATTATCGACAACTCGTACGTCACCCGGGACACGGGGAGACGCTCCCGCGGCTACGGCTACCACATCCGGTATCATTTCAGCGCCCACGGCCGCACCTGGAGCGGCGACCGCTTGACGGCGAACGGATGCACGCCGGCCTCGGTTTCGAGCGTCGCGAGCTTCCTTCACGTCTACGCAAAGGGGAAGGACTGCACCGTACGGTTCGATCCTGCCGACGCTTCGCGGAATTGCCTCCAGCCCGGCGAGCCGCGAGATTCATGGATCCTCGTCTGCCTGGGCTTGTTCTTCCTGGCAATCGCCGGCCTGCCGCTCTACCGGGCGTTCGCCATGCCATCCCGGAAATGAAACCGGCGCCGGTGCGCACCGCGTGGGGAGGGTTGAGCCTCAGCGAGCGAAGTACCGCTTCCCGAACAGAAGGTCGTACTGCATGAGACGGGAGTCCTCAGGGTCGGCCTGCTCCGCGACACGGACGTGCGCGGGCTTCTCGATCTCCGCCAGGTCGAGCAGCACCGGCAGCACGCGCGACATCGCCACCGGCCCGCCGAACTCCGGCAGGCGCTTCCCGAAATTGTTCCAGAGGGCGGCGGGGACGGTGCGCATCGGGAGGGAAGCGCTCCCCTGTTCGGCGAGGCCGGCCTCGCGCCAGGCGAGGAGGTTGTCGCCGAGCTGGGGGCGGTGGTCGCCGTAGAAGAAGACGAGCGTGGGCTCTTTCGTGTCGCGGAACGACTCGATCAGCGCGGCGAGGGCGCGGTCGGCGCGGTTGAGGCCGACGGCGTAGGCGGTGAGCATCTCGCGGGCTTCCGGCGAGAAGGGCTTCGTGAACCGGATGCCGCCGGTGGCGCCGCCGTATTTTGCGGCGTCGTAGGGGGCGTGGCCCTCCATCGTGTTGACGCACAGGAACCACGGCCGCGGGAGTTCGCGCGAGCGGCGGACGATTTCGCGCGTGACGGCGTCGTCGGTGACGCGCCAGGTGTCGATCCTGTCGCGAAACGCCCACTCCTCCGCTGGGATGCACTTCTCGAACCCCAGCAGCGGCTGGACCTGCACGTCGTTGTGCATCCCGCCGATGGCGTGAAGGGCGAGGGCGCGGTAGCCGTGGGAGCGGAGGATCGACGCGAGCGACGGGACGGGGCGCGTGGCGGAGTCGACCCAGGCGGCGTCGGGCTCGGGGAAGGCGCGCATGCTGAGTCCGGTGAGGACCTCGAACTCGGCGTTGCAGGTGAGGCCGCCGAAGACGGGGCTGACGAGGTCGAGGCGGCCGAAGTCGCGCTGGAGCTGGTGAAGCGTGGGGACGGGATCGGCGTCGAAGGCGAGGCCGGGGATTTCCGTCGGGTCGCAGAACGACTCGCTGAGGATCACGACGACGTTGGGGCGGAGGTCGCTGATCTTCGCGGTCGACGGCGGCAGCGCCGCGACGATCCGCGCGACCGCTTCCGGCCCGTACCCGGGCGGCTCTTCGGCCCGGACGACGCGGCAGTTCATGGCGAGGAAGACGACGAAGCCGTTCCGCTCGCAGGTGGCGCGGGCGTCCCAGCTCTGCCGCGGGAACGCGAGGGCGAAGACGTTGGTGGCCGGGAGGAAGAGCGACGCGAGGAACGCGGCGGCGGCGGCGCCCATGGCGAGCCGCGTGCGCGGGCCGCGCTTCGGGGACGGCATCACCGCGAAGGACAGCGCGAGGGGGGCGGCGAGCGCGGCGAGGAGCACGAACTTGAGCCAGCCGCCGGGGCGCAGGAGGCCGGCGTGGAATACCGAAGCGACGTCGCCGGCGCGGTAGAGGTCAAGCGGCAGGAGCGGCAAGTCGAGGCTCGCGAGCTTCGCGGCGTTCGCGATGGCCGGCGGGATCCACAGCACGAGGAGGACGGCCGCCGCGAGCTTCGCGCGGTGCGTCGCCGCCCACAAGGAGACCCACAGCGCCCCCAGCACCGCGGCGCTTCCCACGAGCGGCCAGAAGCCGGTCGCGTACTGCGCCAGGGCGCTGCCGAACCGCGGGCCCTCGGGCTGGGAGAGCACCTGGACGAGGGCGAGCGCGGCGAGGAGAAACACGGCGGCGGCGGCGACCCGGACCCGTCGCCGCTCGCGGCACGCGGCCAGGAGTTTCCGTATCCGCTCCACGCTACTTCTCCGCCTTCACGCGCAGGTTCTTCCCGGACTCGAGGAACGCGGTCAGCTCGGCCCGGTCCTCCACGGAAATCCCCTTGAGGTCGGGGACGTCCATCCCGCCGTGCCGCGCGATCGCCGCCTTCCAGTCGCCGTCGCGCTTGAACTTGCCCTGCGCCAGCCACAGGTCGACGAGCACGCCCGTGCACCGCATCGCGAGCTGCGAGACGTCCCCGTCCGCCATCGCCGGGTTGCGGCTGTACTGCACGAGAAGCGGCACGCAGCGCGGGTCCCCCAGTTGCGCCCCCTGGATCGCGGCCTCGATCCGGCTGAACTCGTGCCCGTCGCGGATGGCGAAGCGGAACAGCGCGTCGAGGATTGCGGAATCGCGGACCTCGAGCCCGCCCACGCAGTAGGGCATCGGCGACTTCTCGCGGCGGTTCGGGTCGGGCTGCAGGAACGTGGTGAAGACCTTCGCGATCTCCGCGTCCCCCTTGCACGAGCGGGAGTCGAGGATCCGCACGGCCTGGACCGCATCGGGGGCCGTCCGGAGCTTCTCGAGGATGCCGTTCCGCTTCGCCGTCGCCTCGGCGAAGTACCCGTACAGTCGCGGCTTCACTCCCGTCCGGTCCAGCACCGCCCGAAGCCGGTCGATGCCGACCCACGCCCACGCCAGCATGCGCTTCCGCTGGATGTCGTCGGGCGAGGCGTCCGCGATCAGGCTGTACGCGAGCCCGTGGAACCACGGCTCGAGCGGCGGCTTCTCCTGCGCAAGCGCCGTCGCGACGATCACGTACGGCGAATCCGGCGGCGGAACCGTGATCGTCAGCTCCGGCTCCATCCCCGGTCCCGCGGGGGGCGGACGGTTCGTGTTCCCCAGATACCGCGCCTCCTGGATCTCCACCCGCGCTTCCCCGCCCGGCGGAATCCGGAACGCCCCGTCGCGCACGGCGATGAAGTACAGGAACTCCGGCGGCTTCGCTTCGCTCGCGTAGTGGTTCTTCCACGTGGGAAACGTCCCGAGCAGGTAAGTCGGGCAGCGCGCCCGCACCGGCGAGTCCGTGCGGTTCGTGATGGTGAGGAAGAACTGATAGCCGCCGTCGACCATGAAGTGCCCGCCCTGGACGTAACCGGTGTACTCGCGGCGGGTGACGCGCGCCTGGAGGCCTTCCGGGAGCGGTTTCGTGAAGAGCTCTCCCGCGTCGACTTCGGCGGGAACGGCCGGGGCGGGGGGAACGGGAGGCGGGGGCGCCACGGGCGGTTTCTTGCCGCCGCAGCCGGCGAGGACGAGAAGTGCGGGGAGGAACCAGCGCGGGCGCATCGCCGACATGCTACGCGATCCGCGGGAGAATGGAGGGCGTGCGGCGGATACAATCCCGCCATGGCCACGATCAGGTCTTCGCGCGAAGCCCCTCCGGCCGCGACGCCGTCCCGCCTGGTGCCGAGGCTCTATGCCGCGTGCTTCCTGGCCTCGCTGACGGTCCCGCTCATCCCGCACCTTTGCGACCGGCTGCACGCGGAATTCCTCGTGATCAGCGTGCCGGCCGCATTGCTCGCGTGGATCCTGGCGGTCGTCCATACGCCGAAGCGGGTGGTCGACCGGATCGGACCCTACTTCGTCGTGGTCTTCTCGTCGGTCATCGCCGGCCTGAACATCATGCAGGGACTGTTTGACCGCTAGGCGCGCGTGCGCTCCAGAAAAGCCACGATCCGCGCCGACAGCCGGTCCTTCGTCATCGGCGGAAACGCGCGCCTCTTGCCGTCCGGCGTCAGGAACGTCGGCCCGATCCTGTTCGCGCCGAACGACTCGGGGCCGTTCAGCACGACGAGGTCCAGCCGCTTGCGCCGCATCTTGTCCGCCGCGTTCTCCAGCCCGCAGTCCGTCTCCAGCGCGAAACCGACCAGCAGCCGCTTCCCCTTGCGCGCCCCGCACCCGCCCAGCACATCCGGGTTTTTCACGAGCCGCAGCGTCATCGTCGCGGCGCCTTTCTTGATCTTGCTCGTCGCCGCCTTGTCCGGCCGGTAGTCCGACACGGCCGCGCTGCCGATCATCGCGTCGCACCGCCCGAACTCGCGACGCACCGCGCGGTCCATGTCCACCGCGCTCACCACCCGCACCACGCGCACGCCCTTCGGGTCGCGGAACATCGTGGGCCCGGTCACGAGCACGACGGAATGCCCGCGCTTCGCCGCCGCACGCGCCAGCGCCATCCCCATGCGACCGGTGGAAGGGTTCGTGAGGCAGCGCACGGGATCGAGGTACTCGTGGGTGGGGCCGCCGGTGATGAGGATTCGCATGCGGGGTTGGTGGCTGGTGGTCAGTGGTTGGTGGTAGGAGGACACGCCAATCGGCCGGCGCGAACAGGGAGCCGCAAGTTACTTTCCCTGCGCCAGCGCCCTTCCCGGACCCGGCCCGAGCAGTTTTTCGACGGCGGCAACGATGACTTCCGGCGCGGGGAGCCGACCGGTGCCGACCCGATCGCACGCGAGATACCCCGAGTCCGGGGCGACGACGAGCGCGCCGCGCGAACCCAGCGTCGCGAGGTTCGTCTTCACCGTCGCGTGGCTCCACATGTTGTCGTTCATCGACGGCGCGAGCATGAGCGGCGCCTTGAGAGCGAGCGCGCAGGTCGAAAGCAGGTCGTCGGCGATCCCGACCGCAAGCTTCGCGATGATGTCCGCCGTCGCCGGCGCGATGAGGAACAGGTCCGCGTTGTCGGCGAGGTAGATGTGGCTCGGGTCGTGCTGCGTTTCGTCGAAGAGGTCCGTGTAGACCTTTTTGTGGGAGAGGGTCTGGAACGTGAAGGGCCGCACGAACTTCTGCGCCGCCTCGGTCATGATGACCGTGACGTCGAAGCCCTTCTGGTAGAGCAGCGACACGACATCGCACACCTTGTAGCAGGCGATGCCGCCGCAGACTCCGATGACGATGCGCTTAGAAGGCATGGTGTGTGTCCGTCACGGGAATGGGGAGATCGGGCCGGGGCAAGGGTGGGCGGGGACTCGGGCGAGGGCAGGGGCCCATGCTGCGCCGCCCCAGCCCAAGCCCCAGCCCCCGCCCACCCCCGCCCCAACCCGCCGTTTCCCCCGCCCCTGCCGTTTTACCCCTGCAGAAGCTGATCTTTCAATTCCTGCTCCGTGACCAGCGCGATCTTGTCCGTCAGGATCTCCTCGAGAACGATGTCGATCATCGGCTTCCCGGGCATCTCGACGAGCGCCGGCGCTCCCTTGTTCAACTCCTGCAGACGCTTCTGGATCAGCGTCGTCAGCTTGAAACGCCCGCCCGCCTTGCGGATGGCGTCCTCGATCTTCATCTTTGCTGCGATCACGCTTGGCTCCTCACATTGAGTTTCTTGTCCAGGATGTCCAGGACCTCGGCGAGCGCGCGGTCCACCTTGTCGTTCACGACCGCGAAATCGTAGAGGTCCTTCCGCTTCAGTTCCTCCTGCGCCACCCGGATCCGCCGCTCGATCACGTCCGCCGGCATGTTCCCGCGCCCCTCCAGCCGCTTCCGCAGGTCGTCCACCGACGGCGGGGCGATGAAGACGTACACGCCGGGCCAGCCCTGCTTCCTCAACTGCTCGACGCCCTGCACCTCAATTTCCAGAAGTGGGAAGTTGCCGGCCCGCGTCTGCTCCTCGATGAAGTCCTTCGGGGTCCCGTACAGGTTCCCCGCGTACTCCGCCCACTCCAGGAATCCGCCCTTCTCGCGCTTGGCCACGAACTCTTCCCGCGTCAGGAAGAAGTAGTCCTTCCCGTTCACTTCGCCCGGCCGGGGGGCGCGCGTCGTCGAGCTGACGGAGCGCACGATCTTGCCGCGGCCGCGAAGGGCGTGGCAGATCGTAGTCTTCCCGACCCCGGAGGGTCCGGAGATGACGATGAGGCGGCCGGGAGCGGTGGCGGTCATCGCTCGGGGCCTCGCCGGCAGGTTTTGGACGTCGACGGCCACACCGTGTTTCCTCGGAAAGGGCTGGTGGTTTGTGGTTGGTGGTCTGTGGTAAAGGCCGCGTTCGAATCATCGTTGCCTTCACCACGAACCACCGACCACCAGCCACCAACTACTCGATGTTCAGGATCTGCTCTTTCAGCTTCTCGATCTCCGCCTTCATCGACACGATCCGCTGCGTCAGCCGCGCGTCGTTCGCTTTCGAGCCCATCGTGTTCGCCTCGCGCAGCATTTCCTGGCTGATGAAGTCCAGTCGGCGGCCGGGGTCGTCCCCCGACGCCATCAAGTTCTCGAACTCCTTCAGGTGCGACTCCTGCCGCGCGATTTCTTCGCTGATGTCGCAGCGGTCCGCGAAGAGCGCCACCTCGCGCCCCAGGTCCGGCGCCGGGATCGGCGGGTCGTTCCCCGACAGCAGCCGCGCGATCCGCTCCTTCAGCCGGTCGCGGTACTGCTCCACGACGGCCGGCGCCAGCGCGCCCACTTCGGACAGCAACCGCGCCATCTCCGCCAGGATCGCCTTCAGCGGCTTCTTGAGACGTTCGCCTTCGCGCTTCCGCGCCGCCTCCAGGTCCTTCAGCGCTTCCTTCACCGCCTTGGCGACCTTGGGCCACACGCGCTCCGCGCCGCTCTTGCCGGACTCGCGCTTGATGACGCCGGGGAGGGAGAGAAGCGCCTCGAGCGGCACCTTGGTCGTGACGCCGAGCTTCTTGCCGACGGCCTTGAGTTTCTTGTGGTAGACGCCGAGGAGCTCGACGTCGAACGGTTCGGCCGCCTCGTCGGGAGCGCTTGTCACGCGGATGTCGACATCCACCGCGCCGCGCTTCAGCGTCTCGCGCACCAGCTCCTCGATTTCCCCTTCCCGGTACGCGAACGCATCCGGGAGGCGCGAGTGGACCTTGAGGAAGCGGTGATTGACGCTGCGGACTTCGACCTCGACGGCGTCTTTGGCGTCGTGAGAGCGGGCCTGTCCGTGGCCGGTCATGCTGCGCACGGGCGGCTGGCTCCTACTTCGGGGTCTCGGGAGTCTCGGGGGCCTTCTCGGGCGTGCCGGCGGGGGCGTCGATCTTGGTGCCCTGGAGGACGCCAGACTTCGACTTCCCGACGCCAACCTTGTTGATCGTGATGGCGAGCGCGACGATGAGGACCGAGAGGAAGATCGTGATCTTGCCGGCCATCGTCATCGCCTTGGTGCCGAAGAACGAGTCGCCGCCGGAGCCGATGAAGGCGCCCGCGAGCCCGGAGCCGCCGTCGGAATGGGGCGGCTGGATGAGGACGAGGAACGTCACGGCCAGGCAGGCCAGGACGAACACGACGGTCATGATGACGACGAGCGCACCCATGTCAGAGCCTCGCGATCTTGAGGAACGATTCCGCCTTCAGGCTCGCTCCGCCGACGAGCGCGCCGTTCACATCAGGCTTCTCCATGAGGCCGCGGACGTTCTCGGGGGTCACGCTTCCCCCGTAGAGCACCCGCACCTCCCGCGCGGTCGCCTCGTCTGAGAGTCCCCGGAGCCGCTCGCGGATGAACGCGTGCACCTCCTGGGCCTGCTCGGGCGTTGCGACCTTTCCCGTCCCGATCGCCCACACCGGCTCGTAGGCGACCGTCAGCTTCGAGATCTCGGCTTTCGACAGCCCTCCCAGGGCCCCGTCGACCTGCCGCCCGACCACGTCCTTCGTCACGCCCTTCTCGCGCTCGTCGAGGCGCTCGCCGACGCACACGATCGGCGTCAGCCCCGCCTTTTGCGCCGCGCGCAGTTTCTTGCCCACCGTCTCGTCCGTCTCGCCGAAATACTGCCGCCGCTCCGAGTGCCCCACGATCACCCACCGGCACCCGAGGTCCGCCAGCATCGGCCCCGACACCTCCCCGGTGAACGCCCCCGAGTCGGCCCAGTACAGGTCCTGCCCTCCCACGCCAACTGCCGTCCCCTTCAGGACTTCCGTCACGGCCGCCAGCGCCGTATACGGGGGGCACACCACCACGTCCGCCTTCTTCTCCCCCTCAAGCCCGTTGCGAAGCGCCGTCGCCAGCTCCACGGCGCCGGACCGGAGCATGTTCAGCTTCCAGTTTCCGGCGAAAAGGGGTCTGGGCATGGGCGTTTCCGTGGAATGCAGGGAGCCGAGTAGTGTAGGACAGGCGAGGTTAGAGCGTCAACCGCTTTCGGGGGGAACGGCGAGCGGCCAGTTGCCAGCGGCCAGTTGCCAGGAACAGCTTCATCAAGATACGTGAAGCGTTGTTTCGAGAATGTCCTGCGGTTCCTGGCCGCTGGCAACTGGCCGCTGGCCGCTCGCCGCTCGCCGCCGCCTTTCCTACTTCGGCGTCGCGATCGCGTCTTCCTGCGTCTTCAGCTCTTCCGGATCGGGCGCAAATCGCAGGTCGTCTTCCCACAACACCAGCTTCGTCGACGCCTGCACCCGCTGGATCACCGCCGAACCCCACCGCTGCACGCTCCCCGTCCGCGCCAGCATCCTCGCCCGGAACCAGCTCGACCGCACCGAGATCCGGCTCGAGATGGAAGCGTACGTCTCCTCCGTCATCCCGCTCCGGCTCAGCGACTCGTACGACGTGTTCTGGAACACGTCCGGGTTGCCGTCCGCGTCCGACGATTCGCGCGCCGAGACGATGCCGTCGACGTCGGAAGCGCCCATGGAGGTCGAGAGCGACATGAGGACCGGCTTGGGGGCCGTGTTGATGTTGACCTTCCCCGAGCCGTAGAGGCTCAGCACGTCCGCCAGCCCGAACTGCTTCTCGCCCGCGACCGTCTTCCCGTAGTACATCTCGTCGGTGATCCCCGGCACGCCGAGCAGCTCCTTCAGCGTGTACAGCTTTCGGTTCGGCACGTCCTTGTCGAGCGCGTTCTTGTCGTCCTTGTCCATCGCGGCCGCGATGCGGTCCGCCGTGTCCGCGTCGCCGATCGCGGCATACTCCAGCATCCGCGCGAGGCGCTCCTTCTGGTCGTCCACGACCGCGCCGTTCGCATCGATCAGCGCCGGGAGGAAGAACTTCCCTTCCTCGTCCTCGATCTTGATGTAGAGCGACGTGGCGTCCGTCCCCGTGTCGTTGAACTTGTACGGCGCGATGTCCTGCATCATCGACTCGCCGAGGTGGTCGAGCGGCGGCGTCGGCGCCTCGGCCAGGTCCCCCTCGATGTCGGCTTTGATCATGAGCCGCGCGATCGAAAGCCCGCTCGTCAGCGCCTTCATGTTCTGGAGGTCGCGGGAGAGGTTGGAAGCGGCGCGCTGGGCGACCTCGGCGCTGAAGGCGAGCTGGAGGACGACCACGCTCAGCACCATGAGGATGAGCATGACGAGGAGGAGGACGATGCCGCGGTTGCGGCGGGTGCGGCGGAGGGGCATGGGGGTTTAACGATTGAGGAGGCGGGACGGAGGGGAGGGGCGCGAAAAGTCCAAGGAACCAAAATCCAGGTTCCTTGGCGTTTGCGCCCGGCCCTGAGTATCCATTGAACCTCCTATGCCCTCGCTCGCCGTGAGCTCAAGAAGTGAGGCCCGTACCTGCCGAGGCATTTTCGGAGCGACTCAACGACCCGGTAATGGAAGAGCAGGATGGGAGTCGGGATGGCGGCGATG
>CAZPWT010000018.1:0-136619 GCA_964590435.1 uncultured Planctomycetia bacterium
GGGGGCGCGCCCCCCCGGGCGCGGGGCCGCCAGGGCCGGGGCATTGCGATGCCCAATCCCCCGCCCCGGCCCAATCCCACCCCAGCCCGTGCCTCCGACCCCTTCCCCTGTCGTTTAGGAACCAAATCGTGAAACTCACTCCCGTCATCGCCCAGGACGCCCGGACCAACAACGTCCTCATGCTCGGCTACGCGAACGCGGAAGCCCTTCGCGAGACAAAGCGCACCGGTCTCCTCCATTTCTGGAGCCGTTCGCGCGGCAAGCTTTGGAAAAAGGGAGAGTCGTCCGGCAACACGCTGAAGGTGGTGTCGATGCACCGCGACTGCGACCGCGACGCGATCCTGGCGCGCGTCATCCCCGCGGGGCCGACGTGCCACACGGGGGACTACTCGTGCTTCTCAAAGAAGCCCTTCCCGTCGCGCAGCGTCCTGAACGATCTGCTGGACGTGTTCGCGGACCGCAAACGGAACCCGCGGCCGGACTCGTACGTCTGTAAACTGCTGGCGGACCCCGAGAAGGCGCTGAAGAAGGTGGGGGAGGAAGCGGTGGAGTTCGTGCTGGCTGCGGCGGCGAAGAACAAGGGACGCGCGGTGAGCGAGGCGGCGGACGTGGTGTTCCACCTGCTCGTCGCGATGTTCCGGCACGGGATCGAGCTGGCGGACGTCGAGGCGGAGCTGGAGAAGCGGCGCGGGGTCGGTGGGCTGGAAGAGAAGCGGAGGAGAAAGAAATGACCCTGCGGCGAGGGCTCGTGGCGGCGGCGCTCTGCCTGGCGCTGGGGGCGTGCGGGAAGAAGTACACGTCGGTCCCGGGGCCGGCGCCGTCGGGCGGTTCGGGGGGAAGCGGCCGGGGGCTCATCGACACGGCCGACCTGCTTTCGTCCGGCGAAAAACTCCTCCGCGAGGGCGACCTCGCCGGCGCGGCCCGCGATTTCCGCGCGGCGGCGGACGCCGACCCGCGCCAGGTCACGGCCTGGGCGCGGTGGCACGAGGCGCTGCGCGCCGACGGAAAGGGCGACGTGGCGAAGGCGGAATTCGAGGCGCGCCTCAAGAAGTCGCCGGAGGACCCGCAATGGCTGACGCTCGCGGCGCTCGCCGACCGCAACGGCCGCGAGGACCGCCTGCGGCTTGCAATCCAGAAGGCGCCGGAATTCGCGTGGGCCCACTGCGCTCTGTGCGAGACGCTCATCGACCTCAAGCGCTACGACGAGGCCCTCCGCGCCGCGGAGCGGGCCCTCGCGCTCGACCCGAAAAGCGGCGTGTTCCGCCTCCAGAAGGCCGTCGCGCTGATGTGGCTCGGCAAGTCGGCGGAGGCGCTCGAAGAAGTCGACAAGGCCCGCGAAGGGCTGCCCGGCGACGAGCGCGTGCCGATCGTCCGCGCCCAGATCCTCATGGGCGAGGAACGCGTCGATGAGGCGATCGCCGCGATGGAAGAGGCCGCGAAGCTCGCCCCCGCGGCGGAGGCGCCGAAAGCGGTCCTCCGCGACTGGCGCCTCCTCGCGGCCCGGCGCTTCCTCAAGGAATACGATGAGGCGTTCGCGGGCGGGCGGGCGGGAAGCGCGGCGGACGCGGCGCAGCGGGCGGCGGGACTGCTGGAGCAGGTCCTGACGGCGTCCCCGGGGGACGAAATCGCGACGCGGCTGCTGCCGCAGGCGGAGACGGCGTGCGCGGCGGCCCTTCTCAAGCGCGCCGGGGACCTGCTGCGCGAGGCGAAGCACGACGACGCGGCGAGCTTCTGCGAACGGGCGCAGCCGTGGCTGGAGAAGGCGAAGACGCGCAAGCTGGACCAGGGCTCGCGGGACTACCTCATGCAGGGCTGGCTCCGGCTTGGCGCGCTCCAGATGACGCTCGGCGACCGGCTGAAGGACAAGGGAAACGCGAAGGCGAAGGACCGGTACCGGGAAGCGCAGGCGTCGTTCGAGGCGTGCCTGGCGCTGGACCCGGGGAACAAGACGGCCACGGACATGCTGGCCGAGGCGAAGAAGGCCCAGGAGAAATAATGTACGAATCGTTCACGGGCGAGCTGGCGCGCAAGACTCCGGGGACGGCGGTCGTGGAGTGCGCCGGCGTGGGGTACGCGCTGCGAATCTCGCTCACCACGTACGACGCCCTTCCCGCCGTAGGCTCGCGCGTCCGGATCTGGGCGCACCTGGAGTCGGGGGGCGACGCGGGGATCCGCCTGTTCGGGTTCGCGACCGAGGCTGAGCGGGAGATCTTCCGCCTTCTGCTGAACGTGAACGGCGTGGGGCCGGCGACGGCGCTGTCGATCGTGAGCGGCGCGCCGCTGGAGGACCTGCGGCGCGCGGTGGCGGACGGGGACGTGGGGGCGCTGAAGCGGATCAAGGGGATCGGGCCGAAGACGGCGCAGCGGCTGGTGCTGGACCTGCAGGAGACGTTCAAGACGCTCGGGCCGACGTCGGGGCCGCGCCGGGCGGCGGCGTCCGACGCGCTGCTGGCCCTCGTCGCGCTGGGCTACCCGCGGCCGGTGGCGGAGAAGGCCGTGCGCGAGGCGGAGGGGAGCGTGAAGAAGGACGCGACGGCGGAGGAGATGGTGAGGGAAGCGCTGAAGAAGATGTGACGGGAGCGGCCGCGGCTTTTTCGCCCTCGCGGCCCCCCGGCGCTTCCCGTATGATTCCGGCTTCGGCCGCCGGGCCTTCGGCGGCCGGAGGTTGGGGGGCATTCGAGGCTGTGACGATGAACCGGACGATCGCAATCGCTCTCGCGGGAATTTTCGGCGCCTTCATGGCGGCCGGCTGCAGCGGCGTAGATCGTAAGAAGGCGGATTTCTACAAGGAACAGGGCGACTACTACTACCAGAACGGAAAGTGGGACCAGGCGCACGCGGAGTACATGGCCGCCCTGGGGCAGGACGAGGACTTCATCGAGGCCTACCTCGCGCTCGGGTACACCTGCCGGATGATGGGCAAGGTCGAGTACATCAAGAGCCCCAACGAGTACGGCCGGCGCATGGCGGAGAAGTACTACAACGAGGCGCGCTGGTGGACCGACAAGTGCCTCGAGAAGGAAGAAGGCAACCCCGAGTGCTACCACCTCCAGGGGCTCCTCTGGTACGACTCGAGCCACTTCGACAAGGCGATCGAGTGCTTCGACCTCGCGCTCGACCACGACCCCCACCACAAGCACGCGAACAAGTACAAGTCGCTGTGCCTGTTCATGGAAGGCGTGAAGCTCCGGGGCCTGGGGACCGCGGCGAAGGAGAAAGACGACATCGAGAAGCAGCTTCAGCTTTACCGCGAGGCGGTGAAGAAGTACGAGGACGCGGCGAAGACGATGGAGGTGTACCTGGACAACTGGGACAAGCTGGAGACGGCGAAGGCGCCGCAGGAAGCCGACCTGCGGAACTGGATCCGGGTGCTGCGGGAGATGGCGAAGGCGGACGGGAAGGAGACGGAAGAGGCGCGGATCTACATGAACAAGATCAAGAACGTGGCGCCGGCGCTGACGGAGAAGGGCGCGGTGGAGGGGCGCGACGAGTCCGGGCAGCCCGTGATCCACGAGAGCGATCTGGTGCCGTCGATGACGGGCCGGGAGACGCCGCCGCCGGAGAAGTAACCTCGCCGGACCTGGAGCGCCGATGTCACGCAAATCGATGGGGATCGCCGCCGCGCTGGTTGTCGCGGGCGGCGTCGCGGTGCTCGTCGAGCGGCTGATCGTCACCGACAAGGAGGCGATCCTCCTCGCCGCCGAGCGCGCGGCCGCGGCTCTGTCGCGCGGCGACGTCGACGGCGCGACCGCCGTCCTTCACCCCGCGGCGCTCACCGAAGCCGGCAACCCGGAGCAGACCCGCCGCGCCCTGCGCGAGCAGCTCGCCCAGATGCCGCTCGACAAGGTCAACTTCCTCGTCCGCGACCTCAAGGTCGAAAACGGCGTCGGCAAGATGTCCCTCGACCTCATGATCCTCCCGAAAGACCCCAAGAAAGCCGGGGGAAGCGTCTTCCGCGTGACCATGACGCTGGACTGGGAGAAGGACGGGGAGGAGTGGAAAGTGCGGCGGGCGAACCTGAAGGGGATGTAGGCCCTACCGCCCGAGGCCCCACCGCTTCAGCCGCTTCCGGCAGTCGATGACCTCGAGATCCACCCGGCGCGTCCCGTTTTCCGGCGCGCGGCACCACTCGTGGGTGGGGTAGTTCTTCCGGAGGCGCTCCAGCATCTTGACCGCCTCGAGGTAGTCCTTCATCCCGCTGCACGTCTCCGCGAGGATCCGCTGCGGCTCGCCGGACTTCACGTAAGGGTCGCGCGCCCAGTCGTCGATCTCGGTGAGCCAGCGCGACACGACCCTCTGGTCGAGGACCATGTGCAGCTTCGTGTCGTGGATCTTCAGCAACTCGACGACCTTGGAGACTTCGGGGCGCGCGAAGATCTGCAGCCGCAGTTCGTCCACCTTCGCGATGTTGTCCACGAGCCCCTTCCACATCTCGTCCGACTGCTTCACCCAGCGGCTGTGGGACTCGTCGGGCTTCAGGTTGCGGGCCTTGAACGCGTGGGCGCGGTACTCGCCCTCGTTCCCCTGCATGGCGGCGTTCAGCGCGAGGTACAGCTCCGCGCGCCACTCGTCCTCGGTGTCGGGGACCTTCCCGGCCACGACCTTGAGGAGGATCTCGTCGGACTGCGCGTAGAGCTGCATCGAGGAGTAGACCTCCCCGATCCCCTGCACCTCGTGCGCCTTGTTCATCGCCGCGATCACCCGGTCCGCCGCGTCGTTCGCGTCCTTGCGCTCGGACTTTTCGATCGAGAAGAGCTCGATCGCCAGCGGGTCCTTCGGCATCCGCGAGCGTTCCTCGAGGTCCGTGCGGTCGGCGAGCGCCTTCGCCGACGCGGACACCGTGTCGTCGCGCGAAGCGGCCATGGCGCACGCCAGCCTCGCGCTCCGCCACGCCGATGCCCGCGAACACATCACCGCCAGCCCCAGCGCCTCGCGCCCCGACAGCGGCCACCCGTTCATCGCCAGACGGAACGCCTCCGGCGCCGTGATCTTCCCCCACGGCACGTCCTGCGAATTGTCGAGCTTCAGGCCGGCGTCCGACGCGGAGATGATCGTCTGCCCCCGGAATGACCGCGACCGCAGCCCGGAATCGTCCTTGTCGTTCCCCAGCGCGTGGCTCTTCAGCGCCCGCCGCACCACCTCCTGCAGGTCCGCTTCCTCCGCCGCCTCCCGTAGCCGCCCCTGTGCATCGGCCTGTTTCACCTTCGCCGCTGCCTCTCGGCACACCGTCGCCGCCTCCGCGAACTTCCACGCCGCCGAAAGCTCCGCCACCGCTCCCAGCGCCTCCGCCTCGATCTCCGCATCCGATTTCACAGGGTCCGGCGGCTTCACCGCCGTCGACAGCTCGTTGATCTTCTTCTCGTACCCCGCGATCCGCATGTCGATGTCGTCGATCCCGTACACCCCCTTCGCATCCGTAAGCACCTGCTTCGCCTCCGTCCACTTCGCTTCCTGCACCAGCCCGTCGAGCTGCGCGACGGTGACCTTGTCGAAGTGTTCGCGTGCGGCGGTGGCGACGCGGGCGGACTCGGCGCCGGCGAGCTCGTCGAAGCCGGTGTTGCGGAACTTCTTGGCGAAGACGTCGAGCTCGAGGCGGGCCTCCTTGAAGCGGCCGGCCTTGAGGAATCCGTCGGAGGCGGCGCGGGTGGATTGCCACTCGGCGTGGGCCTCGTTGGTGGAGGCGATGAGGCTGCGGACGTCGCGGGCGTCCTCGGCGGCGTCGGCGGAGGCCTTGGTCCCGGCGTAGTCGCGCGCCACCTGCTCGTAGCGGTCCGCGGCGGGCGCGAGGTCGGCGACGCTGAGCGTCCCGCGGAACTTGTCGGTGCAGGCGGCCTCGAACTTCTGCGCTTCCTGGTACGCGTCGGCCGCCCCGAGCTCGCGGATCTGCGAGCGGAGCTTGTCGATTTCGATCCGCGCGGAAGCGGCCGCGGGCGTCTTCGGGTACTTCTCGACGAGGTTCTCGTAGCGCATCGCCGCGGCGTTCGCCCACTCGCGGGTGGGGCTCGGCGGGCGAGTGTCCGCCACCCACTTCGCGATCGTCACCTGCATCTCGTTCGCGAGGTCCTGCTCCGTCGGGGGCTGCTTGACGCCGCCGTTGTCGTTCACGGGGTCCTTCTTCCCGGTCCCGTTGTCGATCGTCCCCGTGCCGCCGCGCCCCTTGAGGTACTGCCAGCCGACGATCCCGAGCGCAGCGGCCATCAGCAACGTCGCCGCCGCGAGCCACACCACCGTCGCAACCGGGCGCCCTTCGGCCGGCGCCTGCGCCACCGTCGGCGTCTTAAGCCCCGCCGACGACCCGAACGTCGACCCCGGGCCGTCGCGGCGCGTCGTGTTTCCGGTCGACACCAGGCCGTGCCCCTCCAGGTCCGGCAGGATCGCCTCGATCCGCCCCTTCACTTCCTCCGCGCTCTGCGGCCGCTCCGCGGGATTCCGCTCCAGCAACTGCATCACCAGGTCGTTCACCGCCGGCGGCAGCCCCTTCACCACCTCCGTCAGCGGCACCGCATCTTCCTTCACCTTCTTGACCAGGATCTCCTTCAGCGTCTGCCCCACGAACGGCGGGCGCCCCGCCAGCATCCGGTACATCGACGCCCCGAGCGCGTACAGGTCCGTCTTGTGATCCAGCTTGCCGCGCGTGACTTGCTCCGGGGCGCAGAAGTGCGGCGTTCCCATCACGCCGACCTCGTCCTCGATGTCCGACTTGCCGACGTGGAACGCCAGCCCGAGGTCGCCGATCTTCACCACCCCCGACTCGCCGATCATCAGGTTCTCGGGCTTGAAGTCGCGGAGCACGACGCCTTTCCGTTCCGCGTACGACAGCCCCGCCGCCGCGTCCATCGCGATCCGCAGCGCCCGCGCCGGCGCCAGCCGCCCCTCGCGCACCAGCAGCTCGTGCACGCTCCCGTTCTGCATCAGCTCCATCGAGAAGTAGTGCATCCCGACTTCCACGCCGACGTCGTGGATCTGCACGATGTTCGGGTGGTTGAACGACGCCGCCGTCCGCGCTTCCGCGATGAAGAGGTTCCGGAAGACTTCTTCCTGGATCAGGTCCGGCGAAAGGACCTTCAAGGCGACCTCGCGATTCAGCGCGATCTGGTTCGCCTTGTACACCGTACCCATTCCGCCGCGCCCGAGACGCTCGATGATCCGATACCCGCCGACGCGCGTCCCGATCAGCCCGCCCTGGTCCTTGCCCTCGCGCTCGTCGAGGAACGAAATCAGGATTTCGCCCGTCTGCAGCCGGTCCCCGACCTGCAGCAGGCTCTCCGCCGTCAGCTTGCGCCCGTTCAGGTACGTCCCGTTCCGGCTCCCCAGGTCCTTCACCGCCCACGTGCCGCTTCGCGCCACCAGCTCCGCGTGCTTCCGCGAAACGTTCGAGTCGTTGAGGACGAAGGAGCAGGTCGGCTCACGGCCGATGAAATGGGGACCGGCGCCCGAGAGGACGAGCGACTGGCCCTTGTTCGGTCCTTTTTCGACGAGCAGCTTGGGCACGAGGCAGCCGGAAAATGGGAGGCGCCTATCTTACCGGACGGCGGGGAAGGGCGGGGAGGGCGATTACTTGCGGCCGCCGCCCGGCTCCGACTCGACGACCTTCCGGAGCACCCCGCGGATCAGCGCCTTCATCCCCGGCTCCGCTGCCTGCGCCGTCGCGATGATCTGCGCGATGTCCACCGGCTCCAGCACGTCGGGGAAGCAGTTGTCCGTGATCACCGAGAGCCCGAGCACCCGAAACCCGCAGTGCGCCCCGACGATGACTTCCGGCACCGTCGACATCCCGACGCAGTCCGCGCCGATCTGGCGGAGGAAACGATACTCCGCGCGGGTCTCGAGGCACGGCCCGGTCAGCGCCACGTACACGCCGCGGCGCGCCCTGATGCCGAAATGCACCGCCGCATGCTCCGCCAGCTCGAGCAGTTGCGGGTCGTACGGCCGGCACATGTCGGGGAAGCGCGGCCCGAGGCGGTCGTCGTTCGGGCCGACCAGCGGGTTCGCTCCCATCAGGTTGATGTGGTCGTCCAGGATCACGATGTCGCCCTTGTGCATCATCGGGTTCATCCCGCCCGCCGCGTTCGACACGACGAGGATCTCCGCCCCCAGCGCCCGCATCACGCGGACCGGCAGCGTGATCTGGTCCATCGAATAGCCTTCGTAGAAGTGGAAGCGCCCCTCCATCGCGACCACGGGGATGCCGTCGAGCTGCCCGAAGACCAGTTCGCCCTTGTGCGACTGCGCCGTGGCTTTGACAAACCCCGGGATCTCCTCGTACGGGAACGCCGTTCGCTTCGAAATCTCCTCGGCCAGGCTCCCGAGCCCCGTCCCGAGGATGATCGCCGCCCGCGGGACCGCCTTGATCCGCGATTTCAGCCAGTTCACCGGCTCCATCACCTGCTCGTACGTGTGCATCGCCGTCCTCCTGTCCCTCGGGCCGCCGTCTACTTCGCGGCCGCCAGTTTGTTTTCGATGTCGGCAGGCGCGAGCGGCGCCCACACCTGCTTGTCCTGCGCCGTCTCTCCCGTGAGAATCCGGAGCGAGGAAGGGGCGAGTCCCAGCGCCTTCGCTACCATTGCCAGCACGGCGCGGTTCGCTTTCCCTTTCTCCGGCGCCGCGCTCACGCTCACCTTCAACGCTCCTCCATGCACACCGCCCACCGCATCCCGCCCGGCCCGCGCCTTCACCCGCAGCCGCATCACCGTCCCGCCGTCCTCCTCGCGCAGGTCCAGCGTCACTTCTTCAACTTCTCCTTGCAGTCGTCCTGCATCCGGTCGATCGAGGCCCGGTGCTCCCCGTAGCACTTCGTCGAATTCAGGCGCGTCGCCAGCTCGTTCAGGTCGTCCAGCGCCCGCTGCCACTTTTCCCGCGACATCTCCACCCGGGCCTGCTCGTACCGGTCGTCCGCCTCCTGCTCCGCCTGCGCGTTCTTCATCCACTCCAGCCGCTTCCGAAGCGCCTCCACCTCCGCCTTTTTCGCGCCGGCGGAAATCTTCTCCGCCGTCACGATGTCCGCTTCGGCCTCCTTGAACATCCCCAGGATCAGGTCGACCGCCACCAGCCCCCGGGCGTCGTCCCAGTCGTGATCCCACGTCCGCAGCACCTGCCGGTACTCCTCCTTCTTCACGTCCTTCCACCCGATCGAGATCGTCGCGCCGCTGCCGCGCTCCTTGATCGACACGTCGCCGCCCGTCGCCTTGGTCAGCTCTCCCTGCATGTGGATCTTCTCGAAGGCGACCTCCGCCTTCGGCCTCAGCTTGCCGTCGTTCGCGCGAGTGAAGAACTCCACGTACAGCGACGCAGCGGCGCGGTACTCCGCGATGAGCGCGGCCGCTTCGTCGGCAAGGTCCTGGTCCTTGAGGCGGGGAAGGGAGGCCTCGACGGCGGCGACGGCGCCCGCGAAGCCGAAGCGGTTCCGGGCGGCGTCGATGGCCCGGACGCGGGCCTCGCGGAGCGCGGCGACCTGCTCCTCTCGGACCTTCCGCGCCTCGGCGCCCTTGTGATCCGCCTCGTCCCGGTCGATCGCCGCCGCCAGGTCGTCGAGTCGGCGCGCGAGGTCGGCGTAGCCCCAGGCCCTTCCGGTCTCGACGAGTTTCCGCGCGCCGCTGAAGTCCAGCGACTGGCGCAGCTTGTCCGCTTCGGCGTTCAGCGCGGCGAAGTCCTTGTCGGCCTCGCGCCGGAGCCGGTCGCGAAGCCCGCGGATCGCGAGCGCGAAATCCCGGAAGTCGGCGGACTTGTCGGCGGCCGTGATGCGCGAGTCCGCTTCCCCGTAGACCTTGCGCTCGAGCAGGTCGGAGATCGCCTGCAGCTCGGCCTGCCACGCGATGTTGCGGCTCTTGAGGAGCGTGAGTTCCTTCTCGATGTCGCCGGCCCGTCGCCGGGCCTCGGGGACGCGCTTGTCCTCGGGGTACTGGTCCGCGAATTCGCCGAACGAGGCCATCGCGTCCTCGGCGACGCGCACGACCTCGCTGAGCTTCAATTTCTCCTGCCCGTACGATTTCCTCGCGGCGCTCCACGCGACTTCCTTCTTTTCCGCCAGCGCGTAGACCCCGTTCGCCGCGAGTCCCGAGAGGTGCTTCGTGTAGAAGTCGACCTGTTCCTTCGCTTTCGTCTCGGCGGCGGTCCCCGGGTACTCCTTGACGATCTGCTCGTAGGTCTCGATCACGCGCTGGATCGCCTCCGGGCTGCTCATCTCCGCGTTCTTCTCGATCATCTCCGCGTTCACGAGGGCCTTGCTGGCCAGCTCTTCCAGCTTCGCGCGGTCCGTCGTCACGTCGACGGGACCCGGCCCCGGGCCCGGGTGCGGCTGCTCCGCGTTGTTGTTGCGGATCAGCGTCGCCGCCACCACCGCCACCGTGATGATCAGCATCGCCGCCGCGCCCGTCAGCACCACCACCGGCGTCGCCGTCCGCCGCGGCTCCGCGCCCATCGCCGTCGCGGTTCCCGAAGCGCTGGAGCCGTTCGGGTCCGCCGACAGCGAGAGCGGGCCGGTCAGCGACCCCACCACCTCGCGCCGCGCGCGGTCCAGCTCCGCGACCAGGTCCTTCGCCGTCGCGTGCCGCTCCGCCGGGTCCTTCTTCATCATCTTCGCGACGATCCCCGCGAGCACCTTCGGCACCGTCGGCTCCACCACCTCGAGCGACGGCGGGTCCTCGCGGAGCTTGTTGACCACGATCTCCTTCGCCGAATTCCCCTGGTACGGCGTCGTCCCCGCCAGGATCCGGTAGAACGTCGCCCCCAGCGCATAGATGTCCGCCCGGATGTCCAGCGGCTTGTTCAGCGCCTGCTCGGGCGCAATGTAGTGCGGCGTCCCGAACACCCCCTCCGGAGCCTCCGGCCGCGCCCCGTCCGCCTTCAGCTGCTTCGCCAGCCCCAGGTCCCCGATCTTGATCCGGCCTTCCTCCGAGATCATCAGGTTGTCCGGCTTGATGTCCCGATGCACGATCTGCTTCTTCTCCGCGTACTCCAGCCCGCGCGCCGCATCCAGAATGATCGCCAGCGCACGGTCCGGCGGAAGCTTCTTCTCCCGTGACAGCAGGTCCTGCACCGAGCCGCCGGGGAGGTACTCCATCGCAATGAAGGGCGCCGGCGGTTGCATGTCGTTGGCGACGTCGATCTCGTAGATCGTCACGACGTTCGGGTGGTTGAACTGCGCGGCGGCGCGCGCCTCGTCGAGGAACTTCTTGATGAACGTCGGGTCCCCGACCAGTTCCTGCGCCAGCATCTTCAGCGCCACGTTCCGGTTCAGGCGGATCTGCTCCGCCTTGTACACCGTTCCCATCCCGCCGCGGCCGACGCGGTCCAGGATCTTGTAGCGCCCACCCCCGATGATCCGCCCGAGCAGGTCCTCCTTCGGCTTCACGTCGTCCATGAACGAGAACACCGTCTCGCCGACCTGGATCCGGTCACCCGCCGCGATCTTCGCCTCGCGCACCCGGCTTCCGTTCAGCAGCGTCCCGTTCTTGGAGTTCAGGTCGACCAGCACATAGCTGCCGCTGCGGGCCTCCACCTTGAAGTGGTTCCGGCTGGCCATCGTGTCGTTGATCGTGATCCCCGCGCTCGTGTCGCGGCCGACGACGAAGGATCCCTGGGCGCCGATCTGGATGGACTTGCCCTTGTCCACGCCTTTCTCGACCACCAGCTTCGGCATGCCCCGGGACTCCCGTTGCGGACATCGGGCGGGGAACAGCGACCCGCCCGGAAACCTCAAGCGTCGATGAAAAAAGGACTTGCGGATGCCAGCAACCCGCGGGTGCGATCTTAGCCTTGAACGGTTGGGGGGTCAAATCCGCGCGCGTCGATCCCCTCGAAAAGCGCACGCCCCACGCGGACGTGCGTCGCCCCCTCCTCCACGGCGACCTCGAAATCGCCGGACATCCCCATGGAGAGCCCCGTCAGCGAAGTCACGCTTCGCTCCCGCCACTCGTCGCGCAGCGCCCGCAGCCGCCGGAAATGCGGCCGCGACGGCTCCGGGTCCTCCGAGAACGGCGCCATCGTCATCAACCCCACCCAGCGCACGCGCTTCAGCGCCGACACTTCCCGCCAGAACCCCTCCAGCTCCGCCTCGCGCAGCCCGGCCTTCTGCACCTCCCCCGAATTCACCTCGACAAACGCCTCGATTTCCCGTCCTGCGCGTTCGCATTCCCGCTCCAGAGCCAGCGCGAGCCTCGCGGAATCGACGGAATGCACGACAGGGAAGAGCTCGACGGCCTTGCGGGCCTTGTTGGTCTGCAGGTGCCCCAGGAGATGCCATCGCAACCCGACGGGCGCCCCGGCGGCCTTCGCGGTCGCATCCTGCACCCGGTTCTCCCCGATGTCGCGCACGCCGGCCGCCGCCAGCGCAGGGAACGCCCACCGGCCGACGGACTTCGTGACCGCGACCAGCGTCACCCCCGCCGCGTCCCTCCCAGCCCGCGCCGCCGCCGCCGCGATGCGCTCCCGCACGCGCCGGACATTCCCCGCCACCCCTTCCGATTCGCCGCTCAATCCCGACCTCACTTTGCCCGAATCTTTATACCACCTGAATCGGGAAGGGGTATCCTGCCGGCTTCCGGGCGGTAGGCAGTTCGTCAAAACGATGAAACTTCTTTTTGACTCCCCCCGGGGTCATCTGTAGACTCCCGCGGAACTTCGTCGGCCACAGAGCCTTAAGGAGAGTTGCCCGCGATGTCGAGCGCCCACCAGAAGTGGTGCGACGCCCTTCCGCCGGAGGAACTGATGCTGGTCCGGCTCAGGGAGGAGCTGTATTCCGGCTCCTGGGAGAGGATGCTCGCAGACCTGAAGGATCGCCTCAAGGGGCGCCCGTACATATTCAAGCTCGTCAACCGGATCCAGGACGACATTTCCCGGATCGAGAAGTTGCAGGACTACGAGAAGAAGAACAACGTCAACCTCGCCGAGTTCATCAAAGGAGAGAAGGCATGAAGCGGGTGCTCGCCCTTGCCGTGCTCGGGCTGGTCGCGGGGGGATGCAGCAGTGATGGGCCGAGGAACTCTCCTCCGGCGAACTCCGATGCGCGTCGCGCGGAGTTGCACCGCTCCATCGTCGAAAACACTCCGTTCAAGAAGGTTTCGGCGGAGTGCGTGCTCCACGGCGTCGAGGTGACGCACGTGTCGCTTCGCGACGACTCGCTCTTCGTCGAGGTCATCGAGACGACGGACGAGCACGGGCGCGAGGGGCTGCCGGCGCTGTACCGGGTGAACGCCCGGTCGGGCGCGGTGGAAGGCGTGACGTGGCTCCCGAAGGAACTGGATTTCCGGCCGTCGAACGTGCCGTCGATCGTCAAGCAGCTGGCGCAGCTCGAGAAGGATCGCGCGCGGCTGATGGACGAGCGGCAGGTCGAGACGACCCGCAAGGACAAGGACCTCGTCAAGGTCAACACGCTCTCCGACAAGATCCGGCAGGTGTCGTCGCTGATCGAGGCGACGAAGATCCAGGACCGGGTTTACGGCGCGAGCTCCGCCGACAACCTGCACGTCATCGAGCGCCCCTCGATGCAGGAGTTCGAGCGCGTCCGCCTGGCTTTCACCCCGTCGACCGGCGTCGCGGCCTCGCCCTCCGTCGTTTTCATGGGCGCCCTCGACCGTAACCGGCTGATCGGCCTCGACCCCCGCACCTGGGCCGAGATCCTGTTCTTCCCGGCGTCCGACGAAATCAAGACCACGCCGATCTTCGCCGAGCCCGGCAACGTCTACTTCGCCAGCGAAGACGGCCACGTGTACGGCTACACCGCCGACGGCCGCAGCAAGCTCATCGATTACGCCACCGAGAACGCCATCGTCTGCGACCTCTGCCTCGACATCGAGAACAACGCCGCGGGCAAGGAAACCTGGGGCGCGCTCTTCGCCGCCTCGACCGATTACGCCCTCTACTGCTTCAACCGCACTTCCGGCGAGCTCCTGTGGAAGTACGAGACCGGCGCCGAGCTCCGCACGACCCCGCAGGTGTCGGGCGACGTGGTCTACTGCTACGCCCGCGGCAAGGGGATGCACGCCATCGACAAGCGGACGGGGAAGCTGCTCTACATCAAGGCCGACGCATGGTTCCCGATCTGCCGCGGCAAGGATCGCGTCTTCCTCGCCGGCCCGGGGACGGACATGGTGATCTCCGTCGAAGAGAAGACGGGCAAGGAACTCGGTCGCGCCACGATCTCCCAGTTCGCCCACGTCGTCAGCGACCCCAGGACCCGGTTCGTTTACCTCGTGACGAAGGACGGCTTCATCTTCACCGCCAAGGAAAGCGAGATCGATTACTAGCCCTTCCCGCTCCTCCCGGAACCTCCGCTTCGGCGGAGGTTTTTTTTTGTCATGACCACCCGATCCCTCGAATTGACCCCCGCCCCCCCCGTCGGCTACAGTCATATTCCCCGAACCGCGAGGACCCTCGCCCGACCGTGCACCCCTTCCTCCACAGCCCGTTCGGCGACATCCCCACCTACACGCTCTGCGTGTCGATCGGGTTCCTGCTGGCTGCGGTCCTGACCTGGGCGCGTCACCGCACTCGCGGCTTTACGGCAGATGCGATCTTCACGATGACTCTCGTCGCATGCATCGCCGGCCTCGCCGGCGCCCGGGCCTGGTACGTCGCGACTCACCTCCCGGTCTATTCGGACTGGTTCGAGGGTTTCCCCCGAGGCGGCATGGATGCCGTCGCAGGCCTGTGCGCCGGCGGCGCCGCCGTCCTCCTCCTGCTCCTGTACGCCCGGCCCTTCCTGCGCCCCCTCGGCCCCGCCGCCGGCTCCATCACCCTCGCTTCGGTCGGCCTCGTCGTCGGGCTCCTCGCAGCTCGCATCGGCTCCCTCCACGGCGCCGTCCCCGTCGACCCCTTCGACCCAGCCGGCGGCGGCCTCGCCTTCTTCGGCGGTTTCGCCCTCGCCACCCCGGCCTGCGCCCTCGTCGCGCGCGCTCACGGCATCCCCATCCCTCTCGCCTCCGACGCCGCCGCCCCGGGACTCCTCGCCGCCTGCTCCGTCGGTCGCATCGGGTGCTTCCTCCACGGCTGCTGCTCCGGCATCCCCGCCACCGGACCCCTCTGCCCCGGCGGCTTCGTTCCGACGCAGCTTCTCGAGGCCGCTTTCACGGCGTCCGCCGCGGTCACCATCATCGCCCTGCGCCCGCAACCCTCTTCGGGCCGCACTGCCGCATCCGCAGCCCTCGCCTACTCCCTCTGCCGCTTCGCACTGGAATTCCTCCGCCAGGAGCCCGCCCTCTTCGCGGGACTCTCCGCTTCCCAGATCGCGGCGCTCGCCGTCGCCGCCCCCGCCGCCGCCTGGCTAGCGCTCAGGCGCCCCGCACCCCGGAATTCCCCGGCCGCCGCATGAGCGTCAAGCCCACCATCCTCCTGGTCGAAGACGAAGACGGACTCCGCGAAGCGCTGGCGATTGTGCTGCGCCGGGCGGGCTACGAGGTGATCGAAACCGGGTCGGCCGCCGAGGGGATCCGTTCCCTCGACAGGAGCGCCATCGACCTCGTCGTCACCGACCTGGCGATGGAGCAACCGCTCTCGGGCATGAACGTGCTCCGCCACGCCCGGCAGTTCGCGCCCAGCACCGAAGTCATCCTCATGACCGCCTTCGGCACCATCGAAAACGCCGTCGAGTGCATGCGCCTCGGCGCATTCCACTACATCACCAAGCCCATCAACTCCGAGGAACTCGAGATCCTCGTAGCCAAGGCCGTCGAACACCAGCGGCTCCTCGTCGAAAACCGCAACCTCCGGCAGCGCGTCCAGGACGCGTACCGTTTCGAAAACATCATCGGCGCTTCCCCGGCCATGATCCGCCTCTTCGAACAGGTCACTCGCGTCGCCGTTCTCGACACCACCGTGCTGCTCAACGGCGAAACCGGCACAGGAAAGGAACTCATCGCCCACGCCGTCCACAACAAATCCCCCCGCGCCCAGCGGCCCTTCGTCGCCATCAACTGCGGCGCACTCCCCGAGACCCTCCTCGAGAGCGAACTGTTCGGCTACGTGAAGGGCGCCTTCACGGGCGCCGCCACGAACAAGAAAGGACTTTTTGAGGAGGCCGACGGCGGGACGTTCTTCCTCGACGAAATCTCCGCCGCGCCCATGTCCATCCAGGTGAAACTCCTTCGCGTCATCGAGGAGCGCGAGACGCGCCGGATCGGCGACACGCGCTCAACGCAGATCGATGTCCGCCTCGTTGCCGCCTCCAACCGCGACCTCCAAGCCGAGGTCGCGGCAGGACGCTTCCGCGACGACCTTTTCTATCGCCTCAACGTCGTCTCGCTGCGGCTGCCCCCACTTCGCGAACGCCGGGAGGACATCCCGCTGCTCGCGCAATTCTTCGTGCAGAAGTACGCCGAGCGGTTCCACCGCCCGACGAACTCCATCGAGCCTGCCGCGATGCGCCTGGTGACGGCGCACGACTGGCCGGGAAACGTGCGCGAGCTGGAAAACGTGATCGAGCGCGCGGTGGCGCTGGGCGCTGCCGACAGGGTCCGGGTAGAGGATCTCCCCGCGGACCTCGCGGCGAAACTGGGGGAGGTTGGCTCGCCTCCCGACGGGTTCGAAGGGCGGACGCTGGAGGACGCGGAGCGGGAGTGCATTTTGTCGACGGTGAAGAGAAGCGCGGGGAATCTGGCGAGCGCCGCAAAGACGCTGGGGATCGGGCGGACCACGCTGTGGAGGAAGTTGAAGCGGTACGGGGTGCAGGTGGGGCCGGAAGAGGGGGAGAGTGCGGGGGAGGGGCGGTGATGGAGTGGATGTGGTCCAGCTTCCGCATTTTTAAAGTGTTATGCGTTTTAAGCTGATCTGGTCCGTGGGGCGGGAAGCAGAAAATTGGCGAAAGCGCAGGCGGCGGCGCCATGTTGATGCAAGTCCTTGTGTGTAAAGGATTTCTGGACGCATGCCGTCGGCCGTATTTTTGCTGGTTTTCGCTTGACGCGCTTCTCGCCATCCCTATAATGCCCCCCTCACGTTGACGTCCGCGTCGGCGCGATCTTTGACAAAGTGGGGAGTCGAAAGAAAGAGAGTGCAGAACCCTGTCACTCCGTCTTCGGACGGGGCGACCGACCATAAAAAAGTGAACGCTGGGGCTTCGGCCTCGGCAGATCCTAAGGGATCCAAGTTCTTCATGCTTTGATTGAAGAATTTGATCCTGGTTCAGAGCGAACGTTGGCGGCGTGCCTAATACATGCAAGTCGAACGAGAAGCAGGGGGCAACTCCTGCAGTAAAGTGGCGAAAGGGTGCGTAACACATAGACAACCTGCCTTCGAGACTGGGATAACCCACCGAAAGGTGGACTAATACCGGGAGCGGTCAGTGGGTGGCATCATCCGCTGATCAAAGGATGGCCTCTATTCATAAGCTATCGCTCGATGAGGGGTCTATGTCCTATCAGCTAGTTGGCGGGGTAATGGCCCACCAAGGCGATGACGGGTAGCCGGCCTGAGAGGGTGTCCGGCCACACTGGGACTGAGACACTGCCCAGACTCCTACGGGAGGCAGCAGTAGGGAATATTGCGCAATGCCCGAAAGGGTGACGCAGCGACGCCGCGTGAGGGATGAAGGCCTTCGGGTTGTAAACCTCTGTCGCCCGGGAAGAACATGCTGGAGGTGAATAATCTCTGGCGTTGACGTTACCGGGAAAGGAAGCACCGGCTAACTCTGTGCCAGCAGCTGCGGTAATACAGAGGGTGCTAACGTTGCTCGGATTCACTGGGCGTAAAGGGCACGTAGGTGGTTTGGTAACTCAGTCGTGGAATCCCGCGGCTTACCCGTGGAATTGCGACTGAAAATGCCAGACTTGAGAGCAGGAGGGGTGAGGGGAACTCTAGGTGGAGCGGTGAAATGCGTAGATATCTAGAGGAACGCCGGAGGCGAAAGCGCCTCACTGGCCTGCTTCTGACACTGAGGTGCGAAAGCCAGGGGAGCAAACGGGATTAGATACCCCGGTAGTCCTGGCTGTAAACGATGCTCACTAAGTAGGGGAGAACCTGATTTCTTCCCTGCCGAACCTAACGGATTAAGTGAGCCGCCTGGGGAGTACGGTCGCAAGGCTAAAACTCAAAGGAATTGACGGGGGCTCGCACAAGCGGTGGAGCATGTGGTTCAATTCGAAGCAACGCGAAGAACCTTACCCGGGCTTGACATGTATGTAGTAGGAACCTGAAAGGGGGACGACCCGTAGAGTCGGGAGCATACACAGGTGTTGCATGGCTGTCGTCAGCTCGTGTCGTGAGATGTCGGGTTAAGTCCCATAACGAGCGAAACCCTTGTCCTTAGTTGCCAACGGGTCATGCCGGGAACTCTAAGGAGACTGCCCACGTTAAGTGGGAGGAAGGTGGGGATGACGTCAAGTCATCATGGCCCTTATGTCCGGGGCAACACACGTGCCACAATGGGGGGTACAAAGGGTTGCCAACCCGCAAGGGGGAGCCAATCCCAAAAAGCCCTTCTCAGTTCGGATTGCAGGCTGCAATTCGCCTGCATGAAGCTGGAATCGCTAGTAATCGCGGATCAGCTACGCCGCGGTGAATATGTTCCCGAGCCTTGTACACACCGCCCGTCAAGCCACCCAAGCACGGGGTACCTAACGTCGGTCCTCAACCAACCGCCCAGGGTAAAACGTGTGAGGAGGGCTAAGTCGTAACAAGGTAGCCGTAGGGGAATCTGCGGCTGGATCACCTCCTTTCTAAGGAGTAACATCCTTAATCAGAGGGTTCGGTTGTCGCACCCTTCAGTATTTCGACTCCCCATCTTCTCGGAGATCGTTTCCGACGCGCCCGCCGACGGGCAGACTGCTGGAACACGGCGGCGACCAGTTCCTCATAACTTGACGGCCAGTTCTTCGGCCGGTCCGGGTGGGGACCGCTTCTCGCGGCGTTCGCATCGTCGTCAACCGGGCTCATAGCTCAGTTGGCTAGAGCGCACGCTTGATAAGCGTGAGGTCGCTGGTTCAAATCCAGCTGGGCCCATCCGGGGACGTAGCTCAACTGGGAGAGCGCCGGCTTTGCAAGCCGGAGGTTGCGGGTTCGACTCCCGTCGTCTCCACCAGATCCGCGAGGTGTACATGAAGAGAATCGCCTGTGCCGTGCTGGTGCTCGCTGCCGCCTGTGGCTGCGAAACACTGGGCTTGGGGCCCTCGAAGCTCCGGGACGACGTCAAGATCACTTCCGACCCCGGCCTTTTTGCCCAAACCAAAGGCCAGGACAAGGTGTTGAAAGTGATCGTGAAGGACGCGGACGGGGTTTCCCAGCAGGACGCCAGGGTGGTGGTTGACCTGGGAGCCGGTGGCGGTGGCCAGATCCCGAAGATGACGGATTCTTCGGGGGAAGCGGTGTTCTCGGATGTCGAGTTGAAGAAGGTCAACTCGATCACCGTGACCAAGACGGAAAAGACGCGTAAAGCCGGGTCTTAAGTCGGGACAGGGAGCCTGTCGAAAAGGTAGGCTCTTCGAGAGGAGTGGCGTCGGGGCCGTCGAGCGCGCCGGGGCGCGCTGGACGATCCCGACTCCGGGATCGAGGACGTCACATCGATCTTTGAAAATCTGGGAGTGCAAGTAGCGCCAAAAAGCGACTTAGGATCGACGTAAACGAGATCCAACGTCCACATTTCACTCGCGTGAGCGAGAGAATATGTGGTCAAGCTACTAAGGGTGTATGGTGGATGCCTTGGCGCCGGAAGGGGATGAAGGACGTAGCAGGCTGCGATAAGCCTCGGGGAGCCGCCAAGCAGGCTTTGATCCGGGGATTTCCGAATCGGGAAACCGAGCCGGTTGAAGACCGGTTACCGCGTGAGCGGGCCCAACTCAGGGAATTGAAACATCTCAGTACCTGAAGGAAAAGAAAGAGAAATCGACTTCGTGAGTAGCGGCGAGCGAAAGCGAAAAAGCCTAAACCGAATAACTGTCAAGCTTACAGGCCTTGGTTATTCGGGGTTGAGGGAACGCACCGCGGCGGGCTGTAGACCGTCGGGGAGGACAAAACTGCCAATCTAGCTGAACACCGCTGAAACGCGGGGCCATAGCGTGTGATAGCCACGTAAGCGAAAGAAGAAGCAGCCTCCTGGGGGCGTCTCCCAAGTATCACCAGTCCCGGGAAAGCTGGTGTGAATCCGCGCGGACCACCGCGTAAGGCTAAGTACTCTCCGGCGACCGATAGTGGACTAAGTAGCGCGAGCGAAAGGTGAAAAGAACCCCTGCGAGGGGAGTGAAATAGAACCTGAAACCGTACACCTACAAGCAGTCGGAGGGCTATGCCCCGCAAGGGGAAGGCCTGACGGCGTGCCTTTTGCATAATGAGCCCGGGAGTTACTGGGTGCCGCGAGGTTAAGGGCCTATGGTCCGAAGCCGAAGCGAAAGCAAGTCTGAACAGGGCGAATAGTGACACTCAGTAGACCCGAAAGCCGACGATCTACCCTTGTGCAGGGTGAAGCGGATGTAACAATCCGTGGAGGCCCGAAGGCATAAACGTTGAAAAGTTTAGCTATGACATGAGGGTAGGAGTAAAAGGCTAATCAAGTCGGCCAATAGCTGGTTCTCCGCGAAATAGCTTTAGGGCTAGCGTCGTGTCATAGTCATCGGGGGTAGAGCTACTGAATGGGTTTAGGGGTCCACCAGACTACCTTGCCCAACCAAACTCCGAATACCGGTGACCGTATCACGGCAGTCAGAGCGTGGCGGATAAGCGTCATGCTCAAGAGGGAAACAGCCCAGACCGACGGCTAAGGTCCCAAAATCCAGGTTAAGTGCACCATGAAAGGAAGTGAGAGTGCTAAGACAGTGAGGATGTTGGCTTAGAAGCAGCCACCATTTAAAAAGTGCGTAACAGCTTACTCATCGAGCATTCTCGCGCCGAAAATGATCGGGCCTCAAACCTGGTACCGAAGCCACGGGCTTCGTGACTCCTGCGGGAGTTGCGGAGCTGTAGCGGAGCGTTCCACGCAAGGTTGAAGGGATACCGCGAGGAGTCCTGGACAACGTGGAAGCGAGAATCCGGGCATAAGTAGCGCGCGAAGACGAGTGAGAAGCTCGTCCGCCGTAAGCCTAAGGTTTCCTGGGGAAGGTAACTCCTCCCAGGGTTAGCCGGTCCCTAAGGCGAGGCTGAAAAGCGTAGCTGATGGGAAGCAGGTCAACATTCCTGCGCCACTTTACAGGCGATCAAGACACGGCAGGGGAGGCGGAGGAGGCTAGGCCATCCCGACGATCGCAAATGTCGGGTCAGTGTCGCCAGCTATACGGTCCGTTGGAAAATCCGCGGGCTGTGGTGAGGGCACTGACGATCCCACTTCGAGGAGTAGTGGCTGATGCCATGCTTACGAGAAAACCCTCGGTCGTGAGTCTGTGAAGTGACCGTACTAAAACCGACACAGGTAGGCAAGGAGAGTATCCTAAGGCGCTCGAGTCACCCCTCATTAAGGAACTAGGCAATATGACCCCGTAACTTCGGGACAAGGGGAGCCCCTGGGGGTACTAAGCTCTCGGGGGCCGCAGAGAATCGGGCTGGGGAACTGTTTACTAAAAACACAGGTCTGTGCCAAGCCGCAAGGCAACGTATACAGACCGACGCTTGCCCAGTGCTGGAAGGTTAAGGGGTGGAGTGAGGTTTTCGGACCGAAGCTCCTAACTGAAGCCCCAGTAAAAGGCGGCCGTAACTATGACGGTCCTAAGGTAGCGAAGTTCCTTGTCGGGTAAGTTCCGACGCGCATGAATAGCGTAATCACTTGGCCGGTGTCTCAATGAGGAGCTCGGCGAACTTGCAGCGGCGGTGAAGATACCGCCTACCCGCAGATGGACGAAAAGACCCCGTGAACCTTTACTGTAGCCTCATACTGGGTTTAGGCACGACATGCGTAGGATAGGTGGGAGACTTCGAAGCTCGAGTTCCGGCTCGGGCCGAGTCGACGGTGAAATACCACTCTTGTCCTGTTTGAACTCTAACGTCACGCTGTGAAGCCAGGTGACGGACAGTGTGAGGTGGGCAGTTTAACTGGGGCGGTTTCCTCCCAAAGAGTAACGGAGGAGTTCGAAGGTTCCCTCAGCGCGGTTGGCAATCGCGCGTAGAGCGCAAGGGTATAAGGGAGCTTAACTGCGAGGCACACTAAGCCGAGCAGGTGCGAAAGCAGGACCTAGTGATCCGGTGGCACCCGTGTGGAAGGGCCATCGCTCATCAGATAAAAGGTACTCCGGGGATAACAGGCTGATCTCGCCCAAGAGTCCATATCGACGGCGAGGTTTGGCACCTCGATGTCGGCTCATCGCATCCTGGGGCTGAAGAAGGTCCCAAGGGTTCGGCTGTTCGCCGATCAATAGCGGTACGTGAGCTGGGTTTAGACCGGCGTGAGCCAGGTCGGTCTCTATCCTCTGTGGGTGAAGGAAGATTGAGGGGAGTTGCTCTCAGTACGAGAGGATCAGAGTGAACGGACCTCTGGTGTGGCTGCTGTCCCGGCAGGGGCAATCGCAGCGTAGCTACGTCCGGAAGGGATAATCGCTGAAAGCATCTAAGCGAGAAGCCCACCCCAAAACTAGTCTTCCCTGAAGGGGCCTGGTAGACTACCAGGTTGATAGGGCGGAAGTGTAAGCACAGCAATGTGTTCAGCTTACCGCTACTAATCCCCCGTTCGGCTTGACCACATATTTTCACGCCCTCGCGGTGAACGCGAAGGCGGACGTCAGTCGCTTCAGGCGTTACGAAACACTCCCAGATTTTTCATAAACTTGGCCGGTGATCCATGCCCAAGGGGCCACACCCGTTCCCATTCCGAATACGGTAGTTAAGCCCTTGGGGCCGATGATAGTCTCCCGCAAGAGGCGAAAGTAGGTCATTGCCGGCCACATTTTTCAGGACCCGCGCTGGTTCTCGTGAGAGAATCAGCGCGGGTTTTTTTGTTTCCTGAGCGGGGGAGGAGAGGCCATGTCGTCGCCCTTGGCGCATGCCGTTGGAGCGGTGGGGGCCTATTGCGCCGCGACGGCGCCCGGCGGGGCTGCGAAACTTCGCGGCGGGACCCTTCTGGCGTTGTGCGTGGCGATGGCTGTTCTCCCGGACCTTCCGGCGCTGTTCGTTGCGGCCGGACCGAGGGGCGTGTTCGACGGTGCGCAGAAGTGGGACGTTGTAGCCCTGCTTCACGGCCTTGCGATCGGGGCTCTTGCGGCAGCCGCGTGCGCGGGGGCGTTCCCGGGGTTGCGCGAGTCGTTCTGGACGAGCACCTTGATTCTGCTTTCGGCCCACTCGAGCCAGGCGCTGCTGGATGCGGCGACGCGCAGCGGCGTGACGTGGCTGGCGCCGTTCGACTGGAGATCCATCGGATTCGGGCTGGCGCTTCTCCCCACGGCCGACGCGCGAATCCTGAAAGAGCCGTTCTCTGAAGCCGTGAAGGTCATGCTGGTCGAGGCGGGGATCCTGTTTCCGCTGGTCTGGACGTCGTGGATCGTGGGGCGCGAGTCGGGGGAGTCGAAAACCAAGGGGTGGCTGGTGTTCTACGCCCTGACCTGGCCGCTCGCGGCGGGGCTGGTGATCTGGAGCATGAAGAACGGCGGGAAATTCGGATAACGGAGGCCTGCGTGAGCGTGACGATTCTTTCGTATCGAGGGAAGCGGCCCCGGGTGCACGCGAGCGTCTTTGCCGCTGACGGGGCCCGGGTGATCGGGGACGTGGAGATCGGCGAGGGCTCGAGCCTCTGGTTCAACGCGGTGGTACGCGGGGACGTGCACTGGGTGAAACTCGGGCGGCGCACGAACATCCAGGACAACGCGACGATCCATGTGACGCACGACACCTGCCCGACGTCGGTCGGCGACGAGGTTACGGTCGGCCACGGGGCGATCATTCACGGCTGCACCGTGGGGAATCGCGTGCTCGTCGGAATGGGGGCGCTTCTCATGGACCGCTGCGAGATCGGGGATGAATGCATCGTCGCGGCCAGGGCGCTGGTGACGGAGGGATTCAGGGCGCCGGCGGGCTCGCTCGTCGTCGGTGCCCCTGCCGTGGTGCGGCGCGCGCTGTCGGCCGAGGAGCGTGCGAAGGGCGCGGAAGGGGCGGCGAATTACCTGGGGTATGTCCGGCATTACGTCGAGGAGTGCCGTGCCGCCGGCGTCCCGGCCGGCCGGTTCTTCCCGTTTGCCGCCGTGTGAATTCCTGCATCGCGGAGGGTGTCGCAGGGAGTAGACTTCGTGGGCGTTTTTCCCTCTGGGGGACCTTCCATGCGCCTCGGCAACTTCCGGGTGACGGAGAATCTGGCGTCGGGCGTCGCGGGGGCGGTCTGGCTTGCCACCGGCGATGACGGCGCGACCGTCATCCTCAAGCGGTCCCCTCATTCCGCCCCGACGGACGAATTCCGCCTCCTGGCGGAACTCGATCACCCCGCGATCCCCCGCATCGCCTCCTGCGGCGTCGAGGCGGGCCGCTTCTGGGTCGCCACGCACAGGATCGAGGGCGCCGTCCTGGAGGACGGTTTTCCCGAAGTTGCCGACGAAGAGGGATTCGCCATCTCCGCCCTCCAGTCGATCCTCTACCTGGATTCGTGCGGCGTGATCCACGGCGACATCCACCCTGGGAACCTGTTGGTCGCAGGCGGTGGCTCCCCTGCGCGGCTGCTGGATTTCGGCCTTGCGTCGGACGGTGAAGCGCCGCCGGCGGGGAGGCGCGGGTTCATCGCGCCCGAGGTGCGCGCCGGCGGGGCCCGTACGACGGCCAGCGATCTCTACGGACTCGGTATGTCGCTTCGTGAACGCAGGGCCGCAAGGTCGTCGGGCGTGGGTCGGCTTGTGGAGGGGCTTGTATCGCCGGACGTGCAGGTGCGGGTGGGGATCGCGGGCGAGTTTGCGGCGCGGCGGCCTCGCGCGGCGTGCGGTCCGCGGCGGGTCTGTCGCGCTGGGGAGTGGGGCAGGGTTGCGGGCCTTCTGTCGGCGGGCACCTCCGCGGCCCGTGGGGTCCTCATCGTCGGCGGCGCGGGGATGGGGAAGTCGGAGCTTCTTCGGCGCGCGATCCTGGAAGCGCGGGCGCGCGGGTGGGAGGTCGAATGGGACGCGCGCGGCTCGGCCGCTGAACTGGCCTGTCGCTGGGATCGCGGGGTGAAACCGCGATTCGTGGCGCTGGACGACGTCGATCGTGCGGGCGGCGCGGCGGAAATCTCCGGCGCGCTGAGGGCGCTTCGGCGCGCGGGGACGGCGGGCGTCGTGCTGCTGGCCGCCGCGTCGGAGCCGGTGGCGGGGTGGGAAGGTGAAACCTGGACGTTGGGGCGGATCGGGGAAGCGGAGACGGGGGCGATTTTCCGGCAGGTGTCGGGTGTCGGCCGGCTGACCGAGGCGGAGTTGCGAAGGATTTCGGATGTGGCGGGTGGTTCGCCCGGCCGCGCGGTCTCGGCCGCGCGTGCGGCTGCGGCGGCGGGAGCGCTTGAATTCCGGATGGGCGCGTGGGAGCTTAGGCCCCAGGCCGTCCTTCCCGTGCCGCTGGACGCGGCCGAGGCTGTTCGGCCGATGGTGGAGGGCCTGGATGCCGTCGCCGTGCGGGCGCTGGGAGCGGTCGCGCTCGCCGCGGGGGCGATTTCCCGGGGCGCGCTTCCGGTCGCGGCGGAGGCGCCGACGGAGGAGTTGGGGCGGCTGGAAGCGGCGGGGCTCGTGAAGCCTGAAGGGGCGGGGCTCGTTGTGGCGGATGCCGCGATCGCGAATGCCGTGGTGGGGAAGCTGGACAACGCGTCGCGGGCGCGGATTCACCGGCGCCTGGCGGCGCTCACGGAGGAGGCCCGGGCGCCGGGATGGGTCAGCGCGTGGCACTGGGTGCGCGCCGGCGAGCCGGAACCGGGAATCGAAGCGGCCCTCGCGGCGGCGGCGTCGCTGTCTGCGAACGGCGACGCGTACGGGGCGCGCGAGCTGCTTGCGGCGGCGCGTGCGCTGGCGGTGGATCGGCCGCGGGATGGGTGGCGCCTGGAAGCGGCGCTGGTCGCGCTGGACGCGGACGCGCGGGCGGAGGAAGCGACGGCGAGGCGCGCCGAGCAGATTGCCGGCCGCCCGCTGGACCTGGCGCTCAAGCGCCGCATGGGAGCGATCGCCGTATCGCAGTGGTATCGGTTGCGCCGGATGGACGAGATGGAGTCCGCGGCGGGACGGCTGGCGCCGGAACTCGGGGCGTGGATCCTCGAGCGCGCGAGATTCGGGCGCGAATTCTGGTCGAGGGCCCGCGCGGGCAGCATCTCCGCGGAACCGCTTCCCGCCGTCGACGATTGCGCTTCGCCGGCCGAAGCGAGATTCGCGGCGTGGAGAATGGCGGTGCGCGGGGAATTCGGGGGGGCGCTGCGCGGCGAGATGCGCGCGATGCGCCTGGCCGCACGCTCGGGCGCGTGGCGCGAATTTGGTGCGGCGGTCGACGGCGCCGTGACGGACCTGATCCTGCTGGGACGGAGGGACCGTGCCGAGCGTGTCCTCGGCCGCGCGCATGCGGTGGCGTTGCAGGCGGGCCGATCGGGCGGGCTGTCGGGGCTGGCCTCCGCGCGGGCCAGCGTCGCCTCCGCGGCGGGCCAGGTGGGGCGCGGCCTGGCGGCGCTGCGCGAATTCGACCGGATCGCGATCCTGGAGGGCCTGTGCGCGGAAGACAGGTTCCGGTGCGCGCCGCTTCACGCGCAGTTCCTCCGCTATTCGGGCGCCGCGGAACAGGCGCTCGGCGAACTCGACGCGCGGCCCGAGAGGCTGCTTTCAGCGACCGCGCTGTGGGACGCGCTCCCGCGCGCGCTGGCGCTCCTGGACCTGGGGCGGTGGGAAGATTCCGCCTCCGTCAGCGCGGCGGCCGCGTCGGGGTTCGGGGCGACAGGGGATGCCAGCGGGCGAGCGCTCTCCGATGCGCTGCGCGTGATGGCGCTCAGGGCCGCGGAATCGCGCGAGGCGTGGCTTGCCGCGGCCGACGCCCTGCCCGTCGCCGTCGAAGGCGACCGGGTGGCGGAAGGATATTGCGCGTGGATGCGGCTGGAGGCGGCCCTGGCGCGGGGGGACCTGAAGCGTGCGTCGGGGTTGGTTCCGGAAGTTGCGGCGCTGGCGAAGCGGCATCGTCTGCTGGGATGCGAAGCGGCGGCCCGTGCGGCCGGGTCGTTCGCGCGGGCGGGATCGCCGGCCGCGGCGGACGCGCTGCTGGGCACCATCGAGCCGCTTCCCGACTCCCCGATGATCGAGGTCTGGGCGGCAGTGGCGCGGGCGCGGCGGGAGGCGCACGGGGTGGCGGCGCTGATGCGGCTGGAGGGGGTGAAGGAACTGGTGGCGGTTGCGGGATGCGAGGCGAGGCGGGCGTGGCTCGAGGCTGCGGCGTGGGCGGGGCGTGAGGCGGGGAGGCTGGATGAAGCGGAGGTGTGGGCGCGCCAGGCGGCGAAGGAGGGGCGCGAGGAGCCGAAATCCCAGGGCGGGGAGGCGAGCGTGGCACCGAAGAGTCTTGCGTCGCAGGCGCGGTACATCCGGGACATCGTGAGGGAGATCAACTCGGAGCGGAACGTGGCGCGGCTGCTGGAGAAGGTGCTGGATTCGGCGATCGCGATCAGCGGCGCGGAGCGGGGGTGCCTGGTGCTCGTGGACGGGGACCGATTCGAGGTGCGCGCGGCGCGGCCGGTCGACGCGGGGCTGGGGGCGATGGATGCGTTCAGCCGGACGATCTCGGACAAGGTGATCCTGTCAGGCGAGCCGTTCCAGAGCGGCAACGCGATGGAGGACCGGCGGCTGCAGGGAAGCGCGAGCATTCCGCGGCTGCGGGTGCACTCGGTGGTCTGCATGCCGTTCCGGCTGAAGGGGGAGATCCTGGGGTCGCTGTACCTGGATCACCGGCGGAACGCGGACGCGTTCGATCCCGGCGCGGTGGATGCGCTTCAGACGCTTTCGGACCTGGCGGCGGTGGCGATCGAGAATGCGCAGCTGTTCGAGGCGGCGGAGCGGCAGGTCGGGGCGCTGTCGGAGCGGGCGAAGAAGTTGGAGCGCCGGCTGGAGGAGGTGGACGCGCAGGGGCAGGGGGACCTGGAGGCGGGACTGAAGCATCGGTATCCGGCGATCGTGGGGCGCGGGCCGGCGATGGTGACGATGCTGAGGGCGATGGACCGGGCGACGGAGGGGCGGCTTCCGGTGCTGATCCAGGGGGAGACGGGATCGGGGAAGGAACTGGTGGCGCGCGCGCTTCACGCGAACGGGACGTTCCGGAAAGGGCCGTTTGTCGCGGAGAACTGCGCGGCGATTTCGCCGATGCTGATGGAAAGCGAACTGTTCGGGCACGTGAAGGGCGCGTTCAGCGGGGCGAGCGGGGAGCACGAAGGGTTGTTCCGGAGGGCGGACGGGGGTGTCCTCTTCCTCGACGAGATCGGGGAATTGGAGCTCTCGATGCAGGCGAAGCTGTTGCGTGTGCTGGAGGACGGGGTGGTGCGGCCGGTCGGTTCGGACAAGACGCAGCAGGTGAAGCTGAGGATCGTGGCGGCGACACACCGGAACCTCGAGGAGCTGGTGGCGGCGAAGAAATTCCGGAGCGACCTGTTCTACCGGCTGACGTCGTTCCGGATCGCGGTGCCCGCGTTGCGGGAGAGGCGGGAGGACATTCCCGACCTGGTGCACAGGATGTTCGGGCGGACGGGCGAATTCGAGATTGATCCGTTGGCGATGAAGCTGCTGGTAGCGTCGAGCTGGCCGGGCAACGTCAGACAATTGGAGCATGTGGTGGGAGTCTTGGCGGCGGGTGAAGTAAAGCGCATCTCGCCTGAGGCAGTGCGTGAGGTCCTGGGGCAGGACCTGGTGGCCGTGGACGCCGGGGAGGAGATCCTGAGTGAAGCGCTCGAGAGGTTCCGCGCGTCACGGGTCCAGGCGGCGATCGTCGCATGCGACGGGAATCTGGCGCGCGCGGCGAAGCGGCTTGGACTGACGTACCAGGGAGTTCGAAAGATTGCAGCCAAGCACAAGCTGTTGGCTCTTCGGGAGTTGTGTGGTGGTGTGAACTCTGGTTTCAGAAAGCGCCGGAGGGTCAGGCGGACGTAATTGCGCAACCGCGCTTGCTGTATGGACTTGCGTGCTTGTGCGGGCGTGGCCACAGAAGTGAAACTGAAGTTTCATCTGAATGTGAAACCTGAGTTTCAACCCGATCGACTTGATTTCTTGGCGTAATTTGTAAGTCATTGTCTGACAAGATGTTAACCGAATACTGTATGAGGCAAAGGTGCGGGTCACCCTTTGCTTTCACTCCTCCCCATCGCCTGCACCGTGCAGGCGCCCCGGCATTCAACCCGGAAGGGAGATTTCTCTCATGCGCCCTCTGTCTCTGCTGGCTCTGCCCCTGATCGCTCTGCTCCAGATGTCTGCCCCCGGGCACGTCGGCGTCCCTCCGCAGCTTCCCGAAATCGACGAAACCGCTCCGGCCACTGTGCAGGCTTCGGCGACGAATGTGGACATCGTCACGACCAGCTGGTGCGCCTACTCCGTTGCGGACAGCTTCGCGTGCAAGAAGAACGGCAACCTGGTCACGCTGAGCTTCAACAGCATCACGACGAACTGGCCGCACGCCAATCACCTCGACAAGACCAGGAACGTCAACCTCACGCCGCTCAACCTCGTGGCCGGCGACGTCCTGGTCTGGGAATCCACCGTGTGGGCAACCGCTGGCCCATTCAAGAACCGCAGGATCACCATCGGCCGGACAACCACGGTCCAGTAATGCGCAGCTCCTCCAACGGTCGAACCCAGGCTCTTCACCAGGTCGCCGCCTGGTATGAGCGCAACGGATTCCGCATCCGCGTCAATGACGGGGAACTCTGCTCCTTCGTCCTCGACTTCCAGGGGCGTTCCATCCAGCCGCAGCTCGTCGTCTGGGAGGGACAGCTCCTGGTCCGCTTCGTCGAGGTCGAGACGGAGGACAGCCTCGACGACCTCGCTCCCCGCCGTTGGCGCCGTTCCCTCGACGCAGGCGTGCCCCTTCACGTCTACGTCCCGACTTCCTCCCTCGAAAAGGCATGGCACCTCCGCACCGAGGCCGACGCCATGGGAGCGCACCTGTTGACGTACGACACCGAGACGAACACCGCGAGACATTTCCTCCCGAGGACACATGAGCGTGCCTGACCGTATTGTGGAGGGCGCAGGCGAACTGGCGCCTCCGCCCTCATCTGCAGAGATCGTCCGGGGCCCACTGGCCCCGGACGATCTCGAGTGGGTGAACGACCGGTTGCTCCAGGCCCAGAAACTCGAAGTCCTGGGACGCCTCGCCGCCGGCGTGGCGCACGACTTCAACAATCTCCTCACCGTCATCATCGGGGTGGCCGACCTCAGGGCCGAAGCGCTTCCCCAGGGTGACCCGGTTCGCGCGGACCTCGAGGAGATCCGCGGGGCGGGGGAACGCGCGGCGGGGCTGACGCGACAGCTCCTGAACTTTACGCGGAGCTCGAAGGTGGAGCCGGTGGTGATCGATGCGGTGGCGCAACTCAAGGCGATGGAGAAGATGCTGCGGCGGCTGATCGGCGAGGACATCGTGCTGACGGCCCGGCTGCAGGCTTCGAATCCGCTGATCTTCCTGGACCCGATGCAATTCGACGTGATCATCCTCAACCTCGTCATCAACGCGCGGGATGCGATGCCGAGCGGCGGGAGGCTGACGCTCGAGTGCGCCAACATTTCCGGGACTTCGGGAAACTGGTTCGAGATCCGGGTGCAGGACACCGGCGTGGGGATGAGCGACGAGACGAAGCGGCGGCTGTTCCAGCCGTTTTTCACGACGAAGGATCCCGGGCGGGGGACGGGGCTTGGGTTGACGGCCTGCCACGGGATCGTGACGGGCGCGGGCGGAACGATCCGCGTCGAGAGCGAGCCGGGACGCGGCACGGTGTTCACGGTCGGGTTCCCGTCGTGCGAGAAGGGCGTCGCGGAACGCGAATCCGGGGACTTTTTCCAGAACCGGGGCCGGGGGGCCGGCGAAACCGTCCTGCTCGTCGAGGACGACCCGAACGTGAGGAGGGTCTGCGAAGAAGCGCTGTCGCAGCAGGGGTACCACGTCGTCGCGGCCGGGAGCGGGAACGAGGCGCTGTCCCTCGCCGAATCGCACGACGGCACGATCGACCTGGTCGTCAGCGACCTCGTCATGCACGGGATGAGCGGGCAGGCGCTCTTCGAGAAACTCAGGGCGCGCCACGCGGGGCTTCGAGGATTGTTCATCAGCGGTTACAATGACGAGGCGCTGTTGCGCGGGTCGTCAGGGCCGCTGGAGGGGCAGTTGCTTCGCAAGCCTTTCGCTCCCGGGAAGCTGGCACGCCGCGTCCGTGCGGCGCTCGAGGAGCGGGGTGCCGGGGAATCGGCGTAACGCAGGCGCTCGAGTTCCTCGTGTCCGCTCTTGAGGGGAGGACCGGGACTTGCCTCAAACAGGGGTGCATCACGCCAGGATCCTCATCGTCGACGACGAACCTTCGTTTACCGGGCTGCTCGAGACGCTTCTCCGCCTGGAAGGATTCGTCGCCCTGCGCGCCGTCAACGACTCGCGGGAAGCGGCGGGGGCGTTCATCAGTTTCGCCCCGGACATCGTGCTGCTCGACCTGAACATGCCCGGCATGAGTGGACTGGAAGTGATGGCGCAGATCCGCGAGCTGGCCGGGGAAAAGTGGGTGCCGATCGTGGTGATCAGCGGCGAGAACGACGGCGACACGGTGACGAAGGCCCTGCAGTCTGGGGCGCAGGACTTCATCGGGAAGCCGTTCCGGCGTGCGGAGGTGCTGTCCCGGCTGCGGAACCTGCTGCGGGTGAAGGTGCTGCAGGACGAGATAGAGCTGAGGAACCTGAACCTGCAGGAGAAGGTGGACGAGAGCCTGAAGGACGTGGTCGAGGGGCAGCGGGACCTGATACGGCGGTTGAGCCGGTGCGCGGAGTACCGGGACGACGAGACGGGGCATCACATCCACCGCGTGAGCCGGATGGCGCACGTGCTGGCGACGGCGGCGAGCCTGCCTGCGGAGGAGCTGGCGGTGATGCGGGAAGCGGCGGCGATGCACGACATCGGCAAAGTGGGGATCCCGGACGCGATCCTCCTGAAGCCGGGGAAGCTGACGCAGGAGGAGCGGGAGGTGATGAAGACGCACACGCTGATCGGTGCGTCGCTGCTGGGCGGCGGCAAGTCGACTCTTCTGCGCCTGTCGGAACAGATTGCGATGTCGCACCACGAGCGGTGGGACGGCGGGGGATACCCCGTGGGGCTGGGCGGGGCGGAGATCCCGCTGACGGCGCGGATCGTGGCGGTGTGCGACGTGTTCGACGCGCTGACATCGCGGCGCCCGTACAAGGAGCCATGGCCGGCGGAGAAGGCGAGGCAGGAACTGGTCGACCTGAGCGGGAAGCAGTTCGACAAGGACCTTGTGGCGCTGTTCGTAGAGCGGTGGGCGGACGTGATCGAGATCCGGGAGTTCTACCCCGATGCGTCGACGGGGATGACGTGGGTCACGAAGAACGAGTGAACACTGGCGGGGAGCGGACAGGATGGCAGAACAAGTCAGCCTGACGTGCCCGGCTTGCCGCAAGATTTCGGCAGCGCAGAACTACAACCCCGCGGCGCGCTATTCGTGCCCGAATTGCGGCGGCGCGATGGTCGTTTCCGCGAAGGCGCCCTCGGCGCAGCCTCCTGCTCCCGACGCGCCGCCGGTGGAAGTCGCGCAGGCCCTCGCCGAACCGGAGAACCGCGTCGGCCGCTACGTCCTCGTCACGTTGCTCGGACGCGGCGCCATGGGACAGGTCTGGCGCGGCTGGGACACCTCCCTGAAGCGCTGGGTGGCGGTGAAAGTCATGCGATTCCAGGAGGTCTCCCCGGAGGACCTCGCGCGGTTCCGGCGTGAAGCGAAGACAGCGGCGGCGATGGACCACCCGAACATCGCGCCGATCTACGACCTGGGGGAGGTGAGCGGGCGGCACTACATCGTGATGAAGCTGATCGAGGGCGTGACGGTCGAGGAGAAGTTCCGGGTGCCGGCGGGGCAGGCGACGGACATGGCGGCGGCGATCTCGGTGATCCGGCAGGCCTCGCGGGGGCTGGCGCACGCGCACGCGAGGGGGATCATCCACCGGGACATCAAGCCGGCAAACATGATGTGGGACCGCGAGGGCCACATCTATCTCATGGACTTCGGGCTCGCGAAGCCCGTGTCGGTGCCGGGCGTGACGGGGATCGGCGGCGTCGTGATCATGGGAACGCCGGCTTTCATGGCGCCGGAGGCGGCGAAGGGACTGGTGCAGCAGGTCGACGCGAGGAGCGACGTGTTCTCGCTGGGGGCGAGCCTGTTTGCGCTTCTGACGGGACGGGTCGTGTTCCCGGCGTCGGGCGGGATGGAGATGCTGCGGCGGGCGCAGACGGAGACGGCGCCGCGGGCGAGGTCGCTGCGGGCGGACATCCCGCCGGCGATCGACGAGATCATCGCCCGCGCGACGGCGCGAGAACGGGCGGATCGCTTCAAGGATGCCGGCGCCTTCGCCGACGCGCTGGACCTGGCCGCCGGGGTTGCTCCCGGGCTCCCGGGAGTGGTGGCCGCGGCGCCCGGCGCCGCGTCGAGCCAGCCCACGCCCGCGGTCGCCCCGCAGCGGGCGCTCGTCGTCGACGACGACCCGCAGGTGCTCGCGCTGTTCGTGGCGCTCATCCAATCGCTCGGCCTGCACGCCGTCCCGTGCCGCGACGCCGCGACGGCGGAAGCGGAGGCGAAGAAAGCCCCGGCGGCGCTGGTGGTGCTGGACGAGGGATTGCCGGACGCGAGCGGACTCAAGCTGATCAAGCGGTTGCGGGCGCTTCCCGGCTACGACCGGACGCCGGTGCTGATGGTGACGGGGATGGGGGGCGCGGACAACGCGGCGCGGGCGCTCGAGACCGGCGCGGACGAGTTCATGTCGAAGCCGGTTTCGCCGCGGGAATTCAAGGCCCGCGCGATGAAGCTCATCCGGAAGTAGAAGAGAGGCGGAGGATCGTCGCCCGAAGTTCCGTGTTTTCGGGCAGCGCAAGGAAGGCCGCGCGGTCCGGCGGGGGGACGTGAGTAACCGCGTCGCGGAGGAGGTCGAGCGCGAGGCGGAGGTGGTCGCGGGCCGAGCGGCCGAGGCCGAGGGCGAAGAGCGCGCGGCCGAGCCCGGCGTGGGCGGCGCGGGCGAGGGAGGTCGAGTCGAGGGCGCGCGCGCGGCCGAGGACGTCGTAGAACTCGTCGACGGAAGCGCTGAGGCCGATCGGTTCGCCGGAAGCGGACAGGGCGCGTGCGCGGAGGAGGGCGAGGGTGGCGGCGTCGCGCGGGGAGACGGTGGGGAGCCCCGGGGCGGCGGCGAGGACGGCGGCGGCGTCGCCGCGGGCGAGGGCGACCTCGAGGGCGAGCAGCGGCTCGGCCGCCGGGTCGGCGGCGTGGGCGGCGCGCTCCGCCGCGAGAGCCGCGGCAAGATCGCCCGCGGCCAGCGCGACGCGGGCGCGCGTCGCATACGCCCGGGCGAGGGCGCGACAGGCCCCGGCCGCAGCCACGTTCTCGATCGCCGCGTCGGCCTCCTGCCGCGCCGCCGCGCCGCGCCCCAGCCGCGCGTACGCCTCCGCCGCGGCCAGCGCCGCGTGGTACCGGATGTGCCGGTCCGGCGCGCGCGCCCCCACCGCTTCGCTCGCGCACTCCGCGGCCTCCCCCAGCCGGTCGTGCGCCGTGTGCAGCCGCGCGGCGCCCGTCATCGCGCGCGCGTACGCATCCGCGTCCCCCGCGACGCGCGCGAACTCCGCCAGCCGTTTCCACGCCCCCAGCGCTTCCTCCGGCGGCAGCCTCATGCTTCCCGCGACGGTGCGCGCGGCGAAGGCGTCGAGGGAGGCGGCGGGGTCGAGGTCGGGGGCGCAGGCGGCGGCGGCGGAAGCGGCGGGGGCGTCGTGGGCCTGGGCGGCGGCATCGGCGGCGAGGAGGGCGGCGGCGGGGTCGCGAGTGGACTCGGCGAGGGCGCCGGCGGCGACTGCGGCCTGCTCGGGGAGGCCGAGGGCGAGAAGGGCGCGCGCGGCGGCCGGCGCGTCGCCGGCGGCGCGCGCTTCGGCGAGGGAATCGGCGTGGCGCCCGGCGGCGTAATGGGCGCGCGCGAGGAGGCCGGATCGTTCGGCAGACGGGGGGATCGTCGCGAGGAGGGCGATGGCCCGGGCGGGATCGGCATGGCGGGCGGCGGCGAGGAGGAAGCGCGCCTTCGCGCCGGGCTCCGCGCCGCCGGCGAGTTCTTCGAAGAGGCGGGAGGCGTCGGCGGCGCGGCCGGAGCGGGCGAGGCAATCGGCGAGGAGGGGGCGGGCGGCTTCCCGGGCATCGGGGGGGCAGGTCGGCTGGGCGAACGCGCGCACGAGCAGGGCGGCGGCCTCGGCCGGAGCGGCGTGGCGGGCGGCGTCGATAGCGGCGAGCGCGCCTTCGCCGGCGTCGAGCAGGTGGCGCGCGGCGGATTCGGGGGAAGCGCCCTCGAGCGCGGCGGCGGCGCGGTGCATGGAGCGGACGTCGCCGGCCGGGGCGGCAGAGAGGAGGGCCCGGGCGAGGGCGGGAGCCGCCAGCCGGGCGCGAGGTCCCCTTTCACATGCGGCGACGCCGCGGCGTTCGAGGTCGAAGACGGCGCCGGCGACGCGTTCCGCGGCGAGGCCGGAAACGCGGGCGATTTCGTCGTGCGATGCGGAACGGCCGAGCACGGCCAGCGCTTCGGCGGCGACGCGCGAATCGGTGGAGAGGAAGGCGAGGGCGCGTTCGAGGCCAGGGCCGCCGGAGGGAGGGGCGGAGGAATGGAGCGTGCCGTCGCGGATCGTGAGCGCGCCCTCGGCGGCAAGCGCGCGAAGGCAGGCGCGCGCCGCGCCGGGAATTCCGCCGGTGGCGTCGTGGAGCGCGGCGGCGAACGCGGGGTCGACGGATCGCGCGCTGGTCGCGTCGCGCGCGACCGCGGCGGTCCCCGCAGGTTCGAGCGGCTCGAGGCGGAGGCGCGGGACGCCGGGCCACGCGGCCGTGCCTTCGTTCGAAGTCGCCGCGCCGGCGAACAGCAGGCACGCGCCGGGCGCAAGCCGCAGCCCTTCGACCAGCGCGACGGTGGACTCATCCGCCCAGCCCGCGTCGTGCAGCAGCAGCACGACCGGCGCACGGCGCGCGCACGCCTCGATCGCCGCCGCCGCCGCGCGCGCCGCCGAGGCATTTCCGGCCTCCATCGCCGCCAGCGCCGCTCGCAGCCGCGGCCACTCCGGCGTCACGTGCGACGACAACTCCGCGATCCACTCCCGCGCCGGCGCGAGCGAAACGCCGCCGGGCGAAGCCGTGCCCCACGCGTGCGAAATCCGGCGCTGCGCCAGCCGCGCGGCGAAGGCGCGCAGCAGCGCGTCCTTCCCGCTCCCCGGCGGCCCTTCCACGATGATCGCCCGCGGGGAAGCGGACGTGGCGGCGTCCCGGAGCGCCGCCTCCACCGCGTCGAGTTCCCTCGCGCGGCCGACCACGTCGCCGTTCCGGCCGATCGCTTCCGGGCGCAGTTCGAGGACGCCGCCGGCGCCGACGGAAGCGCGGAGGGCGGCGGCGGTCTCGGCGGCGGTGAAGAAGCGCGCGGAGGGTTCCTTGCAGAGGAGCCGGAGGACGACGCGGCGGAGCGGCTCGGGGACGAGCGCGTGGGTGCGTTCGGGGAATTCGGCATGGCTGCGAAGGTGGGCGCGGAGGAGGGCGAAGCGGGAGGCGCCGTCGAAGGGCGGGTGGCGAGTGAGGGCCTCGAATAGGACGGCGCCGAGGGAGTAGAGATCGGCGCGGCGGTCGCGGGGGCGGCCCTGGATGACCTCCGGGGCGAGGTAGTCGAACGAGCCCCGGATGCCCCGTGGGCCGGGGCGCTCGGCGAGCCCGAAGTCCATGAGCTTGACGCGCCCCTCGCGGACGAGGAGGTTCGTGGGCTTGACGTCGCCGTGGATCAGGTCGTGCTCGTGGACGAACTGGAGGGCCTCGCAGACCTGCTCGGCGAGGCGCACGACCTCGGCGGCGCCCAGGCCGCCGGTCGCGGCGGTGAAGTCGAGCCCCGGGATGTACTCCATCGTGTACCCGTGCCGGCCGCTCGGGTAGACGAGGTACTCGTACGCCTCGACGAGGTGAGGGTGCCGCAGCCGCGCCAGCGCGGCGAATTCGGCGCGGAATCGCGGCAGCACGTCGCCGTCGAGCAGGTCGGCGTGAAGCTGCTTCACCGCCACCGGGCCGCGCGCCGGGTCCTCGGCGAGCCACACCTCGCCCATTCCTCCCTCGCCGAGCTTCCGGATCAGGCCGGGAAGGGCGTCCGTCCGCGCGGAATGCGGCATCTCAATAGCGGCGCGTGTCCGAGACGCTTCGATTGCGTCCGCCGCGCTTGGCTTCGTAGAGGGCGCGGTCGGCGCGTTCGAGGAGTTCGAACGACGTGGCGGGTTTTTCCGGCTTGAGCGTGGTGAGCCCGATGGACAGCGACATCTTCTGCGGCACGCCGAGCGGCGTGAAATCGTCGCCGGAGACCGACTTGCGCAGGCGCTCCGCCACGACCCCGGCGCTTCCGGAGGTTTCGCCATCCGTCTCAGGGAGGATCAGCGCGAATTCGTCACCGCCGTAGCGGGCGGGAATGTCGGCGGTGCGGATGGAAGCGCGCATGAGCTGGCCGACGCGGATGAGGACGCGGTCGCCGACCTGGTGGCCGTAGGTGTCGTTGATCTGCTTGAAGTGATCGACGTCGACGAGGACGAGGGAGAGGCGGCGGGCGTAGCGGCGGGCGCGGTCGATTTCCTCGTCGAGGCGTCGCTGGAAGTAGGAGCGGTTGTAGAGGGCGGTGAGGGGGTCGGTGACGGCGCGGGTGTAGAGCTCGGCGTTCTCGAGGGCGATGGCGGCCTGGTCGGCGAGGGAGCGGAAGACCTCGAAGTCCTCGTGCGTGGAGGCGTCGCCGGGGGCGTGGCTGTCGACGTAGACGGCGCCCTTGATGTGGTCGCGAAAGCGGAGGGGCGCGCACATGGCGCTCCGGATGCCGAGCTCGACGACGCTGGACTGGCGCGAGATCGCCTCGTCGGCGGAGACGTTGGGGAGGTAGAGCGGCTCGCGGGTGGCGATGACGCGCTCGACGATGGAGTTGGAGACGCGGAACTCGTCGGCGGGGAGATTCTCGCGGTGCATGCGGCGCGCGGTGACGACGCGGAGATGCCCGTCGGGGTCCTTGAGCATCAGGAAACCGCGCTCGGCCTGCGAGACCTCGAGCATCGCGTCCATCACGCGCTCGAGGAGGACTTCCTGCGACAGCGTCGAGATCAGCGCCTTCGACACGTCGAGAATGCGCCGCAGGTGCTCCAGGTGCCGCGTCCCCTGCGGCGGAGGGGGGCTCGAGGCGAGCGCATCCTCCAGCCCGTGAAAAAAGGCGGACTCCGGCGGCTTCGGGGGCTCTTCGGGCATCCGGGGATTCAAGCACGGAACGCTCCGTGGTTTCAAGGCGGACCGGATTTCGGGCGGCTGGTGCGTGCAAATTCCGCGAAGTGCCCCTTAGAATCAGGGCCGACGAACGAAACCGCTTCCCACACCCGGAGCTCCGCGACATGAAAGGCACGATGAAGGCGATCGGCAAGTGGAAGGCCGCCCCCGGCGCGCAGATTGTGGAGGTGCCGATCCCGACGATCGGGAACGGGGAACTGCTGGTGAAGGTGAAGGGGGCGTCGATCTGCGGGACGGACGTGCACATTTACGAGTGGGACGAGTGGGCGCAGGGGCGGATCAAGCCGCCGCTCGTCACGGGGCACGAGTGCTGCGGGATCGTGGCGGAGGTCGGCCCGGGGGTGACGGGATTTGCGGAGGGCGACCTGGTGTCGCTCGAGTCGCACATCCCGTGCGGGCTGTGCGCGGTGTGCCGCACGGGGCTGCAGCACATCTGCACGAACCTCAAGATCCTCGGCGTGGACACGGCGGGGGTGTACGCGGACTACGTGAAGATCCCGGCGATCTGCGCCTGGAAGAACGACCCGTCGATGCCGATCGAGATTGCGACCGTCATGGAGCCGATGGGGAACGCGGTCTACGCGTCGCTCTGCGAGCCCGTGAGCGGCACCGCGGTCCTCATCACCGGCTGCGGCCCCGTCGGCCTCTTCGCCACCATCGTCTGCCGCGCCGCCGGCGCCAGCCGCATCTTCGCCGTCGACGTCAACCCGAACCGCCTCGAGATGGCCAAGGCCCTCGGCGCGCACGAGACGCTCGATGCGCGCGACAGCGACGCGGTCGTGAAGCGCGTTCTCGAGGCGACGGGCGGCGACGGCGCCGACGTCGTGCTCGAGATGTCCGGCGCGCCGTCCGCGATCAAGACCGGCTTCAAGGCCCTCCGCAAGGGAGGCCGCTTCACCGCCTTCGGCCTCCCCTCCAAGCCCGTGGAAATCGACTTCAACAACGACATCATCTTCAAGGGCGCCCGCGTCATCGGCATCAACGGCCGCGAGATGTTCCAGACCTGGTACAAGATGGCCGGCCTCGTCCGAAGCGGCACGCTCGACCCTCGCCCCGTCATCACGCACAAGTTCCCGCTCGTCGAGTTCGACAAGGCGATGGCGACGATGCGGTCGAAGGAAGGGAAAGTCGGCAAGGTCATGCTCATCCCCTGATCCCTTGCCGCTCTTCGACCAGCAGCGCATCGACGATCCCGCGAAGTGGCGCTCCCACTATGCGTTCGGCGGGGCGACGCTGCTGGGGTTCACGATGGAAGCGCCGGGGCAGCTGTCGATCGTGATGACGGCGAACAAGAGCGGGGCGCACCCGGCGCTGGTGAGCCTGGGGGACGTGGCGAAGCTGGTGCTGCCGAAAGAAGCGTTCGTCGCGACGGTGCGGATTTCGTGCGCCGGCGTGCGGGGCCTGACCTGGGCGGGGCGTCCCCGCGAGCTGTCTGGGATGAAGGAGCAGAGCGGGGCGTTCGGGAAGATCGAGGCGTTCGAGGTCGTGAAGCGGGTGATGAGCGAGAAGGATGCCTGCCCGGACGCGCCCAAGCCGTTTGCGCCCGGGTCGACGCCGACGGAGCTCTGGCACGGATTGATCGCCAGCAAGGACTTCGCGATCCGGTGGTCCTGCGATTCCGCGAGCCTGCGGGAAGGAGCGTAGCCATGTTGTTCGTGGCGCTTCGTCCCCGGCGGGTGGGAACCGCAGGCTGGCTGCTGGCCGCGTTTGCGCTCGGTTGCGACCGCCCTCCCGCGCCCCAGGCCCCGGCGGCATCCCCCGGCCCGTCCGGTCCGCCCCCCGTCCTCTCGCCCAGGGAAGCCTGGGAAAACCGCCGGAGCGCCTGGATCGCCGGCGACGCGCGGGCCGTCTGGACGTCGATGTGCGCTTCCTCTCGCGCCGAGAAAATCCGGATCCAGGAGCGCGCGATGGAGGAGATGCGCCGGCTCGACGACGACGCCCTGGCGCGGGCCCTTCGACCCTACGCCGTCGAGCCGGCGCGATTCCGCCGCATGACGGGCGAGGAATTCTGCCTGCACATGCTCGCGGGGACCGCCAGCCTCCCGCAGGCCGCCAAGGACCGGCTCCGCGGACAGGAATTCGCCGGCGCCGAAATCGAGGGCCGCACGGCCGTCTGCACCATCGCCTCACCCGACGGAACCCGCGACGTCCTCGTCCTCGTCGCCGAGGACGGCGCGTGGAAAGTCGACGACGCAGAAACCTCCCGGAGGCGCGGAACCCCCTCCCGGAGGTAGACTCCCCCGACCCTATCACTGGCGCACCACCCTGCGGCCCTTCGCCGCAGACCCGGGCGCCGCTTCAGTCACGAGGAGATGGAAATGCGGAACCTGGCGGCGTGCGCCGTGCTGGTCCTTTCGGCGGCCCTTGCGGCCCGCGCGGAGGACGCGGACAAGGAAGCGAAGCTGGACACGCCCGAGAAGTGCATGGAGGCGTACAAGGCGTCGGCGCTGAAAGCGGACGGGAAGGGGATGTGGAAGTGCTTCTCGCCGGCGACGCGGAAGGCGCTGGCGGAGCGGGCGGCGGCGGAGCTGAAGGAAGTGGTTGCGAACGCGGAGATGAAGGCGGAAGCCGCGAAGGATCTCGGGGTGAAGGAAGAGGACCTCGAGAAGATGACGGCGGAGGAATTCATCGTCGCGCGGCTGGCGTCCTCGCTGAAGGAGAACAAGGAAGAGATCGAGAAGGCGAAGATCGAGGTGACGAAGAAGGAAGACGAGCGGGCGATCGCTTCGATCGACGAGGGGAAGGACCACAAGGAGCAGCTCGTGCTCCTGAAGAAGGACGGGGAGTGGGGGATCGACATGGAGGAGACGCAGAAGCTGGGTCACAACCACGAGGAAGGCGAAGGCGACGAGAAGGATGGCGAGGGCTCGAAGTAAGCGATGCGCGGCCGGCGGTCCCATGAGGGGCCGCCGGCCGATTTTCCAGGGAGAGACCCGATGGCGTGCCGGCGGATCGCGGGGGTGGCGGCGTGCCTGGCGGCCATTTTCGCCGGCTGCAGCCGCCACGACGGCAAGCCGGGGAAGAACGGCGGCGCGGCCGGGAAAGCTGAGGACAGCGCAGCGTCGGCGGAGCTGGGGGCGTTCTGGGAGGCCTGGAAGAAGTCGGTGGCCGCGGGAGACGGGCACGCGCTCTGGAACATGACGTGCGCCTCGAATCGGCGGGACATCGTGGACCGCACGCGGGCATCGATGGGCGTCCTACCGGATTCCGAATGGAAGGTGCTGGCCGCGCTGACGGGGCAGCCCGAGGCGCGGCTCCGCGAAATGCCGGCCGAGATGCTCGCCGAGGAAACGACCGCCGCGATGTTGGGCAAGTTGCGCGAGCAGCCCGCTGAGCGGGCGAAGGCGGAGAAGAGCGACCTGGTCGGGATCACGGTCGACGGCGACCGGGGCACGATCCGCTTCCGGACTCCCGACGGCCGCGAACTGTCGCTCGTCGCCCTGCGCGAGGACGGCGGCTGGAAGGCCGACATCGAGGCCTCCGCGCGGAACGGCGGGAAAAAGTGAAGCGCGCCCTGGTGTGGCTGGCCGCGCTGCTGGCTTGCGGCTGCGACCGCGGGCCGGCGAAACCCGGCGCTTCCAAGGCCGTGCCCCTGACGGATGCGCAGGCCGTGGAGGCGGCGTGGAAACGCTGGCAGGAGTGCGCGGCCCGTGGCGAAGGTCCGGGCGCGTGGGCCTGTCTCTCGCGCCGCACAAGGGAGGAGCGGGCGGCCCTCTACCGCGCCGACGCGGCGCGGATCGCGAAGCTGTCCGGCCCCGCGCTCGAATCGGAGGCCCGCGCCTGGGGGGTCACGGCCGAAGGCCTGAGATCGATGGGTCCCGGGGATCTGGCAGCGGCGGCCCTTGGCAGGGATCTGCGCCGGGCCGATCGCGCCGCCGAAGAGCGCGCGCGGGAATTCTCCGGCGCGGACGTGCAGGGCGACGTTGCCCGTGTCCGCCTGGCTGGCGCGCGTGAGGAATCGATCGTGATGGTGCGAGAGGACGGCGCCTGGAAGATCGACGACGCCGGGTCCCGCCGCGCCGCGCGGTAGAACCTGCGTCTCGGCCGACGGGGAGGGTGCTTCCAGGGTTCTCGACTTGCCCGGACCTCGCATTCCGCGCTATGCTTCCCGCTGCCCAGGGGGCCGTCCCCATTCCACTCAGGAGCTTCCATGCGTTCCTTCCTTCCCGCCCTGCTCTTCCTCGCCGCCGGCATCGCCGCGGCCGACGTGGTCTTCACGGAGAAGGCCAAGGTCACGACCAGCTCCATCCTCCGGCAGAACGACAGCCGGAATACCACGACGAACTCGGCGGCGATCAAGGGGCGGCTGCTCAAGCTCGCCGCGACCGACGACCCGGGCGCCAAGCCGTCGCGCGTGTTCCTCTTCGATGGCGAGAAGTGCGTCCAGCGCGACACGAGCCCGAGGAAAGAAATGTACTCCGAGCTCGCCGCGGATTACTTCCCGCAGCGGGCGGAGGCGGCGAAGAAGCGCGTCGCGGAGTACGAGCCCAAGATCGAGACGCTGACCGGGGAGAAACAGGCGAGGATGACGAAGTTCGTCTGGTACACGAAGAAAGTGCTCGGGATGCTTCCCGAGGCGCCCAAGGTCGAGCTGTCCCGGACGGGGGAAAAGCAGAAGATCGGCGACTGGGACTGCGAGCGGGTGGTGATCACCGAGGCGAACCAGAAGGGCGAGATGGAGCCGGTGTTCGACTGCTGGATGACGGAGCAGCTGGACGGCTGGGGCGCCTACCTGGACTTCTACACGGCGTACCGCGCGTTCAGCCCCGCCGTGCTGGAGAAGCTGAAAGAAGTGAAGGGCTTCCACATCAAGGGCACGTTCATCCCGTACTACTTCGACGGGGACGGGATGCTCGAGACGAACGAGTTCGACAACAGCGACGTGAAGAAGGCGGACGTCCCGGCTACCGAGTTCGAAGTGCCTTCGAACTACAAGAACATGACGAAGAAGTAGGCGTCGGGGTGACACGCTCGCGCGAGTACGAGTTCCGGGGGACCACGGGCGACATCGGGCTTCCCGGCGCGATCCAGGAGCTTCGGCGCCTGGGAGCGGACTGGGAAATCGTGGACTCGCGGATGGGCCGGCGCCGCGACGACCCGGCCGACGCCGTCGTCCGCGTTTCCGCCGCGACCGAGGCGGCGCTTGCCCCCGCGGAGCGCGCGATCCTTGCGGCCGGGGGAAAGCGGCTGCACCCGAAAGACGCCCGGCTGGTTGCCGTCGCCCGCGCCGGCGCCTGCCCCGCGGGCTTCCACTCGACCACCAATCACCCGACCGACGTGCGCGTGAAGGGCCGCTGGATCCGCGTCGCCCGGCAGAAGATGGACGCGGCGCTCGTGGTGGACGCCCGCAGGGGCACGGCGGAATGCCGCACGATCGGCGACGTACGCCGGGGCGAAAAAGTGGTCGTCGGCGAAGACGGCGTGCGCGTCCACGCCCCGCACGTCCCCGACGGGGAAAAAGCCTCCTTCGGCTTCATGTCCAGCGACGTCTCCAGCGAAAAACCCACCCAGTCCCTCATCCACCGCATCGCCGCCGAAATTCGCGCCGCCCGCGCCGCGGGCGAAAAAGTCTGCGTCGTCGCCGGCCCCGCCGTGGTCCACACCGGTGCGTCCGAATCCCTCGCCTCCCTCATCCGCCGTGGCATCGTCGACGTCCTCTTCGCCGGCAACGCCCTCGCCGCCCACGACCTCGAACGGCAGCTTTTCGGGACAAGCCTGGGAAGCGGCCTGGACGGTGTGCCGCGGGCCGGCGGGCACCGGAATCACCTGTACGCGATCAACGAAGCGCGCGCGGCGGGGTCGATCGCGGCGCTGGTGCGCAAGGGAAGGCTGAAGAGCGGCGTGATGTTCGAGGCGATCCGCGCGGGGATTCCCGTGGTGCTGGCGGGATCGATCCGCGACGACGGGCCGCTTCCCGAGGTCGTGACGGACGTGATTGCGGCGCAGAAGAAGATGCGCGCCGCGCTCGAAGGGGTCGGCGTGGTGCTGATGCTGGCGACGATGCTGCATTCGGTCGCGGTGGGAAACCTGCTCGGGAGCCACGTGCGCACGATCTGCGTCGACATCAATCCGTCGACCGTGACGAAGCTCGCGGACCGCGGGACGGCGCAGGCGCTCGGGATCGTGACGGACGTGGGGACGTTCCTGCCGCGCCTCGCGGAAGCGCTTTCGGCGGCCCGCCGATGAACAGCCGCCGCACGCTGTGGATCATCGCGTCGATTTACGGCATGCTCGCCGCCGCGCTTTTCGGCATTTCCGGGTACCGGCTGAGCGTCGGGGACAGGCGCGCCGCCGCGGCGCTCGCCGCCGGCGCGCTCTACGCCGTCTTCCGCGCGACCATGGTATTTCGGCGCGCGAAGCAGCTTCCCCCCGGGTAGGGATCGCCTTTTCCGGTTCTCAGTTCCGCGTGGCGCGAGTAACGTCCCCGTCCGGTGAACCTTCCCAACCAGCTGACCACGCTCCGGATCCTCCTCACGCCGGTCTTCGCGTACGTCTTCTTCCTCCCCGGTCTCTGGGCCAAGGTCGGCGCCCTCTGCCTGTCCCTCGCCTGCGAGCTCACCGACCTCCTCGACGGGATCATTGCGCGCCGCCAGAACCTCATCACCGATTTCGGGAAGCTCGTCGACCCTCTCGCCGACTCCATCTCCCGCTTCACGTTCACCCTCTGCCTCATCCTCTCCGGCTGGGGGCAGCTCTGGATGCTCCTCATCCTTTTCTACCGCGACTCGTTCGTCGCCACGCTCCGCATGTTTTCCGCCGCCAACAACATCGTCATGGCCGCCCGGACCAGCGGTAAACTCAAGGCCATCTGCCAGTTCATCGTCCTCAACCTCGTCCTCATCTTCGTGGTGATCGACGCGTGGATCTCGAAGCGCGGCGCGCCGCTCGAGGTGGGTGGGATGGCGGTGACCTCGGAGCTCCTGCACCGGACCGGCTGGTGGGCGATGGCGGTCATGGCCGCCGTCACGGCGCTCAGCGGGATCGACTACATCTTCGGCGCGCGAGAGACGCTGCGAAAACTGAAGATGTAATCCCTACTTGAGGACGGTCGCGACGTTGACCTTCCCCTTGAGCCCGAACTCGCCGCTGACGTAGTCGCATTTCGTGCGCAACAGCGACACGACGCGCCCGGGGATTTCGTCTTTGTGCTCGGTCAGCACGTAGTAATTCGCCTGCCCCTTCCCGATCACGACGTCGGCCCGCGCGATCGCTTCGCGCAGGTCGCGGCTCATCTCGCGCCAACTGATCCCGAGAGTGTCCGGCCCGGCGACGATGACGCGGCTCGCGACCGCGGGGATGCCGCACGTCTCGCCGTCCGCCACCACCGCGTCGCTCGTGATCGGCCCTCCGCGCAGCGGCACCGTCACTCGCGGGCCGCGCGACCGCAGTTCCAGGATCATCAGCCGGTCGAACGCCAGCTCCCCCACGTTGTCCGGGATGTACAGCAGGTCCTTCGCCTTCCCGCAAATCTCCCGGATCTCGTCCACACGGTCCACCGCCAGCGGCTTCGCCACGCTCTCCGACAGCCGCGCATGGATGTCCGCCTCCGTCATCTCGTACCCCGCCCCCACCGTCCGGAAATCCAGCTCATTCCCCGCGATCGCCCAGCGCAGCCGAAGCCGGAAGCGCTCGTTCGCCGGCAGCGAGTCGGTCTCCTGCTCGATCCGCTTCGAGAGCGAGACGCCGATCTCGTTGCACTTGTCCCGAAGCGCCTTGAAGGGCATGTCGCGCTTCAAGATCTGCTTGAGGATCCGGTGCACGCCCGTGATGAACTCGGAGGGCTCGCGTTCGAGGTCGAAGCGGCCGTTGAGGTAATCGAGGACGGCGGCCCGGACGCGTTCGCGCAGTTCGAGTGAGTCCGTCTCCAGCTTGGCGCCGCCGATGACGTCGTCGAGGACGCATTCGAAGCAGCCGGTGCGGGCGCGCATGGAGGGATGGTATGCGCGGCGGCTCCGGCGGGGAAGGCTGCGGAAGGCTGGCGAAGGCGTGAGAAGGCTGGCGAAGGCTGGCGAAGGCTGGCAGAACGGACTCCCGCAAGGTCACTCGAAGAAATTCGGCAGCCGCCGTGGCGGCTCGGCGGATAGGTGATTGCATCTTCAGCCTTCGCACGCCTTCGCCAGCCTTCCTCAGCCTTCGCCAGCTTCCCCCGCCTTTTTTCCAATGAACCAAACCCCGCGTACGTCCTTTATACAGTCAGGTTTGACGCGGTGCTCCGGGGGCTGATACTCTCCGGTTCTCGCCGCACGTCGTTCAGCGCCAATAACTTAAGTAGCGGAGCACCCATGGCGGCCCGGGGCAAACCCTTCAGCGTCATCGCCCCCCTCGTCTTCGTCGGCCTCGCCGCCGGATTCGTCGCCGTCTCCTTCTACAGGCGCACGACGACGGATTCGCCCGATTCCGGAAGCGGTTCGGAAGCGCGCAAAGCCCAGGTCGCCGCCCTCGCCGAATCCGCCGACTCTTCGGCGAAAGCCGGGCGGTGGGACCTGTCGCGCGCCGCCCTGGAGCAGGCGCTTGCGCTCGAGCCGGGGAACGCCACGCTCAAGGGCCGCCTCGACGAGGCGGTGGACATGGAGAAGCGCGCGAAGTTGCTGGCCGAGGCCGACGCGAATCGGCAGAAGGGCGATCCTTCGGGGGAGGCGGCGAAGATCGAGGAGGCGCGGCGGATCCAGGAGGACGCGGACCTGCGCGGGCGGCAGGCCGCCGCCGAGCTGGCGCTGGCGGTGAAGAACGCGAAGGCCGCGGAGAAGGACGGCTGCGTGCCGCTGGCGATCGAGGTCTGGCGGCAGGTGTCCGTCGCGGCGAAGCACCCCGACGTCCGCGCGTACGTTGCGGCGCATCCGGCGGAGCTTCCCCCGGAGGCCGAACCCGCCTCCATCGAGAAGAAACTCGCGGACCTGCAGGCGAAGCTCGACGAAGGCGAGAAGGCGGCGCTGGCGGCGAAGGCGGAGGGGATTGCGAAGGAGGGTTCGGAGGCGCGCAAGGACGGGCGGATGTCGACGGCGGTCGCGAAGCTGAAGGAAGCGATCGGGATGGACGCGCGGGCGGAGTGGAAGAAGGAACTTGAGGAAGCGGAGTTGTACGTCGGGGATAGCGAGAAATTCCTGAACGAGGGGTTGAAGGCGTTCGAGGCAAAGGACTGGCCGGCCGCGCAGGAAAAACTCGAGATGGCGCTCAAGCTCAACAAGGAGTGCTCGGCGGCGGCGAAGGTGCTGCCCGAGGTGCGGACCCGCTCGGTGCGCAAGGGCATGCTGGCAGTCCCCGCCGCCACGGTGAGCGTGAGCGGCGCCGACGCCAAGGTCCGCGCGTTCTACATCGATTTGACCGAAGTCACCGAAGCCCAGTACTGCCTCTACCTCCGCGCCCAGGGAATACCGCTTCCCACCCGCTGGCGCCAGGCCGGCCGCCCGGACGGCGACGGGTCGCTTCCGATGCAGGGCGTGAGCGCGAAGGAAGCGGAGGCGTATGCGGCGTGGGCGGGGAAGCGGCTGCCGACGGAGGCGGAGTGGCTGGCGGCGGCGGGGGCGGGGGACGGGCGGGCGTATCCGTGGGGCGCGGAGTGGGACGCGGGGAAGGCGAACGCGAAGTCCGATGCGCCGTGGGCGTGCGGGTCGCATCCGGCGGGGGCGAGTCCCTGCGGCGCGTACGACATGGCGGGGAACGTGGCCGAGTGGACCGCGACGACGGACGGCGGAAAGCGCGTGGCCAAGGGCGGGAGCTTCCTGTTCCCGTCGACGGCCTGCGAGCTGAAATGGCGGTGGCTGGAGGACGAGGACCTGCCCTTCCCCGGATTCGGCTTCCGATGCGCGGCGGACGGTGATGAAGAAAAGTGAGCTTCCGGTCGCGACGCCGCCGGCGACTGCGGAGCCCCCGGGCGACGCGGACCTGATCCAGCGCGCCCAGAAAGGCGACGGGGACGCCTACGGGCAGCTCGTCGTGAAGTACCAGGACCTGGTGTTCAACGCGGTGTACCGGATGGTGGGGCGCGAGGACGAGGCCGCCGACATCGCGCAGGAGGCGTTCGTGAAGGGCTGGCGCGCGCTGGGGAGCTTTGAGGGGCGCGCGCAATTCGGCACCTGGATCTACCGGATCGCGATCAACGCGTGCATCAGCGACCGTCGGGGGCTGAAGCGTCGCAAGGCGACGAGCCTGAACAGCGCGATGAGCGGGTCGGACGACGAGGGCGGGCTGGACGTGGCGGACGACGCGCCGGAGCCGGCGGAGCAGCTCGTGGACAGCGAGAACGTGCGGCTGGTGCAGGAAGCGATCGGGGAGATGGAGCCGGAGTTCCGCACGATGATCGTGATGCGGGACATGGAAGGGCGGCCCTACGAGGAGATCGCGGAGGTCCTGCAGGTGCCCGTGGGGACCGTGAGGAGCCGGCTTCACCGGGCGCGGCAGGCCCTGAAGGACGCGCTCAAGGGGAAGCTGAAATTGTGATCCGCCGGGCGGCCTGAAAAAAAAGATAAAAAACGGAACTTTTCCCGAACGAGGACGTCGAAAGCCCGTGAGCAGCAAAGACCCCATCAGCAGCAAGGAAACACTCGTCCTCCCGGACGCGATGATCGGCCGCAAAGTCGGCGGCTACGAGATTCGCGGGATCCTGGGCCGGGGCGGGATGGGCGTGGTCTACCGGGCGCACGACGCCGCGCTGGACCGCGAAGTCGCCCTGAAGCTGCTTCCCCCCGCCCTGAGCGCCGACGCGGACTACGCGGAGCGCTTCATCCGTGAAGCCCGGATGGCGGCGAAGCTGGACCATCCGCGGATCGTTCCGGTGTACGCGGCGGGGTCGAGCGACCAAGGGGCGTGGATCGCGATGCAGCTGGTGCGCGGCCGGACGCTGGCGGAGGAGCTGCATGACGGGATGCGGCCCACGTTCGCGAACGTGCTGAGGATCTCGAAGCAGGCCGCGGAGGCGCTGGGCGCCGCCCACAAGGCGGGGCTCATCCACCGCGACATCAAGCCGGGGAACCTGATCGTCGACGCCGAGGGCAACATCAAGGTCCTCGACTTCGGCCTCGCCCGCCCGGCGAAGTCCGGCGGGTACACCCAGGACGGGACGTATCTCGGCACCCCCGAGTACTCGAGCCCCGAACAGTGCCAGACCAGCGACATCGACGGCCGCGCGGACCTCTACTCGCTCGGCTGCGTGATGTACGAAATGCTCGGCGGTCGGATCCCGCACGTTGCCGAGACGCCGCTCGTCCTCTTTACAAAGATCGTCAACGAGGAGCCGATCGCGCTTCGCGACCTGAACCCGAAAGTCCCGCCGTCGCTCGCGGCGATCGTGTCGCGCCTGCTGGCGAAGAACCGCGACGCGCGGTACCGGGATGCCGAGGCGCTGATCGCGGACCTCAACAAGGTCGTCGTCAAGGACGGCCCCGCGGGGCCCAGCGAGACCGTCGTGATCGGTCCCGCCGACCGCGCCCGCGTCGCTGCCTGGACCCTCGCCGGCGTCCTCGCGACCCTTCTGGTCGCCGCCGTCATCCACTCCAGCCCCTGGAGCGGCCAGGCGAGCGGTTCCAACACGAACTCCGGCGGCAACGTCTCCTCGAACGGCGGCGGCTCAGGCACCCAGCCCGTCCCCCTCCAGCCCGCCGAGGCCGACGGCCGCATCGTCATCCTCGACTTCAAGAACATCACCGCCAACGCCGACGCGCGCTGGATGGAAACCGCCCTCCCGGAATTGATCGCTTCGGGCCTCGCGACGCGCGAAGGGCTGAACCCGCTGGACCGCGAAGAAGTGACGGCGGCGATGAAGAAGGAGCTGAACGCGCGCCTGACGTCGGGCGGCGGGGACAACCTGGAAGGCGTGCAGGCGCAGGGCGTGAAGGTGCTGGGCGCGCTCAAGGCCGGCGTGCTGGTGCGCGGGTCGTTCGCCGTGCAGGGCGAGAAGGTGCGCGTGATGGTGACGGTGCTCCTCCGGCGCGGCGAAGGGCTGGAAATCGCGGGCCGGTCGCAGGTGGAGGACCTGACGGAGAACATCCTCTCGATTTCCGACCGGATCGCGGCCGATGTCGCCGGCGCCCTCAGCGGGCGCGAGCGGCAGTGGGGCGCCGCGGGCAAGGAAGAGCTGCGCAAGGCCGCCGCGGGCAAGCTCGCGGACGCCGTCGAGGATTACAAGAAGCAGACGGTGGCCAACCTCGAGAACCGGATGAAAGCCAACAGGAGCCGCCGGCGCGACCTCGAGAACCTCGACAAGTCCGTCAACGATCGCGGCGGCGCCAAGGTCGAGGAGAAGTCCAAGGCCGCCGAGAACGCCAAACGGGATGAGAAACTTCCGGCTTCGGGGGACGACACCGAAGGCGGCTACAGCGGCGGACGCCCCCCGGCGGCGCCCCCCGAGTCCACACCGCCCGTGACGGCGCCCGGCTCGGATGCGGCGCCGACCAAGGGCGACCTGAAGAACCCGCAGCCGGCGCACGACCCCACGAAGGACGACTCCCGCGAGGAGCCGAAGGAACTGGACGAGCAGGAGGAAGAGCAGCAGGGCCAGGAAGCAAAACAACACCTTGCGGGCGCGAAAGCAGAAGAAGTGCTCAGCGCCCTCCGGAAGTACGCCGAAGAAATCCGTGAGCGCGAGAAGGGCCTGAAGGAAGTCGAGCTGGGGGATGAAGGGGCCGCCAAATGAACTGCCAGGGAGCCATCGAGAGACTGGGTGATCACCTCGACGCGGCGCTTTCGAAGCCGGAAGCGTCCGAACTCGAGAACCACCTCGTGTCCTGCGCGGCCTGCCGCGAGGAGCTGGAGGCCCTGCGGCGCACGCTGGCCGCGGTGAAGGCCCTTCCCCGCGTCAAGGCGCCACGCGGCTTTGCGGCGGGCGTGATGGCCGAGATCCGGAACGAGACGGTGGTCAAGCCGCTCGCCCCGGCCCGGGTCACGCCGATCCGCAGCTTCACGATCTTCACCCGGCTCGCCGCCAGCATCGCGGCGATCTGCCTCGTCTGGGTCGGCGTGCGCGCCCTTCGCGTCGAACGCGGGCCGGTCTCGGGCGAGACGGCATCGGCGTCCTGGAAGAGCCCCGGCAGCGCTTCGGGATCGAACCAGGCGCAGGAGCCGGCGCTGAAGCAGCCGTCGACGGCGGCGAAGGAGAACGGGCTTGCGCCGAGAGAAGCGCCGCCGGCGGACGCGGCGGCGCCGAAGCCGGAGGTCCCGCAGAAGGCGGGCGCGACGGACCTCGGGGCTTCGGGGAGCTCGTGGACCGGGAAACCGACGTCGAACCCGGACGCGCTGGCGGTCCAGCGGATCACGGTCTACTCGAGCGACATCGCGGTGGATGCGACGCAGGTCCGCAAGCTGCTCGCGGAGTCGGGCTACACCTACTCGACCCAGAAGAAGGCGATTTTCGTCCGCGTGCCTGCGAGCGAGGCGACGCGCCTCGTGGCTTCCCTCAGCGGCATGCCGGGCGGGTTCCGCGCCGCGGATCGCCAGTCGCTGGAATCGCTGGAGAAGGCGAAGGAGTCGCGGGACAAGGCGCTGGAGGACTCGAAGACTCAGAAATCGGACGCGCCGGCGGACAAGCTGTCCGGGAAGCTGACCGCCGACGCAGACGACCTGAAGGAAGCGCTTCGGCGCCATGTGGACGAAAGCCGCCGCGCGATCCGCAGCAAGGAGCAGCAGAAGGCCAAGGCGGAGGAAAAGCGCGGCGGGATGCTGGCCGCCGGCGACAGCGCGAGCGACGGTTACGGGAAGAGCGGCCTGGAGGGCGGGGCGAAGAAGAAGGACGGCGACCTGCGCGACGGCGAGGAAGGGAAGGACGAGCACGAGGAGACGTCGCACGGCGTAGCGCTGGCGCCCGGCGCCCCTGCGGGCGGCGGTGCGACGGGCGGGCGGCCGGCGGAGGATGCGGAGAAGAAGCGCAAGGACGAGGCCAACCGGGACGGCGGCAAATCTCCCGTCAAGGGCGAGCAGGCGGCGCAGAGCGAGAACGGCGGGACGGACGACCTGGCCGGGCGGTCCCGGCGCGAGAAGGAACTGGACGACGTGCTGGCGGACGAGCTGAAGAAGCTCGAATCGGAGCGCAAGCTGGCGGACGCGGAGGATGCGGTGGTGCTCCTGATCGAGTTCGAGGAGCCGGCGGCGGCCGCGCCTCCCGCGGCGAACGATCCGCAGCCGGGGAAGAAATAACGGGCAAAGCGAAACAGACCAACGGGCCGGCGGAAACGCCGGCCCGGTTTTTTTGTGGCGTCTCGTTTCCTTCCGGCCCACGGCGCGTACCATTTCCGCATGCGCCGCGTCCTCATGCTCCTCGCCATCGGCCTCGCCGGGTGCGCTTCATCGCCTCCGCCGGAGCCCGCGTGGGTCCACGAAGCCGATCCGGAACTCGTGGCTCTCGGGGGCACGACGCGAGTGGACATCGAGGTCGACTGGTTCGAGCAGGTGCCGCCGGACGACCTGGCGCTGGAAGGGCTCGCCGAGGTGGCGGCGCGCGAGTGCCCCGGGAAAGTGGTGACGATCCGGCGCGACACGGAACTCCCCGCGGGCCGCTGGAAATCGTGCCGGGGGGACAATATCGAGAAGGCGCTCGACGAATGCCGCGGCCGCAATGCGGCCGCTGCCGGGGTCGCGTACGTCCACGTCCTCTACTGCCCCGTGAACCCGTGGGGCGAGTCGAACGCCTCCAACGGCCTGTGCCGCAGGCTGGAGAAGCCCTTCCCGCACTGGCAGATCTTCGTCTTCAAGGGGACGCTGAACTCGCGGGCGGTTTTCGGGCTGGCCGCGGACCGGGTCGATCGGTCGTGCCTCGTGCACGAATTCGGCCACGCGCTCGGGCTGGTGGCGAATCCGGAGCACCGCTTCGAGGACGGCGGCGGGCACTGCACCGACACGGCGTGCGTGATGACGAAGCCCCGCCTGAACGCGATCCTGGCGAACGCCGCCCACGCCATCGCCACCGGGGAAATCCCGTGGGACTACTGCGAAAAATGCCGCGCCGACCTGGAGCGGGCGCGGAGGGCGTTCGCCCGGCGGTAGCGCCCCGACCTTTGCTTGCAATCCCTCCTCTCCTCCCTAGAATGTCGTTCCGCGCCACGGGGCTTCCGGCCCCGGATCCACAGGGGGACTTTCACAAAGGGGTCACTATGTACCCGCTTCGTCGACTTTTCGCCGCATCCGTCCTGGCGCTCACGCTGTGCGCCCTTCGACTCCATGCCGGGGACCGCGTCGTCGTCGCCGCGGAACCGGAGGAGCTGCGGGGATCGATCACGGAAGCGCTCAAGGGCGCGGGGTATACGGTCGTTTCCAGCGGGACGTCGCTGAAGGAGCTGGGCGGGAAGACGCTGAAGGACCTGCTGGACGACGAGGGGCTGTTCAAGGACGTCGCGAAGAAGGTTTACGACGCGCAGGGGGCGAAGGCGCTGGTGGTCGGCGTGTTCGCACTCGAGGGGACGACGAAGAACGCGGACCTCGGGACGGTGCAGGTGAAGGGCGGGGTCACGATCGCAGCGGTGTTCGGGCAGACGGGCGCTTCTGTCGGCCGCGCGCAGGAAAAGGGCCAGGGATCGTCGTCGGCGGTGGACAAGGCCGAGGCCAAATGCCGCGACCAGGCGGCGGAAAAGGCGCTGGCGTCGTTCGTCGAGAAGCTGAAGGCGGGGATGAGCGACACCTCGACGAAGGCGCGGAAGATGTCGGTCGTGGTGACGGAACTGCCCGAGACGCTGTATGCCTCGGCGGGGCTCAAAATGCGGCGCGTTCTCGAGAAGACGGCGGGCGCGAGCGAAGTCAACCCGTCCTACGCCGCGGCCGACCGGAAGATGACGGTCGACTTCTTCTTCGAGGGAACCGCGGCCCAGCTCGAGGACAAGCTCCGCGCGGACACGAAGTTCATCCGCGACTTCCTGCTCGTCCAGAGCGGCGAAGCGAACCTCACGTTCAAACTCAACGCTTCCCGCATGACCCTTCTCCTCGTTGGTCACGACGTGGAGAAGGTGAAGTCGGCGGGGAAAGCGGTGCTGGACGCCCTGAAGGACAGCCCCGACGCGGTCGATGAGACCGCGTCGTTTGCGGAGGGGGCGTACGAGGTCAAATTCCTCTCGTCGAGCGCCGCGGCGGACGTGCACGCCGCGCTCGGCGAGACGCTCGCGGCGGACCTCTTCCGCCAGATGCATCTCGGGCTGATGGGCGCCGACGGGCTGGTGTACCGGTTCGGCGGGAGCCTGGTGAAGGTCAAGGTGGTGGAACTCGGCCCGGACTCGTACGAGGACACGGGGCTGGCGCTGTCGAACATCGTCGAGAAGCTCGCCGGAGTGGACGGCGTCGTGCGCTCGTATTCCGGCGCCGACCGCGCGCTCACGCTCGATGTCTTCTTCTCCGGCGACCGGACCGCCCTCGAGCATGCGCTTCGCGCCACCCACCGCGGGCTGGGGGAACTCCAGCTCCGCGAGACCGCGGCCGACACGCTGACGTACGCGTTCGCGCTCCGTTCCCTCCGCCTCAAGGTGCGCGGCGTCCAACCGGACGTGGTGCAGCGCGAAGGGCGCGCGTTCCTGGCGAAGGCCCGGCTGGTCCCGGGGGTGAAGGGGCTCGACTACGACTTCGCGAGCGACGGGGATTTCACCGTCAGCCTGATGTGGAAGGGAACCGCGACGCAGTTCCACGCGGCGATCGAGAAGGACCTCAAGGGGTTCCAGCTTGTCCGGGCGCGCGACGTCGAGGCCGAGTACGCCGTCGGCGGCAAGGCGATCAGCCTCGTCGTCGAGGGGCTCGCCGACGGGTTCTACGAGCACACCGCGGCGGCGCTGACGGAGAAGATCGAGGGGCTCCCCGGCTGCTCCGGGCTCAAGCGGACGTACGACGCGTCGGCCCGAACGCTCGGATTTGTCGTGTTCTTCAGCGGCGACGCGCGGCAGCTCGAGGACGCGCTGAAGGGCAAACAGGGCGGGCTGGGCGAGCTGACGGTCAAGGCGACCGGCGAGGATAAGCTCACGCTGGCGTTCGCGCTCCGCGAGATGAAAGTGTCCGTCGAAGGCAGCGACGCGGAGGCGCTCAAGGAGTTCGGCGCCGCGCTGGGAACCGCGCTGAAAGGCCTCGAGGGCGTGGCCGAGGCGAAATGGACCTACGACGAGCGCGACGCCCGCTTCAACGTCGCCCTCATGACGAAAATGGACGCGCCGGCGCTGCATGCCGCGGTGCTGCGGGCGGTTTCGGGGCACGCGCTGGCGGAAAAGCTGAAGCTCGTGACGGCGCGGGAAGCGTCGATCGACTATCGCCTCGGCGCGCTGACGATCGCCGGGACAGTCGAGGTGCGGCACCTGCCGTCGGCGTCGCTCGGGAAGATCGCCGACCCGCTCGTGGGGGCGCTGAAGGGGCTTCCGGGGGTAAAGGAAGCCTCGAAGAACTACGACGCGGCCTCGGAGACGCTGACGATTTCGGTGAAGTTCACGGGATCGGCGGCGGAGCTGGACGACGCGCTCTGGGACGCAATCAAGGGGAAGGACGAGCTGGCCGAGCTTTCGCCGGGAGGCGCTTCGCCGGGGATGGTCTCGTACGACTGGCGGAGCGGCGAGCAGGCGCTGACGGTGACGGTGGCCGGCGTGATCCCCGCGGCGGTGGACGCGAACGCGAAGGCGGTGAAGGACGCGGTCGGGTCGGCGGCGACGATCGAGAAGCAGGCGTACAGCGAGAAGACCGGGGAGCTGACGTTCGCGATCAAGACGAAGAAGCGGGCGCACGACCTCGACGAGCTGATCCGGGCGACGCCGGGGGCGATGGTGCTGGTGGACAGCTCGCCGGATTCGCTCCGTTACGAGGCGCCGCCGTCCGCGGACCAGGTGATGATGCTGGAGCTGCGCGAAGTGGACGCGGACCGGATGAAGACGGCGGGGACGGCGTTCGTGGCGCTTCTCAAGTCGATCAAGGGCGTCGCCGAGGTGCGCAACGAGTACGTGGCGGACCGGAACGCGATGATGCTGACGGTGACGTTCTCCGGGAAGCCGGTGGACCTGGACGCGGCGGTGTGGGCCGGGGTGGGCGGGAAGGAGGAGTTCCGGACGCTGTATCCCGGCGACCTGTCGCTGGGGATCCTGGTGTACGAGTTCCGGGACCAGCCGGTGGCGTCGCCCGTCGGGGTGGCGATCAACGGCGTCCGTCCGACATCGGTGGCGGACGTCAAGGCGTCGGTGGCGGGCGCGCTTGAGGGGATCTCGGGGGTGAAGGACGCCGCCGAGTCGTACGACGACACGACGCAGGTCTTCGCGGTCAACGTCACCTTCGAGGGGCGCCCGGCCGACTTCCTCGCGCAGTTCTCGAAGAACTTCACGGCGCGCCCCGAGGGAAAGACGTTCGCGCTGAAGCGCGCGATGGGGACGGAGATCGTGTACGAGGCGAACGTGAAGGTGGAGGACAAGTCGGGGTTTGCGGTCCAGGTGGCCGGATGGCGCGAGAAGGAAGACGCGGAGCTGGGCGCCGCGCTGGTCGCGGCCCTGGCGACAGTCGCCGGGCTCGAGAACGTGAAGGGAGAGTACCGCGCCGACCTGTTCGCCTTCGTGGTGAGCTGCACGACGAAACTGGACGGGCCCGCGGTCGACGACGCCGTTCGCAAGGCGATCGCCGCGGACAAGAACCTCGCCCGCCTGCGCATCGGCGGCCTGCGGGACGGCCTGCTGACGTGCGGCCTGGAGGCGCCCCCGTCCGTCGCCGGCGGCACGCCGCCGCCGCCCGCCGAGCCCCGCCCGTCGCTGGCCGACCTCGTCCAGAAAGTCGACACCGGCGTCGTCTTCATCCAGACCTCCCTTCGCTCCAACAAGGACCAGGCGTGGATCGGAAGCGGCTTCCTCGCGTCGTCGCAGGGGCACATCATCACCAACCACCATGTCGTGACGGTGACCGGGCCGGACGGGAAGCCGGTGGACGCGAAGGACGTGAAGATCCGCGTGAAGCTGGCGGACGGCCGCTGGTTTGCGGCGACGATCGTTGCCGACGACCCGGAACTCGACGCGGCGGTGCTTCGCGTCAAGGCGGCCGACCTCCCGGCGCTCGAGATGGGCGACTCCGACGGCCTCAAGGTCGGCCAGGACCTGTTCGTGATCGGCAACCCGCTCGGCCTCGAGCATTCCGTGACGACCGGCATCGTCTCCGCCTTCGGCCGGATGGGCGGACGCATCCAGACCAACGCCCTCATCAATCACGGCAATTCCGGCGGCCCCGCCTTCACGATGGACGGCAAGGTCTGCGCCATCGCCGTCTCCGGCGCCGTCGCCAACTACGCCTACGGCGACGGCCAGAAAGTCGAAGTCCCCCAGCCCGGCATCAACTTCCTCATCCCCGTCAACCAGCTCCGGCCGCTTCTCGAAAAGGCCGGCCCGTAACTCCTTCAGAGGATTCCGCATGACCCGATTCCGTCAGGCGGCCGCGCTCGCCGTGGCCGCCGTCGCGCTCGCCGGGTGCCGGACGCCCCAGGTGACGCTCCAGGTCCGCCGTCCGCCGACGCTCGAGATGCCGTCGGTGAAGGTGCTTGCCGTGGACGACTTCGAGGCGGCGACCAAAGGCGATGCCGCGATCGCCCGCTACGTCCGCGACCAGTTCATCGCGATCATCAACAAGGAAGGCGCGATCCAGGCGATGACTCTCGCCGAGGCGCGCGAAAAATCCGCCGCTTCGGGCCTCAAGATCGAGGCCGTCCTGCGCGGCCGCGTCTGGGCGGACTTTGTGCACATCGAGGGGCTGCGCGAGCCCGTGGTGACGAGCGACGTTGTCTGGGCGAAGACGGACAAAGGGATCATGTACATCGCGGAGGCTCACGACAAGCTGGAGAACCAGACGTACGAGATCGTGAAGGCGTTCGTGAACGTGCAGCTCAACCTCGTGCAGCTCTCCGGCCCCGAGGAAAAGACGATCGCCGCGCTGTCCGGCGGCCGCGGCTGGCGCGAGCGCATCGGCGGCGGCTCCTTCGCGAACTTCGACCTCTGGTCCGGCCGCGCCGAAGCGGCGGCGGCGAAGGGGGAGCGGAACCGCGAGGCGCTTCTCAGGGTCTCCGCCGACCGCGCGATCGGGGAGTTCGTGAAGGCGATCAGCCCGCACAAGGAGACGATCACGGCGGTGATCGCCAAGGGCGGCGACGCGACGGCCGCCGGAATGATCCGGGCCGGGCAGTACGAGGAAGCGATCCAGCGCCTCGAGCCGGGGCTGAAGGAGGCGCAGAAGGAGCGGGCGCCGGACCTGTACAACCTGGGGCTCGCTTACGAGGCGATGGGGGACCCGGGGCTGCTGGAAGCGGCGATCCTGTTCTACCGGAAGGCGCTGGCGTTCGACCCGGAGAACGAGGACTACGCGGCGGGGATGGGGCGTGTCGAACTGCTGATCCGTGGAAACGCGAAGCTCGCGGGGGGAGGCGTCCAGTGAAGAAGTTCGCAGCGATCGTCGCGGCGGCCCTGTTCTGCGGGTGCGCCGCGCCGTCGGTGAAGCTCAAGGTGACCGTGCCGGCCAAGACGCGCATCATCGGCGTCCGCGGCGTCGCGGTGGGCGGTTTCAAGGCGGAGAACCTCGACGCGTGGCAGGCCAATGCCGAGGGGAACGGCTGGAACAAGCACCGGCTCCCGCAGAGCGACCTGCAGGCGATCTCCGACGGCGTGAAGAACGACCTCCTCGGGAAACTCGCCGAGACGCCGTTCTATTCGGTCATGGATCTCGAGGGACAGGACAAGATCTACGACATGGACGGCCTCGCCGGGCTGGTCGGCAAGCCGACGTTCAAGCCCGGCACCGTCGACGCGCTCGTTTTCGGCCGCTGCTGGGTCGGGTACCTCGAAGCCGACGGCGAGAAACACGAGAAGGTGACGCTCGAGGACTGGGACTACCGCGGCCAGGTCCCCCGGATGACCCAGTCTCGCGAGGAACTCGTCACCTCCGACTACAAGACCGCCTCCGCCGTCCTGATCGTCCAGTACACCGCCGTCCGCTTCCGCCCGCGCCTCGAGATCCTCTTCGTCACCACGACCGTCCAGTCGCTGCGCCAGGACGAGGGCGGCGGGATCGTGATCAACCGCACGCGCGGCGGCCCGCTTGGCGCCATCATGGGCGTGCTCGGCGGCGGGGGGAAGCGCGAGGGGAAGACCGAGTCGACCGGGACGAAACCGGCCGGCGGGACGGTCCCGCTGGCGCTGGAAGCCTTCAGCTACCTGTCGCATGAGGCGGCGACGGGGTTCGTGGAGCAGATCAGCCCGACCACCACGGAAATCGAGATCGAGATCGCCGAGGGCGACAAGACTTCCGGCAACCTCATCCGCGCCGGGGCGTACCGCGAGGCCTCCCGCCTCCTGCGGTCGATCACCGAGGGCGGCAAGCAGGGCACCAAGAAGTACTCGAAGCCCGAGGACAAGGCCGCCGACCTCTACAACCTCGGCCTCGCCTGGGAAGCCCAGGGCCCCGCGTACTACGAGGACGCAATCCTCGCCTACCGAAAGTCGGTGGAGGCCGACCCCGAGACGCTACTCTACGCCTCCGGTCTCGGCCGCATCGCCCGCCTCCTGGAGGGCACGAACCTGATCGAGATGCAGAAGGGGGCCCGCAATGAATAACAAACCGCTCGCGATCCTGCTGGCGTCCCTGGCCCTGGCCGGTTGCGCCGCGAAGAAGTCGATCATGCTCCCGATGCGGCAGCCCGCCCGGGAGGCCATCCCGGGATCGATCCGGACGCTCATGTTCGAGGACGTGAAGGAAGCGAAGGGCGCGCTGCCGAACGGGTACACCGCCGACAAGGAAGGCAACATCGCCCTCGTGAAGGCGACCATGTCCGCCGAATTCTGCGCTTCCAGCTACGCCGTCCTGAACGACGAACTGCTCGACATGGTGCGGAAGTCCGGGAGCGTGCCGAAGTACATGTCGGACGGCCCGACGGTGGCGGCGGACTTCATCAACCAGATGATCGGCGACCCGGGCTCGATCGGGGTCGTGGAGATCGAGGTGACGAGCGCATTCGGGGACAGCTACACGTCCGAGCGCCGCGACATCGCGCTCACGACGATGCGCTACAACGCCCAGGGCGTCGGCGTGCCGCAGGTCCGGACGAAGACGATCCCCGTGCACCGGATCGACGTCTTCGGGTCTGTGTCGGCGCGCGTCGTGATCCGCACCCCCTACGGCGACGGCAAGATCGTCTTCGACAAGACTTACAAAGTCCCCGACTTCCACTACGCCTCCACCGAGGCCGCCCCCCGTAGTCTCTTCCTGTTCGGCCGCAGCGACGCGGCGAAGCAGGGAAACGGCGCGCCGACGGTGACGGAGGTGAAGGCGATCCAGTTCAAGCAGCTCGCGCGGATGTTCTACGAGGACATCAGCCCGAGCACCACGGAGGTCCCGGGGGTGCTCGACAGCCGCGGGGACAAGATGGCGTACAACCTGCTGGCGGAGGGGGCCCTGCCGTGGGCCGAGATGCGGCTGCGAAAGGTGGGCAAGGAAGGAAAGCCCGCGGAGGCGGCGGCGAACACGTACAACCTGGGCGTCTGCTGGGAAGCGCAGGGGATGGTGAGCGACGCGGAGGTGAAGTACAAGGCGGCGCTCGACATGGAGCCGGGGAATTCGATGTTCCGGAAGGCGTACGAGAGGGCGAAGGGCCAGTCGAAATAGCAACCAACCGGCCGGGCACACGCCGGACGGGCCGCAAGGCTCTTCCGAACAACCGAGCCAAATCTTCCAAGGGGGAAAGGAGACGACATGCGACTGAAGTTCTGGCAGGGGCTGGCGCTGGCCGCCGTGGCGGTCGTGGCTGGGTGCAGCGACAAGCCGCAGGCGCCGCCGAAGACGGAGGAGGACCGGCGGATCGAGACGAGCGACGAGCTGTGGCAGGAGAACACGAGCCGCGACGGCGACGCGTTCGACTGCACGGTGGTGATCCCGGTGAAGGACACGATCAGCAACGCGGCGAAGGATGCGCGGGAAGCGGCGCGGCGCCGGGCGTGCGACATGGCGGTGAAGGACTACCTGCGTGACAACGCGAAGTACGACCAGAACGCGGACGAGATCAACCGGCAGATCCTGAACCAGACGGCAAAGTACATCAAGTCGGACAGCGAGGTGAAGCACCAGGTGTTCAACAACGGGCACCAGTACGGCCTCGTGCTGCGCGTCGTGATCAACGACCAGGCGATCAAGAACATCCTGCAGGACCTGGGGATGATCCGGAAGGAGATCGGCGACCGGAAGGCGATCCTGGCGATCTACGGCGGGAAGAACGTCGACAAGGAGCTGATCGGCGACGTGGGCCGGCAGCTGGCGGAGTACTACAACAAGCAGGGGTACAACGCGCTGCTGTGGGACGAGATCGCGACGGACATCGCCGAGGAGCGGAACGTCGGCGACAAGGCGACCGAGGCGTTCATCCAGAAATTCGTCGAGAACCCCGAGTTCGCCGGCGACCAGGAGTACCAGGGGACGCTGACGGCGCTCCGCTCGCGCGGCAGCCTCGTGATCGGCTTCAACGTGATCAAGGTCGCCGTCCAGGGCCGCACGGTGAACACGGGCGTCAAGGCGTTCGCCAAGGACATGGTGTCGGGCCGCGTGTTCGCCAACCACCAGGAGTACAACAACCGACTGATGGCCAACGACTCCGACCGCGACCTCGCCATTTCGCAGAGCGTGTACGAGTCGGCGAAACTCTGCAGCGAGAAGATCCTGAAGGAAACGAACGACTGGTTCGACAAGTCCGAGCAGCTCCAGAAGGGCACCGAGTTCACGTTCAAGTTCTCCGGCTTCACCGAGGACGACATCCAGCTGCTCAACAAGCAGTGGAGCGCGACGTTCTCCACGGGCGGCGACTTCCACATGGAAGGCACCGCGTACGTGCGGACGATCAAGTCCGAGATGAAGGGGAACGAGCTGAGCGCGAAGGTGGACATGATGATCAAGAAGGCGGGGCTGAAGGCCAAGGCGCCGCTTCCCGACAGCCGTGCGACCACGTTTGAATTCAAGAAGCAATAGGAGACAACGGAACCCCATGAACATCCGCAAAATCGCGTTCGCCGGGCTGCTGGCCCTCGTGGCCGGCTGCGCGGACGAGCCGGTCAGCCACCACGGGACCGACCAGAAGGTGTACAACTTCGAGGCGGCCGTCGACGCCGCGACCACGGTCCTTCGCCGGCACTACACGAAGATCGAGTCGAGCTCGGGCGGCGACACGGACCGCGTCGTCAAGACGGGCTGGCAGGAGAAGATGGAGATGAACGAGCGGGAGCGCTGGCAGGCGACCGCGACGATCACCAAGATCGACGAGACCAACGCCAACATCGACGTCGTCGTCATGCGCCAGAACGATGAAAGCGACACCGGCTACGGCGAGCGGTCGCCCTCGAATCCCAAGTGGAGCCTGGCGACGCACTACCAGGACGAGGAGCGGAAGCTGATCAAGGAGATCGAGTACGAGCTGGAGAAGGCGCAGCGCGAAAAGAGGTAACGGCAGTTGCGGGTTACGAGTTGCGAGTTGCGAGGAACGGCGTCCGGGCGGGGCCTCTCCTGGGGTCCCGCCCGTTGTTTTTCAAAGGCTAGTCCTCGTAGCCGTATTCCTTGAGGCGCGACGGGTTGTTGCGCCATTTTTCGCGGACTTTCACAAAAAGCTCGAGGAAGACCTTCTTCTTGAGCTGCTTCTCGAGGTCCTTCCGCGCCTCGGTGCCGATCGACTTGATCATGCTCCCCCCAGCGCCGACCAGGATCCCCTTCTGCGAATCGCGCTCCACCACCAGGTCCGCCGCGATCTTCAGCAGGTTCCCCTTCTCCTCGAACTGCTGCACGATCACCGCCACCGCGTGCGGGACCTCCTGGTGCACCTGGATCAGCACCTTTTCCCGGATCAGGTCCGCCACCCACAGCTTCTCGTCCAGCCCGACTTCCTCGTCCTCCTTCACCTCGAACTCGCGCTCCGGCAGCGCCGCCGCTATGGCCTGCCAGAGCAGCGGAAGGCCCTTCCCGCCCTCCGCCGAGACGGGGAGGATCGCGCGGAACTCATGGAGCCCGCGCCACTTCTCGACGAGCGCCGTGATGAGCTTGCCGCCCTGGAAGAGGTCCATCTTGTTGAGGACGAGGATGACGGGGACGTCCTTGGCGCGGATCTTGATGGTGGTGAGCATGCGGCGGTCGTTTTCGCGGGGGCCGGAGTCGTCGCCGACGAGGAGGATGACGTCGACTCCCTCGACGGCGCGGACGACCATGCGCTCCATGAACTTATCGAGCATCTTGGAGGGCTTGAAGAGGCCCGGGGTGTCGGCGAAGAGGGCCTGGGCGTTGTCGCGCGTGACGGCGGCATAGACGCGGTGGCGCGTGGTGCCGGGTTTCTCGCTGACGATCGAGACTTTCTTCCCGGCGAAGGCGTTGAGCAGCGTGGATTTGCCGACGTTGGGTTTTCCGACGATGGAGACGTAGCCGCAGCGGGTTTTCATGGGGAGCGGGATCATACAGTGGCGAGTTGCCAGCGGCGAGCGGCCAGTTGCCCGGAACGACAACGGTAGCGGCCGCCAGGGGCCCCGCCTTCGTCATCGCTCGACGCGTCGTGACTGCCGCCGGCAACTCGCCGCTGGCCGCTGGCCGCTGGCAACCGGCCGCTGTACCATTCGCGCGCCATGCCTGCCGCTATCACCGCCACCGACCTCACCAAGTCGTACAAGGACACCCTCGCCGTCGACCACATCTCGTTCGAGGTCAACGAAGGGGAGTGCTTCGGGTTTCTCGGCCCCAACGGGGCGGGGAAGACCACGACGATGAAGATGGCGTACGGGGCGAGCCCGGTCACCTCGGGGCGCCTCGAAGTCTTCGGGATCGACGTGCGAACCCGGTCGCGCGACGTCAAGGCGCAGACCGGCGTGTGCCCGCAGGAGGACAACCTCGACCCCGACTTCACCGTCCGCAAAAACCTCGTCGTCTACTGCCGGTATTTCGGGATCGACCCCGCCGAGGCGGCGAAGCGCGCCGACGAGCTGCTCGGGTTCGTCGCCCTTCGCGAGAAGGCCGAGGGACCCGTCATGGCCCTCTCCGGCGGCATGAAACGCCGGCTCGTCCTCGCCCGGGCCCTTCTCAACCGGCCGAAACTCCTCATCCTCGACGAGCCGACCACCGGTCTCGACCCGCAGGCGCGGCAGGTCCTCTGGGAGAAGATCCGCGAGCTGCGGCGCAAGGGCGTCACGATCCTCCTGACGACGCACTACATGGAGGAGGCCGCCCAGCTCTGCGACCGCCTCGTGATCATGGACAAGGCGAAGATCCTCGTGAAGGGCTCGCCGGCGGAGCTCACGGCCCGGCACGCGCGGCCCACTGTCGTCGAGGTCTGGAACCCGCCCGCCGCGGCCGAGGCGTGGGTCAAGGCGCGCGGCACCCCCTGCGAACGCCACGGCGACCGGCTGTACGCGTACCCCGACGCCGGCGAAGCGCTGCACCGCGAGCTCGTCAGCCGCTTCAATGCCGAGCAGGTCATCGTCCGCCGAGGCACCCTCGAAGACGTGTTCCTGCGGCTGACGGGAAGGGACCTGCGCGAATGAACGCGATCCAGCGGGTCAGGACGGTCTGGCGGCGGAACCTCGACGTCTACATGGTGACGTGGAAAGTGAATTTCCTGCCGCCGCTGCTGGAGCCGATGTTCTACCTGCTCGCATTCGGCGCCGGGCTGGGCGGGTTCGTGAAAACGATCCCGTACGGCGGCGGGGAAGTCGGCTACACGAGTTACATCGCACCGGGGATGATCGGGATCTCGACGATGTTCTCGTCGTTCTTCGAGTGCACGTACGGGTCGTACATCCGGATGTACTACCAGAAGACGTTCGACGCGATCATCGCGACGCCGATTTCGCTCGAGGAAGTCATCGTCGGCGAGCTGCTCTGGGGCGCGACGAAGGCGTTCATCTCGGTCGCGATCATGTGCGCCGTGGTCCACGCGTTCGGGTTCATGGCGTTCCCGCACCTGCTCGCGCTTCCGTTCGTCGCGTTCCTCGCCGGCCTGTTCTTCGCCTCGATCGCCATGTGTTTCACCTCGATCACCCCCGGGATCGACGCGTTCAACTACCCGATCTTCCTCTTCATCACGCCCATGAGCCTGTTCGGCGGCACGTATTTCCCCGTGGAAGGCCTGCCGCGCTGGGCGCAGCACGTGGCGCACTTCATGCCCCTCACGCACCTGACGGCGATGACGCGGTCGATCGCGTTCGGGCGCTGGGATGCGGGGGTCTTCGCGCGGCTCGCCGGATTCGCGGTGGTGGTGCTGCCGCTGATGGGGCTGGCGGTGCGGCTGATGAAGCGGCGGCTGATCCAATAGAATGGCGTGCTCATGGGGACGAACGCCACGGGGGGCCGGAAAGATCGCGGCGATGCGCCGGGAATCCTGCGCGTCGCGGCGGAGTCGCTGACGCTCCTGATGGTGCTCCTCGCCGTCCCGGTCGCGATCGCGCTGGCGCTGGCGATCAGCGAAACGTGGAAGATCGGGACGGAGCCGTACTCGCCGACGTTCTACAAGCTGTTCCTGGAATGCCTCGCGGTTTGCATCGTGGGGGCGAGCAAGCTGGCCCACCGCGCTTCGCTGCTCCTGCGGCAGCGCGGCGTCGCCGACGAGGCCCACCTGGCCGGGTGGAAGGTCGGGATCTTCTTCGGGATCGCGGGAAGCGTCCTTGCGGGCGTGGCGGCGCTCGACCAGTGGCAGGTGGAGCGCCGCGGGATCGCCTGGGTCAGCGTGGGGGTCTCGGCGCTTCTGGCGGCGGACGCGGTCATCAAGGTCGTTCGCGGGCGGCCCCGGCCGGCGGCCCGCTGACCCATGGCCATCCGCACCGCGATCCTGTCGGACATTCACGGCAACCTCGAAGCGCTCGATGCGGTGCTGGCGGACGCGGCGAAATGTGGCGCGGACCGTTTCGTGTGCCTGGGGGACATCATCGGCTTCGGTGCCGACGTGGTGGCCTGCGTGGACCGGGTGCGGGAGGTGTGCGCTTGGAGCCTGATGGGAGACCATGAGTACCGGCTGCGGGAGCACATTGCCGGGCGCTGGACACCCAATGAAAACCAGGCTGGCTGGGTGAAACGCGAAGTAGAGCTGCTCGTGCCGGGAAAGTCGCCGAACCTGGCGGACAAACGGCGGTGGGACTGGTTGCGACGGCTGGAGACCCAGGTCTGGGAAGGGAAGATCACATACGTTCACGGTCGGCCCACCGATCCAATCCTCGGGTGGATCACTCAACCGGAGGCATCAGTCCCTCGATTGCTATCCGCGGAATTTGACCTGGTGGAGCAGACCTGTTTTCACGGCCACACCCATATCCCCGGCCTGATCGAGCCGGATGGCAAGTGGCGGGAGGTCCGCGCCAGTGATGTGCGATTTGACCTGGCCACGGGACGGAAGACGCTGGTCAATGTCGGGGCCGTGGGCCAACCCAGGGACGAGAATCCGCAGGCATGCTACGTCCTCCACGAAGCTCATGAAGTCAGGTTTCGACGAGTCGACTACGACATCGCCGGCGCTGCGGCGAAGATCAGGGCGACAAAAGTCATCCCAGACGTGCAGGCGGAGAGGCTGAAATACGGCCGGTAGCCACTGCTTTCCCTCTACAGAACGTCCGATAATGTCTCTTATGTTGCATCGAGATTGGCTTGCCCCGGAAGGGGTTTCCCGGCTCCTCTCCCCGCGCGCCGTCGCCGAACCGCGCGGCGCCTCGCGGGATCGAAATCAACCGTTGGAACCTGCCCTTCTGGCGACGAAAATGCCCCTCCATGAAATCCTTCCTTGCCGGGTTGGGCGATTTCTTCGGTGGTTTCAGCCTGGTTCTGGGGGTTGGCAGCATCCGCAAGTGGGCCATCATCCCGATGATCCTGAATCTTCTCCTGTTCGGGACGCTGGCCGTGCTTGTTTTCCTGTATGCCGGAAGCGCCGTGGACTGGGCATTCGGTGAGTTCCACGGGAAATGGGGATCCGTCTGGCACGCCCTCCTGCAGATCGTGGTGGTCGCGGTCGGGCTGATCGCCGTCGTCGTGCTGAGCCTGGTCCTTTCAAGCGTCGTTGCGGCGCCCTTCTACACCAAACTCGCGGAGGCGACCCTGCTGCACCTGACCGGCCGCGTCATCGCCGACTCGGGGCCGCTCTGGAAGATCGCGATCAAGACCATCCTCCAGGAGACCGGGAAACTGGCGATTTTCATCGGGGTCCAGGCGGTCCTGTTCGGGATCGGCCTGATCCCGATCGTCGGCCAGATCATCTCCGGGGGCGTGACGTTTCTCCTCCTCGCCTTCGAGTTCGCCGACTATTCCCTCGAGGCCTACGGGTTCGGCGTCATCGACCGCTACAAGTTCACCTGCGGGCACACGGGGCGTTCCCTCGGTTTCGGAAGCGCCGCCTTCGTCTGCACGCTGGTCCCGGGCCTGGGGATCCTGACCGCGCCCGTCGCGGTCGCCGGTGCCGCGCGCATGGTTGTCCGCCTCAAGCAAGACAACGTCCGATAATCTTTTTGCCCACCCAACAAAAATCGGCGGCCACCATCGCCGCCGTCCTTTTCCTTTTTCCTTTTTCCCTTTTCGTTTTTCTTTTGCCTTGGCCGTCGCCGTCCGTCATTCCTCCGCCCTGAAATGTTCCATGTAATGCGGCTGCCTCATCAGCAGCGGCCGGATCCTCCCCGTCTTCAGCAGCGACAGGAACACTTCCGCCACCTTCGGGTCGAATTGCGCCCCCTTGCACCGCTCCACCTCGAACAGCACTTCCTCGTGCGACATCCCCCGCCGGTACGGCCGGTGGCTCGTCATCGCGTCGTACGAGTCCGCCATCTGGATCACCCGCGCCATCGCGGGAATCTGCTCCCCTCTCAGCCCGTCCGGGTACCCCATCCCGTCCCACCGCTCGTGGTGGTGCCGGATCCCGCCGATGATCGACGCCGCGTTCTTCAGGTGCTTGATGATCTCAGCCCCGATCACCGGGTGCTGCTTCATCACCTCGAACTCCTCAGCCGTCAGCTTCCCGGGCTTCAGCAGCACGCGCTCCGGGATGCCGATCTTGCCGACGTCGTGCAGAAGCGCGCTCAGGTTCAGCGTCGTGAGGTCCTTCTCGCTCCAGTTCATCGCGCGCGCCAGCTCGACCGCGTACGTCGTCACGCGCTCCGAGTGGCCGCAGGTGTACTTGTCCTTGGCTTCGAGCGCCGCGACGATCGTGCGGATGCTCTCGAAGAACAGGCTCTCGAGGTCCTCGATCAGCTTGGCGCGATCGATCGCGAGGCCGGCCTGAAGGGCGATCGCCGTCACGAGCTCCAGGTCCGCCTGCTGGAACGCGTCCGTCGTCCCCGTGGAGTCGAGGTAGATCGCGCCCATGATCTTGTCCTTCGCGGCGAGCGGCACGCACATCACGCTGCGGATGTGCTGCATGATCACGCTCTCGCCGGTCTTGAACCGCTCGTCGCCGAGCGCGTCGTTCGAGATGATCGACTGCCCGTTCCTCACCACGCTGTCCAGGATCGTTCGCGACAGGTACGGCCGCACCTCGGCGCTCGGGTCCTCGCTCGGGTCGTCCACCCCCGTGTGCACCACCACCGGCTCGTACGTCCCGCGCTCCCGGTCGATCAGGATCAGCGTCCCGCGGTCGGCGCGCACCTGGCTCATCACGCCGTCCATCGTGCTCTTCAGCACCTTCTGCAGGTCGACTTCCCCGTTGATCACGTTCCCGACCTTGTACAGCGTCGTCAGCGCGCGGTGCGCCTGCCGCATGTCTGCCTCGCTCTGCGGCAGCGCCATGATCGTCGACTTGTCGAGGTCCAGCCCGACGCTCGTTTCTTCCTTCTGGTGCGTCGTGTCGCCCTTCCCCTCGTGCGAGAGGAAGATCTGCGTCGTCTCCTCGTTCACGTCGTCCTGCACGCGGAACTCGAAGAGGCTCGAGCCTGCGGCGATGATGTCGCCGTGGTGAAGCGGGATGGTGCCGGAGATTCGCTCGCTGTTGACGTACGTCCCGTTGGTGGACTTGGCGTCGATGATGACGTAGCCGCCGTTGTCCTGGGACACCGAGAAATGCCGCCGCGACAGCCCGGGGTCGAACATCGGGATGCTCGAATCGTCGCCGCGGCCGATCGAGATGGGCGCCCGTGGCGTCACCTCGATGAACGCGCCGGCGTTCTTCCCCTTGATGACCAGCAGGCGGGCCTGCATCAGTGTTGTTTCCCCGGGAGTACGGCCACCTGACGGAGCGCTTCCTGAGGCTGATTCTAGGGTTCCGGCGTATCCCGGATCAAGCGGGAAGAATTTACGGGCTCCGGCGAGGGAGGGCGCGGCACCTCGCGAGGGCCGGGTGGGCCAGAAGGAGGTCCTTCTTTCCCTCGGGAAGCTGCTCCGCGAGGCGGGCGGCCTCGCAGATGGCGGCGTCCGCGTCGGAAGCGGAATCCGCGAGGACCGCGAGGTCCGCGCGGACGCGCCAGGCGATTCCCGTGAGCCCGTGGGCTTCGACCTCGGCGGCGAATCGGCGGAGAAGGGGCTCCGCGTGGGCCGCGCGGGCGGCGGCGGCGGTCGCGGTCCAGAGCACGCCTTCCGGGGTGAGCTGCGGCGGGATCGCGAGGATTTGCGCCGCGGCGGCGGGGTCCCCCGCCCCGGCCCGCACCTGGATCGCCAGCCCCGGCGGAAGCTCCAGCGCGAGCGCCTCGTCCCGCTTCCCCGCTTCCAGCAGGTCGAGCGCGAGCGCGAACCGGGCATCGGCGGCGCGCGCGGGGTCGATGGCGGCGACTTCGCGGTGGTCGCGCTCGGCGGCGGCGAAGTCGCCTGCGAGGCGGGCGAGGTTTCCGCGCGTGTCGAGGACCGCGGCGAGGACGCGCTGCTGGCGCGTGGCCCGGGCGAGGGCCAGCGCGGCGTCGAGGGCCGTCGCGGCGCCGGCGAGGTCGCCGAGCAGGTGGCGGACGATCGCCGCGTTGGCGAGCGTCGTCGCGACCCCCGAGCGGTCGCCCATCTCCCGCCTCAGCGCCAGCGCCTGGTTGTAGGTGTCGAGCGCCTCGCGGTACCGGCAACGCCGCGCGTGGATGTTCGCGAGGTTGTTCAGGCAGATGCCGAGGCCGTAGACGAGCCCGATCTCCTGCGACAGCCGGATCGCCTCCTGGTACGTCGCGACCGCCGCGTCCTCCGCCTTCAGCCGCGCCTGGATCTCCGCGAGGTTCGTCAGGCTCACGATCACCCCGGGACGGTTCCCGACCTCCTTCTCCAGCGCCATCGAGTCCTCGAACAGCTTGCGCGCGTCCACCAGCGCGTTCCGCCTCATCGCCAGCAGCCCCAGGTTGTTCAGCGCCGCCGCCGCCATCCGCCGGTCCCCGCCCGCCCGCGCCGCCTTCTCGCACCGCTTCCACGCCTCCTCCGCCTCCCCTTCGCGGTGCCGGCGCGCCATCACCACCCCCAGCGTGTTCAGCGCCGTCGACTCCGCCGCGCTGTCCCCGTCCGCCGCCGCTTCCGCCGCGATCCGCCGCGTCTCCGCCTCGGCGTCGTCGAAGCGCTCCATGTAGGCCAGCGTGTGGGCGATCCCGTTCTCGGCGACGCGGCGCGCGGCGACGTCGCCACTGCGCGCGTGAATTTCGCGCAGCCTCCGGTGGTCCGCCAGCGCGTCCGCCTGCCGTCCCATGTGGCTCAGCACCTCGGCGCGGCCTCGAAGGGCCTCCGGGCGTTCTTCCATGGCCAGCACCCGCGCGTAGCAGGACAGCGCTTCCTGGTTCGCAAAGATCTGCCGCGCACGGCCTGCGGCCTCGAGGAAGAGCGTGACGGCGCGGTCGCGGACTTCGGCCTGTTCGAAGTGATTGGCGGCGGCGGCGAGGAGGTCGAGGGGACGGCGCGGGCCGAGGCGTTCCTCGAGGGCCTCGGCGATGCCGCGGTGGAGGGCCTTGCGGTTACGGCGGAGGATTTCGCGGTAGGCGACCTCGGGGATGAGGGCGTGGGCGAAGACGAAGTCGCGGTCGCCGGGGTTGGTCGCCGGGCGCTCCTGGATCAGTTCGCGCCGGAGGAGTTCGGCGAGGGCCTCGTCGACGCCGCGCTCGAGGACGCGCTCCAGGATCGACCGCGAGAACGACCGGCCCGCGACCGCGGCGGCCTTGAGCACCTTGCGGGCGTCCTCGGGAAGGGCGTCGATGCGGGAAGTCACGACGCCCTGGACGGTGTGCGGGAGGCGGACCTCCTCGAGCGGCCGGGCGAGCCGCAGCGTGCGGCTGGGCTTCAGGGCGAGCCCTTCCCCGTCGAGTTCGACGTCCTGGTCTTCGGCGAGCGCGCCGTCCTCGACGAGGTTGCGGAGCATTTCCTCGAGGAAGAAGGCGTTGCCCTCGGAGCGGCGGTGGAGGAGTTCGGCGAGTTCGCGCGGGATCTCGCGCCCGCCGAGGACGGCGCGGATGAGGTCATCCGTTTCCGCGGGGGTGAGCGGCGCGAGCTCGAACCGGTCCAGCTCGGCGAGCTGCGGCTTCTCGCGGAAGGCCTCGGATCGCGCGACCAGCACGAGCGCGATCGGCGCGGCGATCGGCGATTTGCGGAGGTTCTCGACGAAGTCCGTCGTCCCCGAGTCGGCCCACTGGAGTTCGTTGAGCAGCAGGATGACCGGCCCGCGCTTCGACAGCCCCGCGAGCAGGTTCCGCAGCGCCGCGAACGCCGCCGCCCTCACGTCGCGGGGGTCGAGGTGCCGCACGCGCGTCCCCGACTCGACGCCGAACAGTCGGCCGATGAACCCCGCCGAGAGGTCGGGGCTCCGGTCGCCTCCCGCCGCGAGGTCCTCGGCGAGCGCCGCCATCAGGTCGTCCGGTTCGAGGTCCTCCCCGTAACGCCCGAGGATCGCCGCCCGCACCGCCCGGCACGGCTCCCCGCCGTACGGCACGGCCTCCCCCGAAATAAAAACTGCTTCCGGCCACGACCGCTCCGCGCGCTTCCGCCACTCCGTCAGCAGCCGCGCTTTCCCTACCCCCGGCGCCCCCGCGATCCCGATCGCCGCCATCTGGCCGCTCGCACGCGCCTTCTCCAGCACCCCGTCCAGCCGCGCCAGCTCCGCCGAACGGCCGATGAAGGGCGTCGCCGTCCCCGCCGCCGACTGCAGGCGCGGCGCCGGCCCCGCCACCTCGAACACGCTGATCGCGTCCGTCTTCCCCTTCACCGTCAGCGCCTCCAGCGCCCTTACCGCGAACTTCCCCTCGACCAGCTTCTGCGTCGCCGCGCTCACGACCGTCCGCCCCGGCTGCGTGTGCGTGTGCAGCCGGCTCGCCGTGTTCACCGTGTCCCCCATCGCGGTGTAGTCCTTCTCCCCCCGGTCCGACACCGACCCCACGATCACCTCGCCCGTGTGCACCCCGATCCGCAGCCGCAGGCGGTCGGCGCGCAACGCCTGGTGCAGGGCCAGCGCGCACCGCACCGCGCGCTCCGGGTCGTCCTCGTGCGCCGTCGGCGCGCCGAACAGCACCATCACCGCGTCGCCGATGTACTTGTCCACGTACCCGCCGTGCTTCTCGATCACCGGCGTCAGCCGCGCCCAGCACGCCCGGATCCGCTCCTCCACCTCCTCCGGGTCAAGCTTCTCCGCAAGCGACGTGAACCCGCTCACGTCCGCGAAGAGCACCGTCACGACGCGCCGCTCCTTGCCTTCGTCCTCGTACGCCCCCGTGCCCAGGCGCGTGCCGCACTGGTTGCAGAAGCGGCAGCCGGGGGGATTCGGCGCGCGACACCGCGGGCAGGCGGACGTCGGCCCCGCCGCGGCGAGGGACTGCCCGCAGCCGCCGCAGAAGCGTGACGTGGGCAGGTTGTCGTGGCCGCAGCCCTGGCACTTCACGCGACGGGTGTCTCCTGCGGAGCCGGGCAGGCGGCGCCCGGCCCCGTGACGGCGGTTACTTGTAGGAAATGACGCGGTCCAGGCCGGTGCCGAGGCACCTGAGGCAGAGCGACGTGCTCCCCAGGATCCCCTTGCCGGCGCACTTGGAGCAGTTCACGTGCTCGACGGGCTTGATGATCATGGTCTTTTCGGCGGCGTATGCGGTCAGCCAGCCGATCTTGTTGGTCGTGTTCTGCTTCGTCCACCAATCCGCTATGAGCTTGCGCTGCTCGCCCGCCGCCTTCTTGAGGTCGGCGATGAGCTGCGCCTTGTCGCGGCGCTTGGCGATGTCGTCCTGGCTCGTCCCCTTCTCGATCGCCAGGTCCGGCGGGTCGAGGAGCCACGAGCCCTCGCCGTAGGTCGCCGATTTGTACTCGTCCAGCTCGCGGGCCTTCCAGTCGAGCTCGAGCTGCTTGCGGTCCGCCTTCTGGCGCGTGGCGAGGTTGTCGAGGATCTCGATCGCCAGCCCCTTTTCCACGTACCCCTTGAGGTCGTCAAACGTGAGTTCCTTCTTGGCCACGGCCTTCCCGATGAGCGCCTTCATCTCGTCGTAGTACGTCTTCGCCAGCTTCTTGTCGGCTTCCTTCTTCTGCTCGCCCTTCAGCGCCGTCACGTCTCCCTCGCCCTTGGCCGCCAGCTCCGCCGCCTTCGCCGCCGCGGCCGTGCCGGGATACTTCTCGATGATCTCCTTGAGCTTCGCGACCGCCTCCTCGAGCTTGTCCTCGGTCGTCAGCTTCTCCGCTTCCTTCAGCATCGCCGCCGCTTCCGCCTCTTTCACCCCGGCATCGGCCTTGGCGAGGCGCGGATCGACGCGCCCTTTCCATGTCGGGTCGAGCTCGACGGCCTTGGCAAAATGCTCCCTGGCCTTCGCGAACAGCCCGATCGCGAGGCAGAGGTCGCCGAGGTCGAAATTCCCGCTCGGCGTGTCGAGCTTGTACTGCGCCGCCTTCGAGGCGTAGAGCTCGTCGGGCGTGTAGACCGAGAGCGCGTTGATCTGCGTCTTCTCGCGGCGCAGGATCGATGCCTTCGCGATGTCTTTCGTCCCCTTCGCCATCTTCATCTTCACCTTGTCCGCCGTCTCGTCGAGCACGATCCCCTCGTACGTCTCGCTTCGCGTGTAGAGGACCTCGCCGTCGATCTTGAAGCGGGCGGCCTTTTCGGTGGCCTGGCGGGCGCGGAGGCGCTGGGCTTCGCCGGAGGCGAGCTGGTCCCACTTGAGGTCGAGTTCGAGCCCGTTCTCCGCGAACTTGATGCGCACGACCTCGTCGTCGGTGGAGACGACTTCTCCCGAGTGGTAGGAGCCGTCGCGCATCCGGATCGTCTCGGCCGACGCGGGCGCGAAGAGCGCCGCGATCCCGGCCAGGGCGAGCAACTTTTTCATCTGGGCCTCCCGTTTCCCCCGCGCTTGCAACCCCGGAATTCTAGAAGAGTTCCGGGATGATTCGTTTTGTTTTCTCGGTCAGGAACTCGATGACCTGGTGCGTGTCGGTGAGCGCCAGGGCGTCCTGCGCGATCTGCTTCGCCTCGGCGATGGTGACGGACCGCAGGACCTTCTTGATTTCCGGAAGGGCGCTCGGAACGGCGCTGAAGCTGCGGAGTCCGAAGCCGAGGAGGAGGGCGGTGAAGAGCGGGTCGCCGGACATTTCGCCGCACATGGAGACCGGGCGTTCGGCGCGGGCGCCGGCGTCGATGACGCTCCGAACCAGCCTCAGGACGGCGGGATGGGCCGGCTGGTAGAGCGGCGAGATCTTCTCGTTCACGCGGTCGACGGCCATGACGTACTGCACGAGGTCGTTGGTGCCGATCGACAGGAAATCGGCCTCGCTGCACAGGATGTCGGCGGTGATCGCGGCGCTCGGCACCTCGATCATGATCCCGACCGGCATTTCCGGGTCGAACGCGGCGCCCTCGGCGTCGAGCTCCTCGCGGACGTCCGCGATGATCGCCTTGGCCTGCTTGATTTCCTCGAGCGTCGAGACCATCGGGAACATCAGGCGGACTTTCCCGAAGGCGCTCGCCCGGAGGATCGCCCGCAACTGAGTGCGGAACAGGTCCATGCGCTCAAACAGGAGCCGGATTCCGCGGCAGCCGAGGAACGGGTTCCGCTCCGGAGTCCCCATCCCGGCGACTTCCTTGTCCGCCCCGATGTCCAGCGCGCGGATCGTCACCGGCCGGCTTTCCATCGCGAGAAGAACGCTCCGGTACTTCTCGAACTGGTCCTTCTCCGACGGCGGGTTCCGCGCGTCGAAGAACAGGAACTCCGTCCGGAACAGGCCGATCCCGCCCGCGCCGAACTCCCGCGCGCCTTTCGCTTCCTCGGGCAGCTCGATGTTCGCGAGAAGGGCGATCGCGATGCCGTCGCGCGTTTCCGACGGCTGCGACCGCATTTCCTCCGCGGTCCGCCGCTCGAAATTGATGAAGTTCCGCTCGAGCGCGCGGTACTTCTTCAGCGTCTCGTCGTCCGGCTCGACGATCACGATCCCCTTGGTCCCGTCGACGATGACGGTGTCGCCGCCGCTCATGTCGCGCGTCACGTCCGGGATCCCGACCACCGCAGGGATGCCGTGCGCCCGCGCCAGGATCGCCGTGTGGCTCGTCCTGCCGCCGAACTCCGTCACGAACCCGAGGATCTTCGTCCGGTCCAGCGCCATCGTCTGCGACGGCGTCAGGTCCCGCGCGAACACCACCGACTTGCCGTTCGCGCTCCCCTTCATCTCCCCGCGCTTCCCGAACAGCGCCCGCAGCAGCCGCTTCTCCACGTCGACGAAGTCCGCGACGACGCGGGCCGCGAAGCCGCTCGGGTCGTCACGCGAAGTGAGCTGCTTCACGGTCGTGCGGATCTTCTTCGAGACCGCGTGCTCGGGGGTGAAGCGGTACTTGCGGATGGAGTCGACGATCGACGGGACGAGGTCGCGGGTCATGGCGATGTGGCCGAGGAAGATCTCGTGGAGCTTCTCCTCGGGGAGCGCCGCCTCGAGCCGGGTGACGTCCTCGGTGATCTCGCTGACGACCTTGTTGACGGCGGACTCGAACCGCGAGACCTCCGCCTCGATGTGCTCGGGCTCCACGGCGCGGCGGGGCATGCGGAACTCCTCGAGGTCGAGGAGGAAGGCCTCCCCGATCACGATTCCCGGGCTGACGGGAGTTCCTTTCAGGATCTGCATGGTTCGCCGCTCAAGCTTTCCTGTTCATCGCAGCACGACCGGTCCGGTTCGCGCTCACTCGAGCCCGAACTTTGAATTCACGAGCTTCTCGATCGCGTCCACTGCCTCGACCGCGTCCGGCCCCTCCGCACGGATGCGCAGTTCCGTCCCGTGCGCGGCTGCCAGCGTCAGCAGTTCGATGATGCTCCGCGCCGACACGTCCTGCCCGTCCTTGTGGATTGTCACCTGGCTCTTGAACTTCCCTGCCAGGTCCGCCAGCTTCGTCGCAGGCCTCACGTGAAGGCCGTGCGCGTTCAGGATCGTGACCGTTTTCTCAGCCAAGGTGTTCAGGCTCCCACCGTCTCGTCCATTTCGCGCAGGAGGTCCCACACCTCCTTCGCTCCCTTCGCCGCCTTCAGGAACTTCGTCATGTTCGGCAGCCGGATCCCCGCGCTGATCCGCTTCAGCGCCGCAAGATGCTCGTTCGCCTGAGACGGCGGAGACACCAGCACGAACATCAGGTGCACCTTCTCGCCGTCCACCGCCCCGAAATCCACGCCTTCCCTCGACCGCCCGAAAGCGCCGTACAGCGTCGTCAACCCCTCGACCTTCGCGTGCGGAAGCGCCACGCCGCCGCCCATCCCGGTCGTCCCCATCTTCTCGCGCTTCATCAGCGCCACCAGCACGTCCGCCGGCTTGTACCCCGCGGGCTTCCGCGAGGTCTTGATCGCCTCTGCCAGTTCGCGCAGCGCGCCCTTCTTGTCCGTCGACAGAACGTTGTCGACGATCCCTTCCCTGACGACCAGCTCGGTCAGCTTCATGTGCGCTCCACCTTCACCTAGTGGCGGATTCCCGGCCGCCGGACAACCCTGACCCGACTCCCCATCCCTGCGAACCCGCTACTTTTTTCCGGACGCCCGCGTCGCGACGCCGCCGGTCTTCGGGGCATTCTTGACGTGGTGGCCGCGGACCTTCTCCTTGAGCTTCGTCAGCTGGCGCTCCATCTTGTCCGTCACGAGGTCCATCGCCGCGAAGACGTCCTTGTGCTTCTCGTGCGCCACGAGCTGCTTCCCCCGCGTGCCGCCGCAGATCATTTCGGCGCTGAAGAGATTCCCGTCGCGGTTGAGGATGACGCTCATCGACTTGATCCGGTCGAAGTAGTGCTCGAGCTTCGCCGCACGTTCCTCGGCGTAGTCCTTCATGGACTCGGAAATATCCATGTGCTTCACGGCAATCTGGACGCGCATCCCGGTGTCCTCCAGTGTGGCCCGGGCCTCTTTACCTTCCGAGGCCGAGCCGGTCCCCCATCCGCGGGTCGATCGACGAAATCCCGCGGATCTTTTCCGCGGTTTTCTTCCAGTCGTACTCGACCCGGTGGTACTTCAGGTTGTCCCCGTCGATCGTGACGTAGCAGGATCTCGGGTCGCCGTCGCGCGGCTGGCCGATGCTCCCGACGTTGATCAACGCCTTCTTCCCCTTCTCGAACGTGTACGCCATTTCCAGCTCCGCCGGCGTGCGGAACTTGCCGTCCTCGGTGATGACGCCGGGGTCGTGCGTGTGGCCGTTGAAGCAGATCCAGGACTGCTCCAGCTTCTCGAAGCACTCGCGGATCTTGTCGGGCACGCCGCCCATCAGGTCTTCGCAGTCGGAACGCAGCACGTACTCCATCGTGGGGTCGCGGGGCGAGCCGTGGACGTACATGAAGTCGCCGTCTTTCTTCATGCGCGGCAATCCCCGCAGCCAGTCCCACCGGTCCTTCTTCTGGCGGTTCGACAGCCAGCCGGGCTTGAGCTCCTTTCGGTGCCAGTCGATCACGCCGCGGGCGAGCGGGTTGAAGCCGATGCCGCCGACGACTTCGTCCACCACCGCCTCGTCGTGATTTCCGAGGAGACACCACTCCACCGTCGAGCGCGTGATGTCGGCGCACTCGACCGGATTCGGCCCGTAACCGACCACGTCCCCAAGGCACTGGATCTGGGTAATCCCCTGGTCCTTGATGTGTTTCAGGACAACCTCGAGAGCCTCAAGGTTGGCGTGAATGTCGGAAATGATGGCTCTCACCGTCGGTTGTCTCCGGCCCCAAGGGGTTTGCGAATTGTATCAGCCGTCCGGAAAGGCGGCAACCTGATGGGCGCCGGAAGCGCGCTGTAAGTCGAGTGGCAGCGCGACTTTTCAACGCGAGGAAGGGCCGTAGAGCGCTTCCAGCGATTCGACCATCGCGTCGGCCGAGAAGCGCGTGCGGCAGAGTTCCCTCCCGCGCTTTCCCCACTCGCGTGCCGCCGGCAGGTCCCGCGCCACCCGGTCCAGCGCCTGGGCCAGCCCGGCGACGTCCTCTGCCTTCACGAGCAACCCCGTAACACCGTGCTCGATCACTTCCCCGGCGCCATCGATGTCGAACGAAATCGTCGGCAGGCCCGCTAGCAGCGCCTGCGGCAGGACGCGGGCCAGCCCTTCCCGGAGAGAAGCGTGAACCAGGAGGTCGGAGGCGTGCAAGTAGTCCGGCACGTCCTGGGGAGGCACCAGCCCCGAGTAATGGATTCGGCCGGCCAGCCCGAGGTCCGTCGCTTTCTTGGCAAGGCGCTCGCGCCATGAGCCGTCCCCGACGAACAGGTAGTGGATCCGCGGATCCGCCTTTGCCGCCGCTTCGAGAACGAAATCGTGGCCTTTCAGCTCGAACAGACGCGCGACTTTCACGGCGACCAGCGCGTCCTGCGGGATACCGAGCGCCGCCCGGACCTCGGCCCTCGACCGCTTCGGTGCCAGGAACGGCTCGACCTCCATCCCGCTCCACACGCGAACGTACTGGTTTTCGACCCCTACGCCTTCCGCCAGGGCCTTCACGCGCATGGCATCCGCGACCACGACGAGTTTCTCCGTTACCGAGGCCGCCGCGCGCTCCGACCACACGAACGCGAGATTGGCGGCCGCCGGCGCGTAGGGGTGGAAGGGCAATCCGTGGATGGTGTGCAGGATCCGCGGGACACCGGCGGCGGCTGCGGCGAGTCGGCCGAGGATTCCGGCCTTGGAGGAATGCGTGTGGACGATGTCCGGGCGCTCGCGGCGAAAAAGGGACGCGAGCAACTGGAAGGAACGCAGGTCGGCGACCGGCCGCACGGCGCGCCGCATCGGCGGGATGTCCACGACCGGGAATCCGCCGCGCCGCGCCCGCGTCAGCAGCTCCCCTTCCGGCCCCTCCGCAGGCCCGCTCACCAGCGAAACGTCCCAGCCGCGTCGGTGGAGCCCTTCGACGGTCAGCAGCGTGTTTTCCTGCGCGCCGCCGAGGATCATCCGCGTGATGACGTGAAAGACGCGGACCCGCCGGCTCAACGCTGTCCCTCCGGCGCGAGGGCGGTCGCGAAGGCCCGCGGCGCGTCGGTCGCCTCGCCGTAGAGCGGCTCCAGCCGGCGTTGAGCCTGGTCGAGGAGCCAGCGGACGCGCGCCTTGGCCTCCGTGGGCAGCGCCGCCTCCGCGGTGTGCAGCATCAGCGGCGCCAGCACGGACGACCGCATGTCCGCGCTGAATTCGCGCGTCGGGTACATCGAGAGCGCCGCCAGCGCCACGAGGATCGCCGCCGCCGCCTTCGCGGCGCCGAGCCCCGACCCCAGCACGCGGTCGAGCCACTTCAGCTCGGACAGCTTCAAGCCTGAATCCACCAGCGTGCACACCGCGAACGCCGCCAGGTACAGGAACAGGAACACGAGTGCGTACCCGAAGACTGAAGCGACGGCGGGGCTGAAGCGGTTCTCGAGCATCGCCGCGGCCCAGCTTCCCCAGCGCAGTGCGCCGAGAGCGGCGAACACGGCCATGGCGACGCGGGCGATCTGCCAGAAGGCTCCGGTGAGCGCGCCGAACGTCGCGCCGAGGGCGAGGATCACGATGATGGAGGCGTCGAGCCAGTTCATGCGCTCGCCTCCGGGGCGCCCGCATGCCCGCTCGCCTGCAGCTCGGTTGCGCCCATCCTCATGCCCTCAGTAGCGGACTTCCATCAGCATCAGTCCCCTCGCAGGCGCCACCGGTCCCGCCTGCTTCCGGTCCTTCGACGCCAGGATCTTCTCCATCTGCGACGCGGGCCAGGCCCCGCCGCCGATCTTCAGCATCGTCCCTGCGAACGTCCGCACCATGTTGTAGAGAAACCCGGTCCCCTCCACGTCGAGCGTCAGGTTCGGCCCGTCCTTCGACCACTCGATGCGCGTCATCCGCCTCACCGAGTTCTTCTTTGCGTCGATCTGCGTCGCGAACGCGCGGAAGTCGTGTTCGCCGACGAGCACCTTCGCCGACTCCTGCATCGCCTTGAAATCGAGCCCGTTGCGCACGACGTGTACGAACGCCCGGTCCACCGCCGACCTGTACCGGTCGTTCCGCACGCTGTACTGGTACCACTTTCCTTTCGCCGAGTACTGCGAGTGAAAGTCGAACGGCACGTCCACCGCCGACGTCACCGACACGTCCTCCGGCATGTGCGCGTTCAGCGCGTGCGCGATCTTCCACGCCGCCATCCCGCTCGACGTCCGGAAGTTCGCCACCTGCCCGCGCGCGTGCACGCCCGAATCCGTCCTCGACGCCCCGATCACCGTCACCCGCTCGCCCAGCGCCTTCTCGATCGCCATCATCACCACCGCCTGCACCGTCGGCTGGTCGTCCTGCAACTGCCACCCCGCGTACGCCGTCCCCTCGTACTCGATCGTGAGCCGCACGTTCCGCTGGGCTTCCTCCGTCATTCCACCGATCCCTTGTCGAAGAACTTCGCCACGTCCACTCCGAAATACCTCAGCCCCGAAACCAGGATCACCGTCGCCAGCACCTCGTCCAGGTTCCCGAAAAACGGGCGGTCGTCCGGCAACAGCTCCTTCACCCCGCCCGTCGGATTCATCAGGTACACCGCCAGCCCGATGCACACCAGCCACACCACCACCGAGCGCGCCAGCTTCCCCGCATCCTTCACTTGGCCTCCTCGAGGACCTGCTCGAGTTCAGGAAGCGCCGCGAGCTTCCGGCCGGCGCGGAATTCACCGCCTTCCGGCGCCTCGCCCCACGCAAACGCTTCCCCGTCCCGACGCAACTCCATGATCTTTATCGGTTTGCCGCCCCCCTTGGCTTGATCGAAGACCTCGATGCGGAAGCGCCAGGGGACGGAGTCGAGAAGCGCCTCGCGGACGACGGCGGCGCCGCCCTCGCGCGGGAGGACGGCGACGGTGATGCGGTCGCCGATCCGCTTGAGCTTCGGCGCCAGCTCCCGGAGTTTCTCCCGGAGCGGTTTCGCGTCGGCAAACTTCCCCTGCCCCGCCAGCGACTGGATCAACCCCTCGCGCGCCTTCCAGTGCGTCGGATCGCGGTCGATGGCCTTTCGAAGCGCCTTTTCCGCGGATTCGAACAGCCCGCGTCCCAGCCACGCGACGCCACTTCCGTACCACGCGTCAGCGTTCGCGGGATCCGAGTCCATCGCCGCCGCGAACTGGGCGAGCGCAAGGTCGATTTCGCCTTTGTAGTACGCCGCAAACGCGAAACGCACCATGGTCTCCGCATCGTTCGGCGCCGCCTTGAGAATCGCATCGAACCCAGCGCGCGCTTCGTCCCATCGGCCTTCGTCCGCGGCCATCGTGGCGAGGGCCCTGCGCGCTGGGAGATGTCCGCCGGGCGTGTCGGAGTCGGCCTTGCGGAACTTTTCGGCGCCTGGAAAGGCACGGGCGTGCAGGTAGAGCCGGTCGCCCGGGGAAAGCGGAAAGTCCTGCCAGACCTGGGAGAATTGGGGCTCGGCGAACTGGAATTCCAGGTTCTGCCACCCGACCGACGTAGCGAGGGCCTGCTCTCGTTTGCTCCCCCAGACGCCCTGGTTCCTCGCCCGGAGGAGCGCCGAGGACGCCTCGTTGGCTTTCCCCTCCGCCAACGCCGCGCGTGCGGCGGCGAGCTTCTCGGGAGATGCCCAATCGATCTCGCGAAAACCCGGCGGATCGGCCATCTCACTGGCGTCGCCCCCGGGCCCCGGCTTTCCATTCTCCGGGTCCGCGCCAACAAGAAGGGCGAGGCCGATGATCAGCCCCGCCCTCGTGATGATGTTCTTCATGTCCCCAAGCTTACCCGCGAGCCCCAACCCGATCCCGCCGTTCCTTCGACTTTCAACTTTCGACTTTCGACGCCCTTAAAGCATTTCCGCAATCTGCACCGCATTCAGCGCCGCACCCTTCCGGATGTTGTCGCTCACGATCCACATCGCCAGCCCGTTCTCCACCGTCGGGTCCTGCCGGATCCGCCCGACGTAGCTCTCGTCGTGCCCCGCCACGTCCGTCGCCAGCGGGTACTCCATCTTCGAAGGGTCGTCGATCACCCTCACCCCCGCCGCCGCCCGCAGGATCTCCCGCGCCCGCTCCGCCGTCAGCGGCTTCGCCGTCTCGATGTTCACGCTCTCGCTGTGGCTCCGCAGCACCGGCACCCGCACGCACGTCGGCGCCACCAGGATCGTGTCGTCGTCCATGATCTTCTGCGTCTCTTTCATCATCTTCGTCTCTTCGTCCGTGTACCCGTCCTTCCCGAACGTCTCCTTCTTCTGCCCGATCTGCGGGATGCAGTTGAACGCGATCTGGTGCGGGAAAATCGACCGCTTGAACTCCTTCCCCGCCAGCACCGCCTTCGTCTCCTCGACGCACTCCTCCAGCGCCTTCGCGCCGGCGCCGCTCACGCTCTGGAACGTCGTCACCACGACGCGGCGGATGCGGGCCTTGTCATGAAGCGGCTTGAGCACGACGACGAGCCCGATCGTCGAGCAGTTCGGGTTCGCGATGATCCCCTGGTGCGTCTCGATCGCGCGCGAGTTCACTTCCGGCACCACCAGCGGCACTTTCGGGTCCATCCGCCACGCGCTGGTGTTGTCCACGACGACGCACCCGGCCTTCGCCGCGATCGGCGCGAACTCCTTCGACACCGAACTCCCCGCGCTGAACAGCCCGATCTCCATCCCCTTGAACGAGTCCGCCTTCAGCTCTTCCACCTTCAGCGTCTCGTTCCGGAACTTCATCGTCTTCCCCTTGGACTTCGCGCTCGCCAGCAGCTTCAGCGTCTTCACGGGAAATTCGCGCTGCTCGAGGACCTTGAGGAACTCCTGGCCGACCGCTCCGGTCGCGCCGACGATGACGACGTTACGGGGGGACATGGAAGGCACCTTTCGTGGAAACGGAGGGATGTGGGAGTGGGAGGCTACCTTGTGCCGCGGGGGGCGCAAGGGGGAAGTCGACGGCGTCGAAAGTCGAAAGTTGAAGGTCGAAGGTGAAAACGGCAAGTACGATCCAAATCCTGCCCGCTCCGCGGTCGTTTTGCATGGCCCTCAACCTTCGACCTTCGACTTTCGACGTCGTTGTCGCGCCTCACCCCGCCCTCACACCCATCGCCTTGCTCCAACTCAGGACTCTCCCTTGATCGACTGCATCCTCATCGGCGCCGGCCCCGCCGGCTCCGCCGCCGCCACCGTCCTCGCCCAGGCGAAACGCTCCGTCCTCTGCCTCGAGGCCGAGGACTTCCCGCGCTTCCATATCGGCGAATCCATGCTCCCGGCCGCGGTGCGGATCTGGAAGCGTCTCGGCCTGTGGGAGAAGCTCCAGCCGCTCGGGTTCCCGTACAAAGGCGGCGCGGACTTCGTCACGGCGGACGGGAAGGACGTCGCGCATTTCTGGTTCGCCGATTGGCTCGAGGACGGGCTGAAGGACGCCATCCAGGTCGACCGCTCGAAATTCGACAAGGCCGCCGTCGACCACGCGCGCTCCTGCGGCGCCGATATCCGCTACGGCTGCCGCGTCACCGACGTCAAGCTCCTCAACCCCGGCGTCGAAGTCTCCTGGCGCGACGCCGCCGGCAAGGACCACACCGAACGCGCCCACGCCCTTCTCGACTGCTCCGGCATCAAATCCTTCATGGGGAAGCGCCTCGGGCTGCGGCGCGGTGTGGAGAGCCTGACGAAGTTCGCGGTGTTCGCGCACTACGAGGACGTGAAGCTGCCCGACGGCGTACGCGAAGGGATCATCACCGTCGTCACGGCCGCCGACGCGTGGTACTGGGTCATCCCGCTCGAGATCCGCGGGAAGCACAACACGACGAGCGTCGGCTGCGTGATCGACCGTTCGGTGCGCGACCGCTGGCGCGGCGACCCGGCCGACCTGCTCGACCAGCTCATCGAGGCGTCGTCGCACCTGGCCGGCCGCATGACGAAGGCGAAGCGCGTCTCGCCGGTGCGCATCGAGGCCGACTACTCGCACCGCTGCGAGACCGCGCACGGCGATGGCTGGTCCCTCGTCGGCGACGCCGCCGCGTTCCTCGACCCGATCTTCTCCACCGGCTTCTGCCTGTCGCAGCGCCACGCGATCCTCTGCGCCGAGGCCGTCGACCGCGCGCTGACGAAACGCGGCTCCGTCCGCGCCGCCGACTTCGCCGCCTCCACCGCCGGCTTCTTCCAGGCCGTCGACACCTACACCCGCTTCGTCCGCGGCTTCTACGAGCACCCCGGCTGGCTCGACTGCTTCATGAGCCCGCCCACCAACTGGTTCGGCGTCCGCCGCGCCGTCGTCCGCGTGCTCGCCGGCGACGTCCACCGCGTCTCGTTCTGGCTCGCCGTGTTCTTCCTGTTCGTGCGGATCCAGAAGTGGTTCCCGCTGGTGCCGCGCGTTGCGAGGCCGCGGGTGACGGATGCCCTTCAGACCAGCAGAACTCCGGCGGCCATGAAGGCGTCGTCCTAGCGACGAGGAAACGGCATTCGAACGGCTTGCGGGAAGGGGCGCTGCCGGCATGCGAGCGGCGACTTCAGGAGCATCGAAGCCGCGTTCTTCTCAGGGTGCGCTGAGCTTCTCCGGAGCCTACCGAATCGCTGCCAGTTCAAATGACCCGCCGCATTTGATGCACGCGAAATACGGCCGCTTTCGTTCTACAAACGTCCGCAGAGTCGGACGACCGTCTACAGCGTCAGGGGTGAAACACGGGTAAGTCCAGTTGACCTGCCTGACGATCCGATGGCCAGCCGACATCGCACGGCAATGTGGGCAAACAATCCCGGCTTCGAGGGCTTGAACCATGGAGCGCTCGTAGAGTGCGACGTGCTCCCGAGTCACCTCGTCCGCTTCAGCCAATTCGCGGCTCATTCGCTCCTTTGCCTTCCAGTCGCACAGCTCGACAAGGTCCTGGCCATCCTGGATCCGGGACTTGATCCGCTCGCGCGTGGCGATGACGACGGCCATCGCATCATCGCAGCTGAACATTGAGCGCAGGGGCTCCGACGTGCGCCAATTTTCGAGGGGGAAGTCTGCCCAGACGCCATGGTTTGCGTCCACGATTCGCACCTGCGGCGAGGAGCGCCCCACCAGTGCAATCGCCTCGGCATCGCGATAGGCGACCGCCTCGCCGAGGTCACAGGCAACTCGCGATACTTCGCGGTTCACCACGGACTCCGAATAAGCACGCCGCCCATCCCAATGAAGGAAGCAACGCCAGTGGGCTTCATTGGGCACGAATCCTCCGCCCCGTGCCAACCTGTCCAGCACGAGCGGACTTCCGACGATGACTTCCCTGCAGATGAAACACTGTCGTGGGGTCGGTGATCGCACAATCTTCATGCCGTTTCGATCCTACCAGTCCATCGGTCCCTTCCACGCCTTCTCCGCCTCTGCCACTCCCACGCTGCACACCAGCTTCCCGCCCTTCGTGAACGCGACCACGCCCTTCCCCGTCACCTCGCCGACTTTCCTCGCGGGGAGGCGATCGAACATCTTCGCGAACGCGGCTTCGTTTCCCTTTTCGACTTCGACCAGGAATCGCGTGCACGATTCGCTGAACATCAGCGCATCGGTCAGCAGCGGCACGGGTGTCGGGACGGCGTCGAGCGCGATGTCGCAGCCGATGCCGCCGGCGAGCGCCATTTCCGCGGCGGCGACGGCGAGGCCGCCTTCGCTGAGGTCGTGGCAGGAGCGGACGAGGCCGTGGGTGATGGCGGAGTGCATGCGGGCGAGGAGCGTGGGGGCGAGCTTGAGGTCGGGGGTCGGGGACTGCGAGCCGAGCCAGCCGTGGAGGCGGTACCACTCGCCGCCGCCAAGCTCCTCGCGCGTTTCGCCGACGAGCCAGAGGGCGTTGCCGGGTTTCTTGAGGTCCATCGTCACGGAGCGGCGGACGTCCGGGACGATCGCCAGCGCGCTGATGAGCAGGCTCGGCGGGACCGCGATCGTCTCGCCGCCGTGCGAGAACTCGTTGTTGAGCGAGTCCTTGCCGCTGATGAAAGGTGTGCGGTAGGCGACCGCTCCGTCGTGGCAGCCCTTCGCCGCCCGCACGAGCGAGCCGAGGCGGTCGGGCTTGGCGCAGTTGCCCCACGAGAAGTTGTCGAGGATGGCGCACTCGGCGGGGTTGCCGCCGACGGCGACGACGTTGCGAAGGGCCTCGTCGATGGCGGCGAGGGCCATGCCATACGGGTCGATGTCGCCGTAGCGCGGGCACATGCCGCAGCCGATCGCGGCGCCGCGGTTGGAGCCGAAGACGGGGCGGATCACCGCCGCGTCGCCGGGGCCGGCGTTCGGGCCGACGAACGGCTTCACGACGAGGCGCCCCTGCACCTCGTGGTCGTACATGCGGACGATCCACTCCTTGGAAGCGACGTTCCACGAGCCGAGAAGCGCCAGCAGCTCCTTCGCGAAGTCCGGGTCCTTCGGCCGCGCGGGCTCCGACAGCATCGGCGCTTTCCATTCCGCCTTGCGCGTCCACTGCGGGACGCCCTTGTGGAGGAAGTGCATGTCCATGTCGGCGACCTCGGTGCCGTTGAAGCGGAGCTGGAGGCGGCCGGTGTCGGTGAATTTGCCGATGGGGGTGGCCTCGACGTCTTCGCTCGCGAAGAGCTGGAGCATCGCGTCGAGTTTTTCCGGGGGGACGGCGAAGACCATGCGTTCCTGGGCCTCGCTGATCCAGATCTCGGTGTAGCTCAGGCCCTCGTATTTCAGAGGGACGCGGTTGAGGTCGACGACCGCGCCGCACTTCTCCCCCATTTCGCCGACGGCGCTCGACAGGCCGCCCGCGCCGCAATCCGTGACGCCGCGGTAGAGCCCCTTGTCGCGCGCCTGCAGCATCACGTCGAGCAGGCGCTTCTCGGTGATCGCGTTCCCGATCTGCACGGCGCCGCCGCTCATCGATTCGCTTTCGTGCGTGAGCTCGGCGCTGCTGAACGTGGCGCCGTGGATCCCGTCGCGGCCGGTGCGGCCGCCCGCGACGACGACGATGTCGCCCGCGAGAGTTTCCTTCTCGACCATCGAGCGCGGGATGAGGCCGACGTTGCCGGCGTAGACCAGCGGGTTGCCGAGGTAGCGCTCGTCGAACAGCACGGCGCCGTTCACCGTCGGGATCCCCATGCGGTTTCCGTAGTCGCGCACGCCGCTCACGACGCCCTGCAGCACGCGCTTCGGGTGAATCACGCCGGGCGGCAGCGACTCGGTCTTGGCGTCCGGCGCCGCGACGCAGAACACGTCCGTGCTCGCGATCGGCTTCGCGCCGAGGCCGACGCCCATCGTGTCGCGCAGCACGCCGCCGATCCCCGTCCCTGCGCCGCCGTACGGCTCCAGCGCGCTCGGGTGATTGTGCGTCTCGACCTTGAACGTGAGCGCCCACTTGTCGTCGAACGCGATCACTCCCGCGTTGTCCTTGAACACGCTCAGGCACCACGGCGCCGCAATCGCCTCCGTCGCCTTCACGATCGTCGTCTTCAGCAGATTCACGATCCGCTCGCCGCCCATCTCGATCACGCCGGTCAGCGTCTTGTGCTTGCAGTGCTCACTCCACGTCTGCGCCACCGTCTCCAGCTCCACGTCCGTCGGGTCGCGCTTCTCCGAGCGGTAGTGATCCCGGATCGCCTGCATCTCCGTCACCGTCAGCGAGAGCTGCCCGTCCTTGCTGATCTTCGCCAGCGCCGCGTCGTCCGCCTCGCGGATCGGCACCACCACCTTCCGGAACGCCGGCGCATGCCCCGCCGGGATCTCCTTGATCGTCCGGTCCTCGAACGCGATGTCGTCCACCACTTCGTTCGCCAGCGCCTTCCGCGCCCACTTTTCGAGCTGCGGCGAAGCGGCGCCCGCGTAGAGAACTTTTCGCCCGGCTCGGACGGCGCGCGGGCGGAGGCCGAGGTCGCGAAGGGCCTTGAGCGACGATTCCTCGACCGGGTCCATGACACCGGGCTTGCGGGTGATCGTGATCGCGTTCCACGCTCCCTTCAGCTTCTTCGAGACCGGGTCGCCGATCGTCCAGAGATCGGTCACGGGATCGGCGAAGACGTTCGCGGCGACTTTCTCCGCGGCGGCGCGGTCGAACTCGGCCTGGAGGAGGAAGACCCGAACTACCCGAACATCCGTAACTGACGAAAACCCGGCCTCGCGCGCGTCCGCGAGGATGCCGCGGCCGGCGGGGTCCGCAAGTTCGGGCTTGATGGCGGTTTCGATCTGCCAGACGTTCATGGAAGCGCTCTCTATAAGTCATTGAAGCGCAACGTGTTACGGTGCGCTTCCGGGGAACCGCGGAAGGCGCCCCATCGTATCCCCCACCTCCCACCCTTCCAGCTTTTTCTTTCTCTTGACCCCCACTCCCCCCGCCGCGATACCATCCCCCCTTCACTCCACTCAGGGATCTCCCGGTTGGACGCAACAAGAGAGTTCGACAAGGCTCTCAAACAGATCGAAAAACGGATCGAGGAGCTCGAAACCGTTTCGCGCTCCTGCCACCTTGACCTCGCTTCCTCGATCCAGGCTCTGCGCACCCAGGTCGACGTCCTTCGCAAGACCGCGCACCCGGCCGACGCGCCCCGCTGAAACCAAGGAGGACACGTGCAGGAATCTCTCGAGTTCGAACAGCCGATCAAGGACGTCGAGAAGAAGATCGAGGACCTCCAGAAGTTCTCGGAGCAGATGGACGTCGACCTCACGGGGTCGATCGAGGAGCTGAAGAAGCAGCTCGAGCTGCTCAAGAGGGAGATCTACAACAAGCTGACGCCGTGGCAGCGCGTGCTGCTGGCGCGCAACCCCGGGCGTCCGGACACGATGGACTGCATCGCGGGATTCGTCGAAAAGTTCCAGGAACTTCACGGCGACCGGTTCTTCGGGGACGACCCGGCGATCGTCTGCGGCACCGGCATCATCGGCGGCCACAAGGTCATGTTCATCGGCCAGCGCAAGGGCAAGAACACCAAGGAGCGGCTGCGCTGCAACTTCGGCTCGCCCCACCCCGAGGGGTACCGCAAGGCGCTTCGCAAGATGAAGCTCGCCGAGAAGTTCCACCTCCCCGTCGTCTGCTTCATCAACACGCCGGGCGCCTATCCCGGCATCGGCGCCGAGGAGCGCGGCCAGGCGCACGCCATCGCGGAGAACATCTTCGAGATGAGCCTGCTGCGGACGCCGGTGCTGTGCCTCGTCATCGGCGAGGGCGGCTCAGGCGGCGCGCTCGGGATCGGCGTGGGCGACCGGCTGGCGATCATGGAGAACGCGTACTTCAGCGTCATTTCGCCGGAAGGCTGCGCAGCGATCCTCTGGAAGAGCTCCGACAAGGCGTCGCGGGCGGCCGACGTGCTGAAGCTGACGCCGAAGGACCTGACGGCGCTGGGAATCTTCGACGACATCGTGCCGGAGCCGCTCGGCGGCGCGCACACAAACCCGCCGGCCGCGATGGAGATCATCAAGAACTACGTGGTGAAGACACTGACGGAGCTGAAGGCGGTGCCGATCGACAAGCTGATCGAGGACCGGTACCAGAAGTACCGCCACATCGGGAAGTTCATCGAGGATGTGCAGGCGCGGGTCGCGAGGGCGCCCGGCAAGAGCGTGGCGGACGCGGCGCTTCCGACGCCCGGCGAGATTGCGGCGGCGGAGATGGGAGAAGGGCAGGAGGCGGAGGAGGAAGACGTCAAGCCCGGGAAGGAAGATTAGTTTCGGGTTTGCGCGTTCGGTTCGGAGTTCGGGGTTCGGAGTTCCGGGGAAAAACTACGTTGGGAGTTCCTCGGTTCCGGGTTTGAGTTGCGACGTTCGGCCGACTCCCAACGCGCAACTTAGAACTCCACGGAACTCGGAAGTTCGAACTCCGAACCGAACTCGCAAACTCCCAACTCACCTTTCGACCGCTGCTTTGACGATCTTGTCCCCGACTTCAATCGCCCTCACCACGTCCATCCCGCTCTCCAGCCGCGCGAACACCGTGTAGCGCCCTTCCAGATGCGGGGCCGGCGCGCTCATGATGAACAGCTGGCAGCTTCCCGTGTCCTTCCCCGACGTCGCCATCCCGACCGCGCCCGCGTCGAACGCCTCGCGCGACCACTCGTCCCGCAGCGTGAACCCCGCGTCCCCCGTCCCGTCCCCCTTCGGGTCTCCGCCCTGGATGACAAAGTTCGGCACGACGCGGTGCCAGGTCTTGCCGTCGTAGAAGCCGGACTTCACCAGGCGCAGGAACGCCGACGTCATCGCCGGCGCGACGCCCGGCAACAGCCGGATCCGGATGACTCCCCGCGTCGTCTCGAGCTTCACGATCGTCGAGAAGCCGATGTCCTCGAGCTTCGTCGCCTCGATCGCCCCCGGCGGCGGCGCCGGGGCCACGTCCGCCGACTCGCCGCAGGCCGCCAGCGTCTTCGCCGCCTGCGCCCTCACCGCCGGCACCGCGTCCTTCGTCCCCTCGAGCGCAACGGCCCGCCCGCGTTTCGCCGTCTCGAACCACGACAGCACCGCCATCCGCGGGTCCACCATCCCGGGGCCCGCGCTGGCGAGGTAGGCCTTTTCGAGAACCGCGTCCCAGTCGATCTCCTTTTCCCGGCCGGCGAGCGCCATCACCGCCGCTTCTCGCACCGCCGCGTCGGGAATGTCGAGCCCCGCGCGGATGTAGCCGTCCCATTCCGCCGCGAGTGTCGGGAAGCGCTTGAAGTGATCCGCGACTTCCGCCATGAGCTGCACCTGCAGCGCGCGCTCCGTGCCGAGCATGACGCGCCCCAGTTCCTCGTGGCACTTCGGCGTCCCGATCGCCGCCAGCGCCCGCACCGCCGCCCGGCGCATGATCGGGTCCGCCGACTTCAGCGCCGCCACGGATTCGTCGAACGCCTCCATCCCGCGCCCGTACCCTTTGGCCCACAGCGCCGTCCCGCGGACGGTCACGCTCGGATGCCGAAGCGCCGCCTTGAGCGTCCCCGGCGTCGCTTCGCCGCGCTTCCCGAGAATTTCGAGGGCGCGCGCGATCGTGACGGACTCGCCGCCCGATGCGGCCTGGTTGAGCGCCTTGCTGACGTCGCCGCTGGTGCATTTCTCCAGCGCGTTCACTCCCTCCCACGAGACTCGCGGGTCGGAGTCGCCGGCGGAGCGGATCAGCGAGGCCTCGGGCGGGTTTTCGAGCTTGCCGAGCGCCCGCGTCGCGAACGCCCGGACCAGAGCATCCTGGTCCACCGTCGCAGCGTCGAGTTCGGCGCGGAGCGGCGAAGCATCGACGCGGGCGAGGGCAAAGCATGTACGCCACCGCACTGCGGCGTCGGGATCGTGGAGCAGGGGCTTGAGCGCGAGGACGGCGTCGTGCACTTTCGACTTGTTGTCCGTGCTCTCCGCCTTCTCCGCCATCCGCGCCACCGCCATGCCAACCTCCCCGCGAACCCGCTGGCTCTGGTCGCGCACCATCCCCGCGGCCAGGCCGAGGTCCCCGGGACGCTGCAGCCGGCTCAGTGCCTGGATCGCGAGCGCCCGCACCTCCGGCTCGGGGCTTTTCAGCGCACGGCGGAGCGGTTCCGCGATGGCGGGGTCGGCGATCAGCCCGAGGGCGAACGCCGCTTCCTCCGCAACCTTCGTGTCGGGATCGCCGAGAAGCGCGGCGACGGCGTCGATGCTCTTCGCGTCCCCGATGCGGCCGATCGCGAGGGCCGCACGGCGGCGGACGACGGCGTCGGCGCTGCGGAGGAACGGCTCGACCTTCGCGCCCGCGGCGCGGGTGTCCTCGAGAACCTGGATGTCGGCGAGGTCGCGGGACGTGGTGTTCACGGGAGGCGTGGGCTCCGGGTCGGGTTTTTTCTCGGAAGATCCGCAGCCGGCGGCGAGGGAAAGGAGCGAGGCGGCGAGGAGGCGTTTGGGGTTCATGGCTTGAGATTACATGAGGGGTGGCCGGGGGCAGGAGGGATATGAGAGGACGAAGGAATTCGCGGATAAAGGAGGATGACGCGGAAAGGGCCGCGGATGTGTTCCTGCGGCGACGCATGGCCCTTATCCGCGGCCGTTTCCGCGTCATCCGCTTTCATCCGCGAATGCTTTTCCCCTCACGCCACGCACGCCGGCCCCGAACAGTCCCCCTTCTCCATCGCCTGCCCCGCCCGGCTCCCGTCGCGGTAGACCGTGATCCCCTTGCACCCCGCTTCCCACGCCGAACGGAACGCCTCGGCAACGTGGGCTTTCGTGGCCTCCTTCGGGAAGTTCACGGTCTTGGAGACGGCGCTGTCGACGTGGCGCTGGAAGGCGGCCTGCATGCGGACGTGCCACGAGGGCGCGATGTCGGCGGCGGTGGCGAAGGCGCGGCGGATCCGCTCCGGGACGGCCGCGCAGCCGCGGACGCCGCCGGTCTTTTTTACGTGCGCCCAGACCTCGGGGCGGTCGAAGCCGCCCTCGCGGGCGAGCCGCGCGAACTCGGGGTGCGTCTCGGGGAGGACGGCGCCGTCGAGGACGTGCCGCTCGTACGCCAGCGCGAACAGCGGCTCGATGCCGCCGGACGTCCCCGCCAGGATCGAGAGCGTGCCGGTCGGCGCCACCGTCGTGACCGTCGCGTTGCGGATCGGGAACCCCGCGCCCCGCGCATGGATGCTCTCCGGGTAGTTCGGGAACGGCCCGCGCTCCCGCGCCAGCTCCTGCGACGCATGCCGCGCCGCCCGCGACACCGCCGCCATCGTCCGGTCCGCCAGCGCCAGCCCTTCCTCCGAATCGTACGCCACCCCCAGCGACGCCAGCGCGTCCGCCCACCCCATCACGCCCAGCCCGATCTTGCGGTTGGCCCGCGTGAGGCGCTCGACGGCGGGAAGCGGGTACTTGTTGCGCTCGAGGACGTCGTCGAGGAAGCGGACGGCGTCGGCGACGGCGCGCTCGAGGCGGGCGAGGTCGAAGCCGCCGGGCTTGGTGAAGCGCGCGAGGTTGATCGACCCGAGCGTGCAGGCCTCGTTCGGCAGCAGCGGCTGCTCGCCGCACGGGTTCGTCGCCTCGATGGCGCCAAGCCCGGGGGTCGGATTGTCGCGCTCGATGCGGTCGCGGAAGAGGATGCCGGGCTCGCCGGAGTCGTGCGCGGCGTCGACGAGCGCCTCGAAAAGCTTGTCGGCGCGGATGTGCCGCATGACGAGCCGGGTGCGCGGGTTGACGAGCGCCCACGGCTCGCCGGCCGCGGCTTTCTTCATGAAGTCGTCCGTGACAAGCACCGAGACGTTGAAGTTCGCCAGCTCGCCGCGGTCGCGCTTGGCCCTGACGAAGTCCTCGATGTCCGGGTGATCGGCGGCGAGGACGGCCATGTTGGCGCCGCGGCGGAAGCCGCCCTGGTTGATGGCGTTGGTGGCGGCATTGAAGACGCGGATGAACGAGATGGGGCCGCTGGCGGTTCCCTGCGACGTCGCGACGCGGTCGCCTTTCGGCCGCAGCCGCGAGAACGAGAACCCGGTGCCGCCGCCCGACTTGTGGATGAGGGCGGAAGCGCGCAGGGTGCCGAAGATCGAGTCGATCGAGTCCTCGACGGGGAGGACGAAGCACGCGGCGAGCTGCTGCAGCTCGCGGCCGGCGTTCATGAGCGTCGGCGAGTTCGGGAGGAACTCGCCTTCCGTCATCATGTCGAAAAACCGTCGCGCCCAGGGGCGCGGCGACGAGCCGAACGCGGCCTCGGCGGCGGCGATGTCGGTGGCGACGCGCTGGAACAGCGACTCCGGGCTCTCGGCGGCGCGGCCGTTCGAGTCCCGGAGGAGGTAGCGCTTTTCGAGGACGGCACGGGCGTTGGCGGTCAAAGGCATGGTTTTCTCCTGAAGGCGAACATAATACTAACATAGAATCGGCTCCGGTCAAGCCGCTCGATCAAATTCCACGGAATTTGCCGAACTTCGCTTCCCCGCCCGCGTCTTATTTCCACCATGAGACACCTCTTCGCCGTCCTCGCGCTCGTCCTGACCGCCCTTCCCGCCCTCGCCGATCCCGCCACGCCCGAGCAGGTCAACGACTGGATCGCGCAGCTCTCCGCGGACGATGCGGCGAAGCGCGACGAAGCGCAGGCGCGGATCGAGGCTCTGGACCTGACGTGGAAGGCGACGCTTCGCGACGCGCTGGCCAAAGCGACCGACGCCGAGGCCCGCGCGTGGCTCTCGACGATCCTGGAGAAGCTCGGGCGGCCGCTGTGGATCACCGATATCGGGACGGCGCTCGCGAAATCGCGCGCCGAGAACAAGCCGCTGCTCGTGCTTGCCACTCCGGGCGCCCCCGACGGCTACTCCTGACTCGGCGGCCACCTCATGCGAACCGTGACGTTCGCAGACGAAGACCTCAGCGCCTGGCTCAACCGCACGTTCGTCCTCGCCTGGTACGACGTGAAGCCGGAGGACAGCGTCGAGATGGCCGGCGCCCCGCAGCCGGTCTACTCCAAGGAAGAAATCGCCGCCTACCCCGAGGGCGGCGGCGGCGCCAACGTCAGAACCGTCTTCTGCTCCCCCGAGGGCGTCATCCGCCACGCCGTCCAGGGCTGGTGGCCCGCCGCACGCTTCCGCGAAGAATGCGACCGCGGCCTCGCCTGCGCGACGGCGAAGTCGACCGACGCCGCGCGCGACCTGCGCGCCAAGGGCGCCGAGGAACTGAACAAGACCGCCTGGGACCTCGAAGCCGCGAACCCCGAGGAAATGAAGAAGCCGATCCGCGAGTCCGCGATCGCCCGCAAGGTCGCCGCGCTGCGGCTGCGCGCCGCCACGTTCGCGCAACTGGACAGCACGATCGGCCAGGAAGCGGCGGTCGTGGTGGACGAGTGGCTGGAGAGCCTTGAAGGGCGAGTGATGAAGTGAGGGTAGGACTCCGAACCCCGTGCGGGTTTTAGTTGGTAGCTGGTGGTTGGTGGTTGGTGGTGGGGCTGCGGCAGTGCAGGCGGGGATTCAGTAGAATCCTGATATGAAGATCGCGATTCCGTTGTTGGCAATGATGCTCGCTGGATGCGCTTCCCCGCCGCCGGCGTTTTCCGTGCCGTTTGAGGAGGCTAGGGGAATCGCGCGGCGCGACGGACGGCCCCTCCTGGTGCTCTCGGTCGTCGGCGACCTCGACGGGCGCCTCTGACTCGCCGCGCATGTGCTGAGAGCCGTGACGCTCTCGGACGAACGGGTGAAGCGCGCGATCGAGGAAAACTGGGTGTCGACGTGGCACAACCAGTGCCCCGGGCTGTACTGCAACAACACAGCGGACACGCGGACGCCGATCCCGTATCCGCCGGAGCAGATGGCCACCGTGAAAGAGGGCGCGGGCGGCGGCAACGTGCGGCTCTTCCTGTGCGACAGCGAGGGGCGGGTCCTGCTGTCGGTGCGCGGCTTCCTGCCGGCCGACCGGATGCTCGAGGAACTGGCCTTCGGCGAGGAACTGGTCGAGATGTCCGAGGAAATGAGGTCTCAGGCCAGCGAGGGATTCGTCCCCGTCGGCAAGACGAGCGGCGAGGTGCTCTCCCCTCGCCGGATGAGCCAGATTCGCGAAATGCTCCGGGCCCGCGACATCGCCCTCGTCCTCCGCGAAATCGAGGACGACATCTACCGCAAGGGCGCCATCGGCTGAGACTCCGAATAACGCGCCGTCGGCGCGGTCCGCTGCTATAAAGAGGCCATGACGCACGCGGTCGACAAGTCCGGCGACTGGAAGGCGCGCCTCTACGCGCTCGGCTTCGAGCTGTTCAATTCGGGGAAGCGCTTCGAGGCCCACGAGGAGTGGGAAGCGGTGTGGCTTGAGGAGCCGAAGGGGCACCCGAACCGGCTGTTCCTGCAGGGGCTGATCCAGCTCGCGGCGGCGTTCCACCGCGTCGACACGCATTTCCTGCGCGCGGCGTACCGGCTCTTCCGCTCGGCGCGGCGCAAGCTGATCCCCTACTCCCCTTCATACAAGGGCGTCAACGTCGCGCCGATCATCCCGCAGATCGACGCGTGGCTCGAGCGCCTTGGCGCCTTGAATCGCGGCGACGCGCCTTCGCACGCGGACTATTTCAAAATCGGCACTTCCGGCAGCGGCTGGAACGAGCCGGCGCGCGACCTCGACGCCACCCCCGCCGGCCTCTCCACGTTCAAGGCGTTCGAGCAGTACTCCAGCGACCGCGAAGTCCGCGCCGCGTGTCCTTCCTGCGGCGAAGCGCTCGCGGTGAACGGCCGCCGCCGCGCACCGGCGGAGGATGCCGAGCGGGCGTGGCGGGTCGCCTGCCCGAAGGGGTGCGTCGAACGGTCCTTCGCGGGAGCGGCCTCATGACGGTCTTCGTGCACCGCGTCAAGCCGGTCTGGCGCGACATGGACGCGCTTCAGCACGTCAACAACGCCGTCTACCTCACGTACCTCGAGAACGCCCGCGAGGCGTGGTGGAAGGAGCTGGCCGGCGCTTACGACATTTTCCCGTTCACGCTGGCGCGCAACGAGATCGACTACCGCTCGGCGGCGACGTGGCGCGACGAGATCGACGTGCGCCTCGCCGTCTCGCGCATCGGCACGACGTCGTTCGACCTGTCGTACCGGCTCGTGGCGGGCGAGCGGCTCGTGGCGGAAGCGCGATCCGTGCTCGTCATGATGGACGCGGGGCAGAAAAACCCGGTGAAGATCGACGACGCGACCCGCGCGAAGATGGCGCGCTACGAAGGCCGGCCGTAGCCGATGTCCGAAGTCGAAACCCGGATCCGCACCCTCCTCGCCGCCGGCCCGCGGACGGCCGCCGACCTCGGGCGCGAGGCGCTGGGGATCCAGGGGCCGGAGGCGATCCTCGCCAAGGTGGCGGAGGCGGCGCTGTCCAAGCTGCCATGGGTCGAGAAGGACGGGGACGCGTGGCGGCTGCGGCCGGAGAAGCCCGCGCCCGTCGAGGGTCCGGTGCTGCTCGTCGTGGCGTGGAAGGACATGGCCGCACACGCCCCGTGGGACGGCCAGCGCCTCGGCGAAATGAAAACATCGGCGGTCCCCGACGTCCCGATGTCCCCCCCGCCCGTCGCGTTCGGCTCCCTCCCCGGCGTCCTCTCCATCCGCGCCCTTTGCCGCGCTTTCGACCCCGCCCGCACCTTCACCACCGCCGCCCGCGCCGCCGAGGAATGGAAGCTCCCGCACGGCGCCGGCGAGGACGCCCTCGGCGCGCTCCACACCCTCGCCGCCGTCTGGGAGCGCGTGAAGGACCTCGCTGCGGAGCGCGACATCCGGGGGCTGGAAGCGCTGCGGGAGGTCGCGGACAAGCCGCGGCCGCGGCTCGATCTCGCGCCGTACGGCTTCGACGCGGCGTTCCTCGCCACGCTTCCCGAGACTCCGGGGACCTATCGTTTCCTCGACGCCGCCGGGACCGTCTTCTACGTCGGCAAGGCGCGCAACCTCCGCAACCGCGTGAACTCGTACTTCGCTGTGCCTCGGCAGCCGGACGAAAAGTGGCTGGCGATCACGAAACGGCTCCGCGCGATCGACTTCACGATCCACGGGAGCGAACTCGAGGCCCTGCTCGACGAAAACCGCCTGATCCGCGAGTTGCGCGGATCGCTCATCAACGTCCAGGAGTCGGCGCATGCCCGGACTCCGCGCAAGCTGCCGGAGCGGTCGATTTTCGTGCTGCCGGTCGCGGACGACCGGCGGGCGGCGGTATGGCTGCACCGGCGGGGGGCGGCGCTGAAGCGGCTGGACCTGCGGTTGGACCCGCGCGGCGTCAAGGGGGCGGCCGGCGAGGCGAAGGCGTTCTTTGACGCAACGCGTCAATCCGATCCCGAATCGCTGGCGATCGGCGAGGCGTGGCTCGGGGACAACCTTCACCGCATCGCGCGGATCGACCCGGATCGGCCGGATCTCGACGCGGCGCTTGCCGGGGTGCTGCGCGGCGACGCCTTTGCCGCCGGCGAGCGCCGGTAGGCTACCGCGCCGGTTCGACGTCCACGATCACCACCTGCGGCGCGCAGAAGAACCGCAGCCGCGGGGCGCTTCCCCGCTCCATCCCGATCCCGCGGGAGACGACGAGGGTGCGGCCGCCGCCGAGGTCGTGGGCGCCGCCGGCGGCCTGGCCGCGGGGGATGCGAGTGAGGGTGATGAGGGGGCCGAAGCCCGGAATCTGGACCTGGCCGCCGTGCGTGTGGCCGGCCACGAGCAGGTCGGCCTGCACGTCGCCGAGCGAAAAGTCCGGCGCGTGGCCGAAAACGACCTGGAATCCCGGCGTCTGCGGTATCCGGAGGCCGGGGCGGCGGGATTCGTGAAGCGAAAGGCCGACGAGGGCGACGCCGTCCCGCTCGGCGTGGAAGGTCTGCCCCGACGCCAGCATCGGGAGCCCGGTGAAAATGTCAAGCCAGTCCCCCGAGTCGTTGTCCCCCATCACGGCGAAAACGCCCATCGGCGCAGCCAGGGACTCTTCCCTGAAAAGTGCGCGAAGGCTTTCATGCTGGGTTCGGCGCTTGGCGTCGTCTTCCTCCTCGATGTAATCGCCGGTCAGGAGGACGAGGTCGGGCTTCTCGGCCATGGCGGCGCGGACGGCGCGGCGTTCGTGCTCGCCGACGTGGTCGGTCTGGATGTCGGAGAGCACGGCGATCCTGAAGGGCTTCCCTGCTTTGGCCGAGACGACCCGGACATGGGTGACGTCGAGCCGCCGGGGTTCGATGAGGAACGCATCGGCGGCGACGGCGAGGAGCGCCGCGGCCGACAGCCCGCACGCCGCGGCGGCGCGCCGCGAGCGCTTCCGTAGCGCCCAGCCCCCGGCCAGGAGAAGGACCGGGGCGTGCGCGAAAATGGCCCAGGACCAGAGGCGAAGGGTGGCGAAGGCGTCGCCGGTGAGCGGAAAGGCGATCGCTGCGCCGAGGATCAACGTGAAGGCGACCCATGAGACGACGCGGCGGGGCGGAGCGCCGAGGGAACGCATCGCGAGCGCGACGCCGATTTCGGCGGCGGCGAGGAGGAGGTTCCAGCCGATCTCGAGGACGGGATTCATCGCGGCTTCGGTTCTTTAACGACGGGGCGGCAAAAGAGGCGGCCCGTAAGGAATCCGTACGTTTTGAGGGCTGCCCTCGCCTGCGGCAACGCTCTCACCGGAAACGACTTACGGAAATCCCGCGATCGCTACAACATTCCCGCGCAACACGGGTTTTTATCCTGTGATTGACGCGCCTGCCCCGGCAGGCTCAAATCCGCGCCCAAACCTCCAAGGGAGAAACCATGAAGAACGCCTTCCTGGCCGTCGCCACGGCCGCCCTCCTCGCTTCGCTCGCCTCCACGGCGCGCGCGGACGACTGGGACAAGATCGGCTCGCGCGTCGTCGCTTTCGGCGGCGACCACGACACCATCGACGGCTCCGGCGAGGGGAAGTTCACCGCCATCAAGATCGACGTCGACGACGGCAACATCGAGATGTACGACATCAAGGTCACCTTCGGGAACGGCGATCCCTACTCGCCCGGCACGCGCCTGGAGTTCAACGAAAACTCCCGCAGCCGCACGATCGACCTCCCCGGCGAAGTCCGCACGATCCGCAAGATCGAATTCTGGTACCGCTCCAAGTTCAAGAAGGGCCGCGCGACCGTGACGGTCTTCGGGAAGCGCGCCGCCGGCGGTGGAAACGCGGGCGGCCAGAATGATCCCCGCCCGCCGGTGAACGGCCCCGCGGCCGACAACGACAAGGGCTGGGAACTCCTCGGCCTGCGTCTGGTCGACTACGGAGGCGACCACGACTCGATCGAGGTCACGGCCAGCGAAGGCCGCTTCAAGCAGATCAAGCTCGACGTCGAGCGCGGCAACGTCGACATGTTCGACATCAAGGTCACCTTCGGCGACGGCGAGTCCTTCTCGCCCGGGACGCGCTTCGAATTCCGCGAAGGGTCCATGAGCCGCACGATCGACCTCCCCGGCGAGGCCCGCGTCATCCGCAAGGTCGAGTTCTGGTACAAGTCCGAGCGCCGCGACGACAAGGCGCGCGTCCGGCTGTACGGAAACCAGGCCGGCGGCGGCGGCGGGAACGAGTCGAAGGAAAAGTGGGAAAAGCTCGGCTCGCGCACGGTCGACTTCGTGGCCGACAAGGACACGATCGAAGTCGGCGCCAACGAAGGCCGCTTCGACAAGATCCGCATCGACGTCGAGGAAGGCAACCTCGACATGTGGAACATCCGCGTCGTCTTCGGCGACGGCAACGACTTCTCCCCCGACACGCGCATCGAGTTCCGCCAGGGTTCGATGAGCCGCACGATCGACCTGCCCGGCGAGGCGCGCGTCATCCGCAAGATCGAGTTCTGGTACAAGTCCGAGTTCAAGAAGGGGCGGGCGACGGTGCACGTGTTCGGCCGCCACGCGGCGGGCGGAAACGCGGGTGGGAACGACCGGCCGCCGCAGAAGGACCCGAAGGACCGCTTCCCCGGCTGGGACTTCCTCGGCGCGCGGGTGGTCGATTTCGGCGGGGACCACGATGCGATCGACTGCCGCGGCGAGGGACGCTTCACGTCGTTCCAGATCGAGGTCGAGAACGGTGACCTGGAGATGTACGACATCGTCGTGACCTTCGGGAACGGCGAAAAGGAGTCGCCCCGGACGCGCTTCACGTTCGACGACAACACGCGGACGCGGGTCATCGACCTGCCCGGCAACAAGCGCTTCATCAAGCGGGTCGACTTCTACTACAAGAGCATCCGTGCGTCCCGTGACGGGAAGGCGACCATCAACCTTTACGGCAAGCGCTAGGAGACACCGATGAAGACGATCCTGGTCGGGCTGTTGGCGGTCGCGCTGCTCGGGTGCGGCGGTGGCGGTCGCAGGCGGGACGGCGGGAACGCGCCTGCGGGCGACCGGTGGGAGAAGCTGGGTTCGCGGATGGTGAACCACCGCGCGGAGCGGGACGAGATCCACTCGAATTTCCAGGGGGACTTCGTCGCGATCCGCATCGACGTGGACCGGGCTGACCTGGAGCTGTTCGACGTCGATGTGGTCTTCGGGAACGACCAGCACTGGGACGCGAACGTGCGGCACCACTTCCATGAGGGTTCGTGGAGCCGCCGCATCGACCTTCCGGGACACGTTCGCCACATCAAGAAAGTCGTGTTCAAGTACCGGACGGCCCATCGCGGCGAGGGCCGGGCCAACGTGGACCTGTACGGGCTCCACCCGAACTAGCTTTTCGGCGGCGACATGCGATTCTCACGGGCCGGGGCCATCGCCCCGGCCCGTTCTTCTTGAAGAGGCCCTCGTGCATCCGCGCGTTTCCGAAGTGCTCGCCGAATTCGCCGCGCCGCTTGGGGCGGTCGCCCCCGCGGCACCGGCCGACATCGCCCGGCTAGAGACGCTCGTGGGCCCGATCCCCGACTCGTGGGCCGAATTCCTCCGCATCGCGGGGGCCTCGACCGGCAACCTCCGCCTCCGCGGCCAGCACACGGAAGTCGGGCTGTCGCTCCCGGAGGACGTGCTCCCCGTGCTGGAGCGGAAGCGCAAGAAGGAAGCTGCGAAGGGAATGAAACTCGCGCCCGGGGTGGCGAAGCGGTTCCTGATCGGGATGCCGCACGGGTCGTGCCAGGACTGCGGCCCGGTGTGGCTCGACTCGACCGGCGAGCTCTTCACGGCAGCCATCCGCAAGGGCCTTGAAGAGGCCGGCGTGCGCGAAGCTGCCGTGGTGCAGCTCGACGAGGGGGAGCCGCGCGGGAAGAAGCCCGTGGTTCCCTTCGTGCTCGGTGAGTCGCTGGCGGCGTGGCTTTTCGATGCGGCGTTCCGGCAATTCCGCCTCGCCGGCGCGGGCTCGCCGCAGGTGCGTTCGGTCCGCCCGGAGCACGCTTCCGCGCCGCGATCGCTGCTGGAGTCCCTCGGCCGCGCCGCCGTCGCGGAGGGGATGCGGCGTCACGACCTCTCGCGGTTCGCGTTGACGTCCCACTTCACGCGCCACGACGCGGCCGCCGCGATCACCTGGAACGGAAACGCCGTCGAGGTCTCCGTCGCCTCGCGCTCCCCCGCCGTCGCCTCGCGCCTCGGCGCCGCGCTCGCCCGTCCGCGCTAAGCCGGGCCGAAAAAGAGTCTTCTCAAGTCCAAGCTCCTCGCGGCCCGGCTTATCCTGAGCGAGGCCGCAGGCCGAGTCGAAGGATTGCGTTGCGGTGGAAAAGTGGCCTGGGAAGAAACATGCCTCAGTTCGCTTAGGACCGCGCTTCCCTCACCATCCACGCCGCGATCGCGGCCGCGACCCCGGGGCCGGGCTCGAATTCCGCCGTGCGGACGTCCGGGTCCGCGCCCGGAGGACGGAAAAACGCCGCGAACCTGCCGAATCCCTCGAGCCAGGTGACCGAGAAGCGCCCTGACTTTCTCTCCCGTGGCGACACCGAGACCTGCCCGTCGCTCCACCCCGGCGCCCATCCCGGCGGCAGCCGTTTCTCCAGCGCCGCCAGCAGCTCGCGCAGCCGCCCTTCCCCCGATACCGCCGGCCCGCGCCTGTCGTTCATGCTCCTCCCAGCGATCAACCCCGAACTCGCGACCCGGGACCGAACCCGGAAGTCAGAACCCGGAACCCCGAACTCGCCGTTGAATACCCCCGGCAGGATTTGAACCTGCGACCATCGGTTTAGAAAACCGGTGCTCTTCCAGACTGAGCTACGGGGGCGCTCCCTCTAAAGATAGCCGAGCCGCGCCAACGGTTCACGCTTCCCGCTCAATATCCCCGTTCCAGGTCGATCCGGTTCAGCGGCGCTTCGCCGCGCGAGACGCGCTCCAGGTTCTCGATCACATCGCCCCACCGCCCGGGATCGTCGAGCGGGCTCGCGGCCCGGTGAGGCGACAGCGTCACGTTGGGAAGCTCGTGGAAGGGGCGGTGCCACGGGAAGCGTCGGCCCTCCGCGTCGGGCTTCGGCTGGTAGTCGTACCAGACGTCGAGGGCGGCGCCGCCGAGGGGGCCGTTCCTGAGCGCGTCGAACAGCGCGTCCTCGTCGACGACCTCGCCGCGGGAGACGTTGACGAGGATGGCGCCGGGGCGCGCAGCCGCGAGCTCGGCCCGGCCGACGCAGCCCTTCGTCTCCGGCGTCAACGGGACAGCGATCACAACGGCGTCCGAATCACGGAAGAGCGCGGCCACGTCCCCCGGCCCGCCGATCCACTCAAAGCCCGGCTCCACCCCCGGGGAGCGCTTCACCGCCCTCGTCTTCATCCCGAACGCCCGCGCCAGTTCCGCCACGCGGCGGGCGATCGCGCCCAGCCCGAGCAGCCCGAGCGTGCGCCCCTCGAGGATGACGCTCGGCCGGTCTTCGAGCCACAGCCTCCACTCGCCGGCACGCATGGCGCGGTCGTGAAAGCCAACCTGCTTTGCCTGCGCCAGCAGCAGCCCGAACGTCGATTCCGCGACCGCCCGCGCGTTGCCGTGCGAGTTGCACACCGGGATGTGCGCGTGCCGCCGGAACAGCGGAACGAGCCCCTCTGGCCCGGCCGCGGGAGTCTGGAAGAGCCGCAACTTCTTCGCGGCTTCGAGTTGCTCCGCCGTGATCCGCCATCCGACCGCCGCGTCCGCTTCAGCCACGAGCGCGGGATCGTTGAAGCTGCCCTCCGGAAACGACAGGTCGAACCCCGCGCACCGGGAGCGGAAGACTTCCCTGATCGACGGAGGGACGTTCCAGAGGAAGACGACCCGGAAACTCACTTGCGCGTGGTCGCCTTCTCCCGTTTCTTCGACCCCGTCTTTTCCTTCGCCCCGGACCCGAACGGCGCCGTCTTCGGGGGCGCGGCCCCGCCGAGCAGCCTCTCGGGGTTGAGGCATTCGAGCTCGGGGACGATGAAGCGCCCGCTGCGGCGGATGCAGACCCCGTCGAACCAGATCTCGCCGCCACCAGCCTCGGGCGTCTGGATCAGGACCATGTCCCAGTGAATCTTGCTCTTGTTCCCGTTGTCGGCGATGTCGTACGAGTTCCCGAGCGCCATGTGCAGCGAGCCCATGATCTTCTCGTCGAACAGGATGTCGAGCATCGGCTTCTTGATCAGCGGGTGGAACCCGATGGCGAATTCGCCGAGGAAACGGCCGCCTTCGTCGCTGTCGAGGATCTCGTTCAGGCGCTTCGTGTCGGAACTGGTGGCGTTGACGACCTTGCCGTTGCGGAACTCGAGGCAGATGTTCTCGAAGCGCGAGCCGAGGTAGATCGTGGGAGCGTTGAAGCGAATCTTGCCGTTGACGGAGTTTTTCACGGGAGCAGTGAAGACTTCGCCGTCGGGGATGTTCATGTCGCCGGTGCACGCGATGGCAGGGATGCCCTTGATCGACATGGTGAGGTCGGTGTCGGGCGCCTTGACGCGCACGGTGTTCGTCTTCTGCATGAGGTCGCGCAGCGGCGTCATCGCGCCGGCCATCTTCGCGTAGTCCATGGTGCAGACGTCGAAGTAGAAGTCCTCGAACGCGCGCGTGGACATCCCGGCCTGCTGGGCGAACGACGGGCTGGGCCAGCGCAGGACGCACCACTTCGTGTTCGTGATGCGGCGCTTGAAGTGCACGGGCTGCATGTAGTGGGTCTGGTACCACTGCATGTTCGCGTTCGGCACGTCGCTCATTTCCGCGACGTTGAGCGATCCACGGAGGCCGATGTACGCCTGGGCCTCTTTCATGAGGGCAAGGTCCGCCTGCCCCTGCGCCTTCCAGGTTTCTTCCTTGCCGTGGACGAGCAGCGCCCGCGTGACTTCGTTCTGCCGGACGTGCACCAGCGGAACTCCCCCGGCCGCGGAGATTTCCTCGACCAGGATCCCGACCACGTCGGGCGGGATATCGAAGGCCTCGACCAGCACCTTTTCCCCGGGCTGAACCCGGCAGGAGTAGCCGACGAGGGTTTTGGCGAGTTTGACGACGCGGGGATCTCTCAAGGGGCCTCCTGGCGCAGGGGGTGGAAGGGCGCCAATGTAGGCCGATCGGGTCCTGCGGGCAAGAAACCGGGCTAGCGCCGAACATCCTCGGCCGTGGCCGTTTTGTCAGAGCGCGCGGGGAATTCGGGGGGGCGAGCGGAGTCGGCCCTCCGGCGGAGAAGCGATCAGTCGATCCAACCCAGGCCGACGGAGCCCGCCCCCCCGAATTCCCCGCGCGCTCTCGCAACATTTTGCCCCGACTGGACTTCAGGCTTGTTCCGAGCCGATAAGTAATCCAAAATGATCCACTTGGAGAGATCCGCACCCACCTCGGCCACCATGCCCCCGCCGAATACCAACTTCACCGACTTCCAGGTCCAGGTCCTCCTGGAACGGATTCTTCGCCGTCCGCTCTGGAAAGTGCGGCGCGAGGGGGCGCTGTACCTCGTCTACACGACCGCGCACGAGAACCCGGTCAAGGTGCCGCACGCCGAGCTTGCCGAAAGCATGAGCAACGGCAACGTCCGTGCCACCCCGGCACTCCAGATGACCCTGCTGAACTTCCAGAACACCGGCATCCCCGACAAGGACGGCAACGACATCACCGGCCGCTTCACTCCCCCGCCCGCCAAGCCCCCCGGCTTCTCGATCTTCCGCCTGTTCGGCGGCGGCAAGGGTTCCAACAACAACAACGGGACCTCATAGCCGCTTCCCGGCCCGCGGTTCTCGTTGCCCGCTCCAATCCTTGAAAGTAGGCTCCGTTCCATGAAGAAACTCCGGAAGTCCTCCAAGGCCGCCGGCGCCCGGAAGCCCGCCGCCCGCAAGGACCTGTCGACGCTCCTGCTCGACATCAACAAGCGGTGGCTCTCGTCGCTCGATCCCGCGGTGCTCCTCCCGGAAATCGTCGACCTCACCCGCTCCTTCTTCGGCGTCTCCGACACCACGCTCCTCATGCTCGACCACGAGGGAAGGGAGTTCGTCCAGCACCTCGCCAGCGGGCCCCACTACGGGAAACTCGACCGGAAGTTCTTCCAGCGCATCCGCACCGAGGGCGTCACCGGCTGGGTCGCTTCTCACCGCAAGCCCCTGATCGTCAACGACACGAGCCGGGACAAGCGCTACGTCGGCAACACCGACACGATCAAATCGGAGCTCGCGGTGCCGGTGATGGCGGAAGGGCGCCTCCTGGGCGTGCTGAACCTCGAGTCGGCGAAGAAGGATTCGTTCACGAAGGACGACGTGAAGCTGCTCGAGACGATGGCGGCGCAGTGCGCCATCGCCCTTCGCAACGCCGAGGTGTACGAAATCGAGCGTCGGCGTGCGCAGCAGTGCGAGGCGCTGTACCACATCGCGCGCATCGGCGGCGGCGTGCTGCCCCCGATGACGGTGGTGCAGCGGGCGGTGGAGGTGATCAACGGGCTGCTCGAGTGCTTCTACGTCGGGCTGTTCCACGGCGACTACGATCGCGAGGAGCTGGTGCTCGTCGCGCAGAGGTGCAAGGGCGAGATCGACGTCGTGCCGGGCGCGACGCAGAAGTTCACCGTCGGCCTGATCGGGTACGCGTTCCGCCTGGGGGAGACAGTCCACGTCCGCGACGTCTCGAAAAACGAGACCTACGTGGCGCGGATCCCGGGAGTCCAATCCGAAATCTGCGTGCCGATCCGGATCGGGGACCGCTGCCTCGGGATCCTCGACGCCCAGGCGCAGAAGGTCGACGGCTTCGCTCCCGACGAGGTCATGTTCCTCGAGACCGTCGCGCGCTTCCTCGCCCCCGTCTGCGCCCACCTTGAAGTCGGCGCGACCCGGGCGTGGTCGCCGATGCCCTAACCGAGGAACGCCGTCACGGCCGCGAAGAACTTCTCGGGCTGCTCCATCCAGGGCATGTGCCGGCAGTCGGGAATGGACGCCACCTTGAAGCGCGGGCCAAGGCGGGTCGCGGCGGCGCGCAGCTTCTCGACGGAAGCGAACGAGTCCTGCTCCCCTGCCACGAAGAGGACGGGGCAGAGCGTGCGCGAGAGTTCCGTCTCGCCCGGCGCCTGACCGCCCGCCTCGGCGTACTGCCGGGCGAAGTCGTAGGCCCCCGGGGATTCGATCCACTCCACGCAGCGGTCGTAGTGCCGCTTGAGTTCCTTCGCCGGCGGATTGAGGAAGAACAGGCCGTCGCGCAGGCGGCGCTGTTCCTCCAGCGTGCGGGCCGTCCCCGTGCTCGGGGCCTTCAGCACGCGGGCCCGCGCTTCCTCCGGCTTTTCTCCCCACGCCGTGCCGACCGTGATCAGCTTCCGGACGCGTCCCGGGAACGCGTAGGCGAATGCGGCCGCGACGTAACCGCCGTGCGAATGCGCCAGGATCTCCACCGCCTCGATCCCCAGCGTCGTCAGGACCGCGGCGACGTCGTGCACGTCGCGGTCGAGCCCCACGGGCTGCCGCGTCCGGCTCATGCACCGACCCCGCAGATCGACGTAGATCAGCTTTCGCTTCGACGCCAGCGCCGACATCCCGGGATGGAACGCGCGGTGGTCGAAGTCCGGCCCGCCATGCAGCAGCAGCAGCGGCGGCCCGCTCCCCTCCGTCTCGACCCACAGGTTGACTTCGCCCGCGCCCTTGAACCCCCGCTCCGCCACCGGCGCATAGTCGCAGGCGAAGAAAAACCGCCCGCCGTCATGAAACCCCTTCCCCGGCGACGTGGGTGGCCGGGAATCATGCTGCTTGCCGGGCGTCGAGCTCGAGTTCGCCATGATCCCGCCGGGGGCCCTGAGGGAATTGCCTTTGATTCCTCGGACGGGCGCGCGTCGTGCCGGGGCCGAAGTGCGTCGGGCCCGCTCTCCGTGTGGCATACCGGAGACCGTTCCTGGCCCGACGCACGCAGGCGCCGGCCGACGCGCGCCCGTCCGAGGAGGTGGGTAACGGGATTCGAACCCGCAACGTTCAGAGCCACAATCTGATGCTCTAGCCAGGTTGAGCTATACCCACCGTGAGGGGGCGGAGTCTAGCGAAGCGCCGGGGATCGGGCAAGGACTGGCGCGGGCCTAGACCTTCTTTTTCGCGGCCGGGTCCGAATCCGCCGGGAAGATCTCGCTGTCCGTGCGCCGCGGCGTGGCCTTGAAGATCTCCGGGAACATGCGCTGCATGTACTTCTCGAGCGTCACGTTCGTGGGGCCGAAGCGGTTGTGATACATGTAGTACTCCAGGTCGTAGGCCATGCGGCTCGCGTCCTGGTAGCGGTTGTTCATGTCTCTCTGAAGCGCCTTGTTGAGGATGCGCTCGACTTCCTCGGGGATCTCCGGGTTCACGCGGCGCGCCGGCGGGATCTCCTTGTAGACGACGTTCTCCAGGATGATCCCGGTGTTCTCGCTTCCGAAGAGGCTCTGCCCCGTCAGCAGTTCCCATGCGACGATGCCGAGCGAAAACAGGTCGCTGCGCCCGTCGGTCTGCATGTACTGCGCCTGCTCCGGGGACATGTACTGGGCCTTGCCCATGAGAACCTCGCCTTCCTGGTTCTTCATGAGGTTGCGGGCCTTCGCGATGCCGAAGTCGGTGAGCTTGACGAAGCCCTCGGTGGAAATCATGAGGTTCTTCGGCGAGATGTCGCGGTGAACGACGTTGAGCAGGTTTCCCGCGCGGTCGGTCTTGCGATGCGCGTATTCGAGCCCGCGGCAAACGCGCGAGATGATGTACGTCCCGATATCGATGGGCAGCTTCATGCGCCGCTCGTAGTGGCGGTTCATGAACTCCTGGAGGTTCACGCCCTCCACGTACTCCATCGCCATGTAGTAGATCGATCCGACCTTGCCCATCTGGTAGATCTGCACGATGTACTGGTGCACCAGGTCGGCAACCAGCTTCGCTTCGCCGATGAACATCTCGATGAATTCAGGATCGTTCGACAGCGACTCCTGGATCGTCTTGATCGCGACGGTCTTCTCGAATCCCTCTGCGCCCGCCAGCACGCCCTCGTAGACGGACCCCATCCCGCCCTCCGCGATTTTGCGGATGAGCTTGAAGCGGACCTTGTCGTTGATTTCCTTGAGGTCGTTGGCGACCGGCTTCTTGCCGAACATCACAGTGACTCTCCCTTGGCGCGGGATGAGGGTTGGCAGGACGGGCGCCCATGCTACCGGCGGCGGGCGACGGACGCAACTGCGTGAAGAAAGCGACCGACGCCGACGGCCGGACCTCGCGTCCCGACCATTTCCCGCTTGCCCCGCGGCCCGCCGGGCGGGAAACTTGCCGTGTCACCCCCCTCACGCGGAGACCACTTCCCATGCGCGTCATGGCCATCGCCCTCGCCCTGCTTCTCTTCGCCTCCCGCCCCTCCCCCGCCGCCGACTGCGACGCCTGCATGCCGAAGGCGATGTGCGTGCGCCACCAGAAAGAGCAGGACGATGCGCTTCGGGAATTCACGAAGAACAAGCGGTCGAAGGACCCGATGAAGCGGCGGGACGCGCTGGACAAGATCGGGAAGCTCAACGATACGCACATGAACGTGCGAGGCGTCGACGTGGCGAAGGCGATCGCAGACATGCTGGACGACCCCGATTCCGGCATCCGGATGGGCGCCTTGAGTTACCTCAAGACGAACCAGGAGGTCGAGACCGCGCGGGACGAAGTCGCGAAGATCCTCGACAAGTACCTTCCCCGCATCGGCAAGCCCAAGCCGAGCGGCAAGTCCGCCGCTTCCGGAAACGCCGGGCTTGAGTGGGAGAACGAGGTCGCGCTCTGCAAGGAAGCGGTCTCGGCGATGGCGGAACTCGGCGGAAAGGATGCGGCGGGCTGCTTCATCAAGGTCGTGGAGTCGAACAACTACGCGTTCGCGATCGACAATGTCTGCAAGACGACGACCATCAAGAGCGCGAAGCTGGTGGAGACTTACCTGTCACGCCTGAACGAGCTCCAGGGGAACAAGGGCGACGAAGCGAAGCTCCTCTGTGGCGAACTGGCGAAGGCGTTCGCGAGCCACACGTCCTTCCCCGAGCCGTTCGCGGACGACGTCGCTGGATGGCTGAAGAAGGCGCGCGCCTGGTGGAAGGAAAAGCAGGAGACCTACGACCCGCCGCCTGCAGACGAGCCGCCCAAGTAGTTTCGACAGGTCGGGATGCCGCTCCCTCGCTTCGTGGACACCCTGCGCCCGCGGGCTTAGAATCCGCCGCTTCTTTTCGCGCCGTTCTCCGTCCACGACCCTTCCCGCGAGGCTCCATGAAAGCCGTCAAGCCGCCCCCCGCTCCCCCGCGCACGCCCGTCGCCGACTTCCTTTTCCGCGAGTCCCTCGACGAATTCGACCCCGACACCGGGCTGCTCTCCCGCTGGGAGGAAGACCGCCAGGGAGACCGCATCGTCCTGATCGCCAGCGAGTCGGTCGCGCCTCGGGCGGTCCGCGAGGCCATGGCGTCCGCGTTCGCCAACATCTACGCGGAAGGCTATCCCTCGAACCGCCTCGCTCGCCGCGAGTCCGCCCGCGTCGCCGACTTCGAACGATTCATCGCCTACCACCGCCGCTACGGCGACCGCCGCTTCTACAAGGGAACGGAGTTCTCGGACTTCGTCGAAGTGCTGGCGCAGCGCCGCGCAGCCGAGGTGTTCGCGACGGCGGCATGCCCCGCTTCCAGCCTCTACGTGAACGTGCAGCCGCTGTCGGGCGCGGCGGCAAACAACGCGGTGTACGAGGCGTTCCTGAAACCCGGGGACGCGGTGGTGGGGCTGAACCTCTCGCACGGCGGGCACCTGACGCACGGGAGCCCGGCGAACCGGAGCGGGAAGCGGTATTCGGTGACGCCTTACCACCTGGACCCCGAGACGGGGCTGCTGAACTACGAGGAGATTGCGCGGATTTGTGCGGAGAAGAAGCCGAAGCTGCTGATCGGGGGCGGGTCGGCGTACCCGTACGACATCGACTGGGAAAGGTTCCGGAAGATCGCGGACGAGTGCGGGGCGATCCTGCTGGCCGACGTGAGCCATCCGGCGGGGCTGATCGCCGCGGGGCTGCTGACGAACCCGGTGGGGATCGCGGACGTGGTGTCGATGACGACGCACAAGACGCTCTGCGGGCCGCGCGGGGCGATCCTGATCTCGACGGACGCGGGGCACGCCCGGGCGCTCGACGGCGCGGTGTTCCCCGGCGAACAGGGCGGGCCTCACCTGCACCAGATCGCCGCGAAGGCGGTCTGTTTCGCGATGGCGGCGACGCCGAAGTTCAAGTCGCTGATGAAGCAGGTTGTCGCGAACACGAAGGCGCTCATCCGGGCGCTGTTGAAGGAAGGGATCCCGCTCGCCGGCGGCGTCGACCTCCCCGAAAGGCTCAACGCGCAGGTCGAAAACGACCCGAAGACGAAGAAAAAAGAACACAACTACGTCCATCTCTTCACGATCGACCTCAAGGGGCTCGAGACGAAGACCGGCACCGGGCTTTCAGGCGACGTCGCCGCGAACATCCTCGACCTGTGCGGCATCACGCTGAACAAGAACACCCTGCCGGGCGACGCCAACGCCGCCCGCCCCAGCGGGCTGCGGATCGGGACGTGCTTCATGACGCAGCGCGGCCTGACCGAGAGCCACATGACGACGCTCGCGGGCCTGATCGCACGGGTCCTGAAGGAATGCGAACCTTACGACGTCGACGGAGGCGCAGGGCTTGCCGGCCGCGCGAAGATTTCGCCGGAAGCGCTGCAGGCGGTGCGCGACGGCGTGAAGAAGCTGGCTTCGGAGGCGCGATGGGACGCGGCGGAACTGGGGACGACGCGCATCCTCGCGGAACGGAACGAGACGCCGCTGACGGCCGCTCACAAGGAGGCCAAGGCGTCGCTGGAAGACCGCGACGGGTGGATGACCCCGGTGCACTTCGGTGAACCGACCGCCGAGCGCGCGGCCCTCGACAAGGGCGCCGCGCTGTTCGACTGGAGCGACCGGCCGGCCTTCGCCATCCGCGGCGAACGCGCCCGCCCCTTCGTCGCCGAGGTCTTCGCCAGCCAGACCCGCTTCGGCCCGGGCGAGTGCGGCCCCGCCGTGCTCCTCTCCCCCTCCGGCGAGACGACGGACGAACCGATCCTGATCCGGCTCCCCGAGGGGCCCGACGGCTCCGACGAATACTGGCTCTTCGACGCCGACCGCCGCACGCTGGGGTGGCTGGAAGCGCTGTCCGACGGGTTCGTGCGCTTCGACCCGAACGACCTGCACGCGAAGATCGACGGTCCCGTCGCTGTCGACGACCTGCGGACGGCCCGTCGACCGGAACGCCGGCAACTCGTGCTCGGCCTCGCAGGCCCCAAGGCCGCCGCCACGCTCAAGTCCGTCTGCGCCCCGTTCGGCGCACTTCAGCCCGGCAAATGGGCGCAGGGCGCGATCGACGGCGCGCAGGCGATCTGCGTTCGGCCCGGCGCGAAGGACTGGTACCTGCTGTTCGTCCGCCCCGACGGGGCGCTCCGTGCGTGGTCCAAGCTGAAAGCCGCGGGGGCCGTGCCCGCAGGGCTGAGGACGCGCGAGGCGGCAAAGCGCGACGAGGCGAAGCCGGACCTGGCGAAGCCGTACTACATCGGGTGCCGGAAGGTGGCGGCGGCGCCGGCGAAGAAGGAGAAGTTCATCTGGAAGGAGTACGAGGGCCCGCTCAAGAAGTCGTGCCTGTACGCGCAGCACCTCGAGAAGGACGCGAAAGGCGCGAAGGGGCGCATGGTGCCGTTCGCGGGGTGGGAGATGCCGGTGCTGTACACGACGATCGGAGACGAGCACGAGGCGGTGCGGTCGCGCGCAGGGCTGTTCGACATCACGCACATGGGGACCATGGAGGTGTCGGGCCCGAATGCGCAGCGCTTCGTGGACCTCGTCACGACGAACTTCGTGCCCAAGCTGCGTGACGGGCAGACGCACTACACGTACGTCCTCGACCCGGACGGAAACGTCCTCGACGACATTCTCGTTTACCGCCGCGCCTGGGACCGTTACCTGCTCGTCGTGAACGCTTCGAACGCCGACAAGCTCTGGGCGTGGTTCACGGGCGTCGCGGCGCGCCGGTACGTGCTCGACAACAGCCGCCCGGCGCTCGAGATCGAGGGCGACGTGACGCTGCGCAACCTTAAGGACGACTCGAGCGGCCCCGACCAGCTCGTCGACATCGCCGTGCAGGGCCCCAAGTCGCTCGCGATCCTGCAGCGCGCCTGCGACAACCGGGAATCCCGCGCGGCCCTTCGCGACTGCAAGAAGTCCGATTTCATCGAGACGACGCTGTGCGGGAAGATCCCCGTGATCGTGTCCCGCACCGGCTACACGGGCGAGACGACCGGCTTCGAGATCTACGTCCACCCGGACCAGGCGCCCAAGTTGTGGCACGGCCTGCTCGCCGCCGGCGAGAAGCACGGCATCCAGCGCTGCGGCCTCGGCGCCCGCGACTCCACCCGCACCGAGGTCGGATTCCCCCTCTACGGCCACGAACTCGCCGGCGACCGCAACATCATCCCGAACGAAGCCGGGTACGGGGCATTCGTGAAGCGCCACAAGCCGTTCTTCGTCGGTCGCGACGCGATGATCGCCCGGGAGGAGGCGTCCAAGGTCTCCGTCGTCCGCTTCAAGGTGAACTCCGACAAGGCCCGCGCGGTCCGGCCGCACTACCCCGTCGCGAACTCCAAGGGACAGAAGATCGGGGAGGTCACGAGCTGCACTCTGGTCGGGAAGGCGCAGATCGGGATGGCGCTGATCGACAAGCGGTTCGCAAAGGACGGCGGCCAGCTGGCGATCATCCCGCTGGCGCGCGAGGAGGAGGACCACGGGAAGAAGGCGAAGAAGCCCGCGGCGCCGGCGAAGGAAGCGGTGGAGACGTGGGTGCTGCCGGAGTACGCGACGATCCTCGAGCGGTTCGTGCAGTCGCGCGGGGAGAGCGAGGAAGAAGAGTAGCGCGCTATTTTCCGTTCTTGCGGCCGCCCCCCGGGGCGGTCGCAAGGACGATGTCGAACTGGTGGACCATGCCGTCGCGGATCAGGAGGACGGCGACGCGCTGCCCCGGGGCGCTGCGGCTCAGGAAGTCCTTGAGCGCGTACCCGCGGACGGTGGGCGTGCCGGCGATCTCGACGATGATGTCTCCCTCCTTGATCCCCGCCTTCTCCGCCGGCGACAGCTCGGTGACGCTGTTCACGCGCAGCCCGCCGTCGTAGCCGTTCGACTTCACGTCGCGAGGATCCGCTTCCTCGACCTGCACGCCAAACCAGCAGCGCGGGCCCATGGTGATCCCGGGCAGGCTCTGCTCGGGATCCGGCGGCGTGAACCCGTTCTCGACGAACGTGATCGTCTGGAGCCGGTAGTCGATCGTCGACTCGAAGCGGCTGATGAAGTTGAACCCCAGCACCCCGTCGGCCTTGATCTGCAGCAGGCTCGCGGCATTCGAGATCTGCGGGACCGCCATCACGCCGACTTTGAGGTCGCCAATTTCCAGCGGGCCGACCTTCACCTTCTCGACGTTCACGAATTGCGTCGTCTCGGACCACTGCTTCCCCGTCCCCTTGATCAGCCCCTTCGCGACCGCCGCTTCCGGCAGTACGACCGTCGTGGAAGCGCCGGTATCGAAGGCCATGCGGAACGGGCCTTTCCCGTCGAGAGTGACGTCGACCCAGATGAGGTTGGCCTCGAGCTGGAAGCCGACGACGACGGGCTCGGGCGGGTCGGCGGGGGTGTGGAGGCACGCGGCGGCGGCGATGGCGAGAACGGCGGCGGCGAGAAAACGGCGCATGGAAGGCTCCTTGGGTTGAGCCGTCATCATAGCCGTTCGACGCCGGGGTCAGTGTGCCTGTTCGGCCGGGACGACAGGCCTGCGTGTCGCGCGTACCTGTGAGACGCCGTCCCAGGCGAGCTTCGCGGCGACAAGGACCACGGCAACCGCGAAGACCTTCTTCAAGGCCGGCGCCTCGAGGCTTTTCGCCGCTCGCGCCCCGAGCTGGGCCCCGAGGATGACGCCGATGCCGAGCCAGACGGCGAAGACGAAGTGGCAATGGCCGCCGATCATGAGGGTGGTTGCGGCGACGAGGGAGGACAGGAGGAGGATGAACGTGGAGGTCGCGGTGGCGCGGTGGAAGGGGCGGCCGAGGAGGATTGCAAGGAGCGGTACGTAGAAGATGCCGCCGCCGACGCCGAGCGTGACGGCGACGAGGCCGCTGAGCGTCGAGATGGCGAGCCCTGCGCGGAACCGGCCGGGGCTGGGTTTCGCGGTCGGCTCGTGGTCCGCGATCTTCCCGCGGCACGAGATGTAGAAGGCGCCGACGACGAGCATCGCGGCGAATGCGACGAGGAACCACGGCGAGTTGAACCGCGGGACGATGAACCAGCCGGCAAACGCCGATGCGGGGATCGCCGCGGCCGCGAGCCACACCGCCAGGTCGTAGTCGATCTTGCGCTGCCGGTCGAAGGCCAGCGATCCGCTGAACGCGTTGAGCACGATGACGGCGTGCGAGGTCCCGACCGCGAGCGACTTCTCGAAGTGATAGAAGTACAGCAGGACCGGCACGAGGATGAACCCGCCTCCCAGCCCCAGGAGGGTCCCGAAGAACCCGATCCCGATTCCCGTCCCGACGAGGATGAGGGGCTGCATGCGGGCGTCTACCGGCGCTTCTTCTTCCCCGGGCTCAGGTCGACCGACACGACCTTCGCGAACTCCTGCACGCGCGCCTCAATCTCCTTGCTCGACAGCGCGAACAGCCGCCGCAGCCCGAAGTCCTCGCACGCGAACGAGGCCAGCACCGTGCCGTAGACCAGCGCCCGCTTCATTTCCTCGAGGGAAGCGTTTCCCGCGCGGGCAAGGTGCCCCATGAAACCGCCGGCGACGGAATCGCCGGCGCCGGTGGGATCGACGATGCGCTCGAGGGGGTAGGCGGGGAGGGCGAAGACGGCCTGTTCGGTGAAGAGCATGGCGCCGTGTTCGCCCTTCTTCACGATGACGACCTTCGGCCCCTGGGCGAGGGCCCAGCGGGCGCCGGCGACGACGTTGGGCTCGCCGGAGAGCTGGAGGAGCTCGGCGTTGTTGAGGATGAGGCCGTCGACGTCGCGGACGAGGTCGAGGAGGGCGGGCTGCTCCATCTCGATCCAGAGGTTCATCGTGTCGGCGAGGACGAACTTCGGCTTCTCGACCTGGCTGAGCACGGCGCGCTGGGTTCGGGGGGAACCGTTCGCGAGGAAGACGAAGGGCGACTTGCGGAACGGCGCCGGGATCTTCGGCTCGAACTTGCCGAACACGTTCAGCTCGACGCTGACCGTCTCCGCGTTGTTCATCTCGCGGCCGTACCGCCCGTGCCAGCGAAAGGTCTTCCCTTTCGGGTCGACCTGGATGCCCGCGACGTCGATGCCGCGCTCGCGGAATTCGGAGATGTGGCGCTTGGGGAAGTCCTTCCCCACGACGCCGACCAGCCGGACCTCGGGCGCGAGCCAGGCGGAACTGTGCGAGAAGTACGTCGCGCTGCCGCCGAGTTCGTCGGCCGCGTGGCCGGAAGGGGTTTCGAGGGTGTCGAAGGCGAGGGAGCCGACAACCAGCAGGGAGCTAGAGGGCATCAGGGTGTTCTCCGCGGGAGGGAAAACGGCAACAACGAAACGAAAAACTAAAAAGGAAAAACAAAAAAGGAAAAGGGAACGGCCCGCGAGCCCGCCGTCCTTTTTGTTTTTACTTTTTCCTTTTTCGTTTTTCGTTTCCTGGCCGTCTTCCTACGAAGGAAGCACTTTTCCCGCCGCCTCCATCCTCGCGAGGCACCTTTCCCTCCCGATCACCTCCATCGTCTCCGTCAGCGGCGGCGTCGCCGATTTCCCCGTCACCGCCACCCTCACCGGCATGAACAAATCCCCCGGCTTCACGTTCTTCGCCGCCGCCACTTCGCGCAGCTTCGCCTCCATCGCGGCCGCGGTCCATTCGCACGACTGAAGGGCCTCGCGCGCCGCCGCGAGCAGCATCGCCGCGTCCGCCGGCGTCTGCTTCTTCCCCACCAGCGTCGCCGGGTCGTGCACGACGTTGTCGGCGAAGAAGAACGACGTCAGCTCCGCGAAGTCCGACAGCACCCGCAGCCGGTCCTGGATCAGCGGCACGATCCTCTTCACCAGCGCGGGGTCCTTCCCCGCCGCGCCGAACGGCTCCAGCCGCTTCGCCAACTCCTCGGGAGACAACTTGCGCAGGTACTGCCCGTTCATCCAGTCGAGCTTCTGCATGTCGAACACCGGCCCGCCGGCGTTGATCTTGTCGATGGAGAATTCCTTCTGCATCTCCTCGACGGTGAAGACCTCGAGCCCGCCGGGCATGGAGAAGCCCATCAGCGCGAGGAAGTTCACCAGCGCCTCGGGAAGGTACCCCTGGTCGCGATACCAGTTGAGGCTCGTCGGGTTCTTGCGCTTGGAGATCTTCGTCTTGTCCTTGTTGCGCAGGAGCGGCACGTGGCACCAGACCGGCGGTTCCCAGCCGAACGCCTCGTACAGTTTGATGTGCTTGGGCGTCGAGCTGATCCACTCCTCGGCGCGGATGACGTGCGTGATCCCCATCAGGTGGTCGTCGACCACGTTGGCGAGGTGGTACGTCGGCCATCCGTCGCTCTTGAGCAGGATCTGGTCGTCGATCTGGTCCCAGTTGAAGACGACTTCACCGCGGACGACGTCCTTGAAGCGGCATTCGCCCTCGGTCGGCATCTTGAGGCGGATCACCCAGGGGGCGCCCGCGTCGATCTGCTTCGTCACTTCGGAGGGAGGCAGATTCCGGCAGTGGCCGTCGTAGCGCGGCGACAGCTTCGCCGCCATCTGCGCCTTGCGGACGGCCTCCATGCGATCGGGAGTGCAGGTGCAGTAATACGCCGCGCCCTTCTCCACGAGGTCCTTCGCGTGCTTCGGGTAAAGCGCGACGCGCTCGCTCTGCCGGTACGGCCCGACCGGCCCGCCGACGTCGGGCCCCTCGTCGTACGTCAGCCCGAGCCACTTGAGCGAGTCGAAGATCATCTTTTCCGACTCCGGGTTCGACCGCGCGCGGTCGGTGTCCTCGATGCGGAGGAGGAACTGGCCGCCATTGCGGCGGGCCCAGGTGCGGTTGAAGAGCGCGACGTAGGCAGTGCCGACGTGGGGGTCGCCTGTGGGCGAAGGGGCGATGCGGACGCGGACGGGCAAGAGGGGCTCCTGTGGAAAGGGCGGCGAGAAGGGCGCGGATGCTAGCAGCGCCCCGGCGCGGGGTCAAAGGACGCCGGGCTATCGGCGGCGGTGGCGGTCCATCAGGCCGCGCGGTTTCGGCGGCGGGCCCGGGGGCGGCTTTTTCGGCGGCGGGTCGTCGCCAAGGAGGTCGTCGCCTTCGGATTTGGCGGGCGGGGGCGGGAGGGAGTCGAAGTCGAGGTCATCGGCGGCCGGCGCCGGCGCCCCGGCAGGCGGACCGTCGAAGATCGGCTCGGCGCCGTCGTCATCGTCTCCCGCGGCCGGCGGGGGGAGATTGTCGAAATCCAGCTCGTCGTCGGTGAGCGACGGCGCGCCGGCCTTTGGCGGCGGCGGCTTCAGGCCACCCGCCACCGCCGGCGCCTTGGAACCGACCTGCGGCGGCGGCGGTCTCAGCGCGGGCGCCTTCGATCCGGTCTGCGGCGGAGGAGGCTTGAGCCCCGCGACCGCCGGCGGCGACGAGCCGACCTTGGGAGGCGGAGGTTTCAAGACTCCCGACGCCGGCCCGGCCGGGCGCCCGCCGAGGCTCGGCTTCTTGCGGAACCGGTCCTGCTGCGCCTTCTTCCTCTTCAGCTCGGCCTGCGCCTCCGGGCTCATGCAGACGTTGCAGTAGCCAGTCTCCGGGTCCGAATCGTTCTTGTGGCACTTCTTGCAGGGACGATACCCGCACTGGCACGCGACCGTGTCCTCGTCGATCGGCCGCTCGCACTTCGGGCACAGGAACTCGCTGTCCAGCAGCAGCTTCTCCGCCGTCGATGTCAGCGGCTTGCCGCACACGATGCACTTCTGCTCCGTCGCGGGGTTCGGCGTCTTGCAGAACTGGCAGCTCCGTCCTTCCTGCCCGCCGGCGGCGGCGGGCGTTTCCCCGCGCAGCACCGCTTCGAAGTCGCGCGCCACTTCTTCCGCGAATCCGTAGCGCGTCGCGGGGTCCTTCTCGAGGAGCTTGGTGATGATGGCCGACAGGGAGCGCGGAAGCTCGAGGTTGTACGCGCCCGGGGGCTTCGGCACCGTCGAGCGGTGCGCCATCTCGAGGAGACGCGGGTCGGTTTCCTCGAAGGGCGGCCGGCCGGCGGCGAAGCAGTACAGCGTGACGCCGAGCGCGTAGAGGTCGGCCTTGTTGTCGAACGGCTCCGACTTCCAGAGCTCCGGCGCCGTCACCATCGGGTCGCACGGCACGCCCAGCGTCCCGTCGTGCGCCTGCCCGAAGTCCGCCAGCTTCGCGCCCGACTCGCGCACCAGCACCGACGAAGGCCGCACGTCGCCGTGCACCATCCCGTTCGCATGCACCACCGCCAGCGCGCGCGCCAGCTCGATCCCCACTTTGCACAGCCGGTTCCAGTTCATCTTCTCGCGTGCCGGCCAGATCCGCCCGTCCCCCACGTGCTCCGTCACGATCCACCCGCGCCCGTCCGTCACCCCCGCGTCGATCACCGCCACCAGCCCCGCGTGCGACAGCGGCATCGCCTTGCGCGCGTTCGTCACGTACCGCTGTACCGCCGCCTCCGGCGTCTCCGGCGCAAACAGCTTCACCACCGCCGGCCGGTTCTGCGCCGGCATCAGCCCCTTGTAGACCACCGTCCACCGCCCCGCCCCGATCTTCTCGTCCAGCCGGCATCCCCCAAACACCTTCCCCACCAGCGCATCCGTCGGCCCCGTCGGCGCCCCGCCTTTCACCCGCGTCGGCACCAGCGGCTGACGGCAGCGGTCGCACGTGAAGGGCGCCCCGGTCACCTTGTAGAGGAAGTCGACCTCGCCGCACGACGAACACGCCAGCGTCGATTCCTTCGTTTTCTCCATCACCCCGCGCGAGCGAACCAGGTCGAGGTACCCCTTCTCCATCATCACGTCGCCGATCGGGCGCGGCTTGCCCATCCCCTCGAAGCGCACCCAGGCGTCGACCGCGTCCTTGAGCTGGTCGACGGTGAGTTCCTTCTCGCGCACCGACACGAGGCAGAACAACTGCGCTTCGCGGACCCCCTTGTCGCGATTCCCCGTCGCCGGGGCGACGCGAGTCGTGTCCTTCTTGTAGAAGCGCATGAGCGCCTCGTACAGCGCCCTCGGGATGACGCCGTTCGTGCACAGCAGGTCGCCGAGCCCCCCCTGCGGCGCCTCTTCCAGCCATTTCAGCGCGATTTCCAGCTGGGCGCGGGTGAGCATTCCGGAGGCGAGAAGGGCACGTGCGAGGAAGGAATCTGGGCTCATGGGTGGGATTATACGAAGGGTCGGTCGCGGGAGAATGGATTGGAGGGGGTGAAAGTGCCCGGATTGCGAGATTCTACGCCGCCCGGCATGCCCGCCGAATTTTCCCCAACCGCCACTATCAGTTGACCTTACGTCTGATCCGGCCAATAATGCCCGATTACCGGTAGTCCGCCCTTTTCGTGGCATTTCGAGGTCCCGCATGGTCCAGATCAAGAACGTTCTCTTCGGAAAACTGGCCGTCAGTACACGGTTTATCACCGAAGAGCAGCTGCAGGAGTGCCTGGACTTCCAGAAGGAAGTCGAGGAGCGCGGGGAACGTCCGCCCCGCCTGGGCGAGATCCTGGAGCAGAAGGGATACCTCACCAAGCAGCAGATCCAGTCGATCCTGGAGACCATGTCGTCGATGCAGCGGCGCCGCTTCGGCGAGATCGCCGTGGCGTTCCATTTCATCACGCTGGAACAGCTGGAGACGTGTCTCGACATCCAGAAGCTGCTGCAGGCGCCGCAGGAGACGGTGCCGCTGTTCGGGCAGGCGCTGGTCACGTACCGGGGTTTCCTGAAGCAGGTCCTCGCGGGCGGGGCGCACCCGAAGATCGGCGACGTGCTGGTGGCGATGGGATACATGCGCAACCACCAGGTCGAGGCGGTGCTCGAGGAACAGAACAAGCGCATCGTGCGCTGCAAGAGCTGTGAGGCGAGCCTGAACATCTCGCGGTTCGAGCCCGGGCAGAAGATCAAGTGCGGGCAGTGCAACGCGGTGCTGGAGGTCGTGAAGCCCGAGGGGAGCGAGGAACTCGACGTCGCGCTTCCCACGGAGACGGTGAGCGCGCCGGCCGGCGGCGACGTCCCGGCGGAGGAGCAGCCGCTGGACCCGGCGACGGCGATGATGGAGCTGGACAAGGAAATTGCGCGCGTCCGGGCGACGCAGCAGTTTGCGCCGGGCAAGCTCGGCAAGACGCCCGGGCGGATCGCCGACTTCCAGGTGGTGACGCGGCTCGGGCAGGACGCCACGGGCGTCATCTTCAAGGCGACGCAGATCTCCAAGAATCGTCCCGTCGCGCTGAAGATCATGAACCCGTCGGTGATGAACGACCCGAATTTCCAGAAGAAATTCATCGACGACGCCAAGAAGGTCGCGGCGCTCGAACACCCCAACATCAAGAAAGTCTACTCGCTCGGGAAGTCCGACAACCGCTTCTACATCGCGATGGAGTTCGTCGAGGCGGAGTCCGTCTACAACGTGCTCGAGAAGCAGGGGAAATTCCACTTCGAGACGGCGATCGGTATCGCGGTGTCGATCGGCGAAGGGCTGCAGTACGCCCAGCAGCAGGGGCTGATCCACGGGGACGTGCGGCCCTCGAACGTGCTGCTGCTGCGTGACGGGACGGTGAAGGTGGCGAATCTGGGGCTTGCGACGAAGGTCTCGGAGAACATCCTTGCGATCAGCCGCAGCGGGCAGATGGCGCCGTTCTACATCGCGCCTGAGTGCGTGACGGGCGACCGTGAGATGGACCAGCGCACGGACATCTACTCGCTCGGCGCCACGCTGTTCCACATGGTCGCGGGCCGGCCGCCCTTCCAGGGCCAGAGCCCGTTCGAAGTGCTGGTGCGCCTGACGGAAGAGACGATTCCGCCGCTGAAGTTCTTCGATCCCGGCATCCCGGACTCGGTCTGCCGTGTCGTGGAGAAGATGCTGGAGGCGGAGCCGCAGGACCGCTACCAGACGTGGGAAGAGCTGCTGGGGGAATTGCGGGCGATCCAGGCGGCGGCGGGTGGCGGGGCCGCGGCAGCGCCGGCCGCCCCGGGGGCTGTCGCGGGTGCGCCGTCGGCGCCGGGAGTCCCTGCGCCGGTCAAGACCGCGGAAGACGCGAAACGTGCCTACGAGTCCCGCACGTCGCGGGCGGCCCAGATGCGGAGCCTGCGCCGTGCCGCGATCACGATCATCGTGATCGGCGGGCTCGGGGGAGGCGGGCTGTACCTGAAGAACCATCTCGCCGCGACCGACCGCGCCGACGAATGGACGAGGCTGCAGGGGCAGTACACGACTCAACCCTCCACGGCCACCGAGTTCGAGTTGAGGAAGGACAAGTTCCGTCGCTTTGCGGCCGCGCATCCCAATTCCGCCGAGGCCTCGGAGGCCCTGTCCCAGGTCATCAGGTTCGAAAGCCTCGAGGTCAGCGCGAAAGAAAAGGAACTCGGCCAGATCCGGGCCGACGTCTCCAAGTTGCTGACCGAGCAGCAGTTCAAGGCGGCTTCGGACGCTCTCGGCCGCGGTAATTTCTGGAAGCGGGACGATCCCCAGATGCAGGCGATGCTGCCTCAGATTTCCGATGCGGCGGCGGCGGACTGGGTCCAGGTCCGCGAGAAGGCCCTCGCGATCGCGCGTGCGGACCAGATCCAGAAGGCCCGGGTTTTCGTGGACGAGGCCGTCGCGCGCCGGCAGTGGCCGACGGACCTGGAACTGTCCCAGAAGCTGTCCGGGGAAATCGACGTCGTTCGCCGCGAACTCCTTGCCCAAAGGGCCGTGGAAGAAGAGGCGGAGAGGAAGCGGAAATCGCGCGAGGTCCTCGACACGGGCATCAAGGATGCCCTGGACCAGATGAGGAAGTGCCAGTTCCAGACAGCCGTCCAGAAACTGTCCATGCTCAAGACCGTCGTCCACGCCGACCATCTCGCGGAACTCGCGGAGTGGACCGAGCGAGCCCAGTGGTCATGGGATCTCCAGACCAACGCCGTGGTGGCGGTGAACGAAAAGGCCGCCGACTTCAGCCGGACCCACGACGTGGCCAACGACAAGCGGCCAACGCAGACGATGACGAGCAAGCTCGAAGGTCGCGCCATCGGCGCTTCCGCAAACGCCATCACGTTCCAGGATTCCAAGGCGACGGTGACGGAGCCTGTCGCCTGGCCGGACCTCGACCCCGCGACGCTGACCTACATCCTCGGCCTCGGGATGCAGCAATCCGGAACCACGAGCCAGTCGCACTTTGCGTTCGCGGACGGCGTTTCGTTCCGCGCGGAGTCGACGACCGATGTCGCGACGAAAGCCCGGCTCATGACGGTGGCTGAGCGCGAGTACAAGGCGGCGTTCGACATGGGCCTTCAGAAGCAGGCGGGACCGCGGATGGAGTTCGTGGCGAAGTACTTCACGGGCGCCAAGGCAGAGTACCTGGCATCCGCGAAGTCCCTGATCGAGGCGAAGAAATACAGCGATGCCCGAAAGGAATTGCGCACGCTGCTCAACCAGTTCCCGACGCGGCTCGACGACGTGATGAAGGACATCCATGCCCTGTTCGAGAGTTCGCTCACCGGAGGCCAGGGAGGCCAGTACTTCAACTTCCTCTCCGGAGTTCCGGCGGGTCTGAAGCCGACCATGGGCTGGACCGCGGCGCGCGGCGTCGCGACGGTCACCGGCAAGGACGAGACCATCGAGGTCGCCGGGAAAACGAAGGATGTCGCGATCCTGTTCCGCCTCCCCGACGACCAGGTCACCCTGTCGCTGGAAATGGAAGGCGTCACAGTCCGCTTCCTCCCGAACGCCAATAACGGGGCCGGGAACATCGAGGTGAAATACTGGAAGGACAAGGAGGAGGACGGGAAGCGGTCGCTGGGCAACCAGGCGAAGCCTGCGAAGATGCCCGTGATTGCGGAGCGGGTGTGGCACATCATGGAGGTCCGCGAGATCGAGGCCGGAGGCGGCTCTTCGATCGAACTGGCGGTGGACGGTGCGGTCCTGGCCCTGGTTCCCAAGACCGCGGCGGTGATCTCCCCTCTCGGCGCCCTGACGGTTCGCGTGACCGGCTCCAGCTCGGGCAAGGAAGGCAAGATCGACCTGTTGGGGCTTTTCGCGCGCACGAGGTGATCCGCAGACTCTGGTGGCTGGCCCTGCAGACGATCGCGCGCAACGCGGGCGCGGTGCTGTTCCGGTACCGGCCGCACGGCCTGCACAACATCCCGCCGACGGGCGGCGTCATCCTGGCGTGCAATCACCAGTCCTACCTCGACCCGGTCATCGTTTCCGCCGGCATGACCCGGTCGGTCACTTTCATGGCCCGCGATTCCCTCTTCAAGTTCGCCCCTTTCCGCTGGCTGATCGAATCGCTCAACGCGTTCCCCGTCCAGCGCGGCACGGCGGACCTCGGCGCCATGAAAACGTCGCTCCGGCGCCTCAAGAACGGCTGGCCCCTGCTCGTGTTTCCCGAGGGGACCCGCACGAAAGACGGCTCGATCGGCTCCATGCGCGGCGGCATCGGCGTCCTCGCCAGCCGGGCGCGCGTCCCCGTCGTTCCCACCTGCATCATCGGCGCCTTTGAAGCCTGGCCGCGCGCGGCGAAACTCCCCCACCCCTCCCCCATCGAGGTCCGGTTCGGGAAGGCCCTTCCGAACGAAGTGGCCTGGGACGCCGATAAGGTCGGACCCGCCCTCGAAGTCGCCCTGCGCGAACTGATGCGCGACAGGCGCTCCGCCTACGGCCTGGCTGCGGAATCCCTCCCGGCCTGAAGTTCCGCCGTCCCAAAATCCCTTCAATTCCCCCCACCCTCCCGCTACAGTGAGGGGTCTATCCCCGGGGTGGTCCCGGGGAAGCGTTTTTCACGGGTTATTTCTTCAAACCCTATCCGACAGGCAGGAGACCGAGCACTTGAACCAGAGAGAAGTTCTGAAGTACATCGGCATGACGGCGGACCAGCTGGAAAAGCAGGCGGACGATGCGATGGGCGTCCTGACGACCGAGGTTCTTCATAAGCACTATGAGGAGTCGGTCAAGGACTTCACGGTGGACACGATCCTGAAGGGGCGGATCCTGAACATCGTGAACGACGACGTGATCGTGGACGTGGGCTACAAGTCGGAAGGCGTGGTCCAGATCACGGAGTTCTGGAATCCGCAGTCGATCACCATCGGCGACGAGATCGAGGTGTTCCTCGAGGGAGTCGAAGACGAAGCCGGGATGATCGCGATTTCGAAGGCGAAGGCCGACAGGATCCGCGGATGGGAACGGATCATCACGAACAACAAGGAAGGCGACGTCGTCCGCGGCCGGGTGATCCGCAAGATCAAGGGCGGCCTGCTCGTGGACATCGGCGTCCCTGTGTTCCTGCCCGCTTCGCAGGTCGACATCCGCCGCGTGGAGGACATCGGCGAGTACGTCGGGCGCGAGGTCGAGTGCAAGATCATCAAGATCGACGAGAAGCGCATGAACATCATCGTTTCGCGCCGGAAGCTGCTGGAAGAGCAGCGCGAAGAGATGAAGAAGAAGCTGATGGAAGAGATCCAGGAAGGGGACGTGCGGCGCGGCATCGTGAAGAACATCGCGGACTTCGGCGTGTTCGTGGACCTGGGCGGCATCGACGGCCTGCTGCACATCACGGACATGAGCTGGGGTCGCATCAGCCACCCGAGCGAGATGATCAAGCTGGAGCAGCCGATCGAGGTGAAGATCCTGAAGATCGACCGGGAGCATGAGCGCATCGCCCTCGGTTACAAGCAGCTCAGCGAGAACCCGTGGAGCCACGTCGAGGGCAAGTACCCCGTCGGGACGCGCGTGAAGGGCAAGGTCGTGAACATCCTGCCGTACGGGGCGTTCGTCGAGCTTGAGACGGGCGTCGAAGGCCTCGTGCACATCAGCGAGATGAGCTGGACGAAGCGCGTAAACCACCCGAGCGAGATGGTCCAGATCGGCGACTCGGTCGAGGTCGTGGTGCTGAACATCAACCGCGAGAAGGAAGAGATCTCGCTGGGGATGAAGCAGACCGAGACGAACCCGTGGGACCTGGTCGAGCAGAAGTACACGGTGAACTCGAAGGTCAAGGGCAAGGTCCGGAACCTGACAAACTACGGCGCGTTCGTGGAGCTCGAGGAGGGGATCGACGGACTCCTGCACGTGAGCGACATGAGCTGGACGAAGAAGGTGCTGCACCCGAGCGAGCTGGTGAAGAAGGGCGACGCGATCGAGACGGTGGTCCTGTCCGTGGACCCCGCCAAGAAGCGGGTCGCGCTCGGCCTGAAGCAGCTCCAGAGCAACCCGTGGGAGACGACGATCCCCGAGAAGTACCGCCAGGGCACGGTCGTGCAGGGCAAGGTCACCAAGCTGACGCACTTCGGCGCGTTCGTGGAGCTGGAGCCGACGCTGGAAGGCCTGCTGCACGTGTCGAAGCTGTCGGGCGGCAAGGAAGGCGCCGCGGTGAGCGACATGCTCTCCCCCGGCGACGTGGTCGAGGTCGAGGTGATCCGCCTGGAGCCGGCCGAAGGCAAGATCGGCCTGTCGCTCTCGAAGATCATCGAGCACCGTGAGCGCAAGGAAGGCGACGCCCCGGTCGTGGTTGAAGGCGCGGCCCCGACGGCCTAGTCGTGAGTGTTGAGTATTGAGTAACAGCGACTTGATGAGAGAGGCGCGGGTCCCGAAAGGGCCCGCGCCTCTTCGGTTTCAGCCCCACGAAAGCCGATGTAAGCAGGGCCTTTCCCACAAACCACCAACCCCCGGCCACCAACCATGTGCGGCATCATCGGCTACGTCGGTCCCGGCCCTGCGGCCCCCCAGATCCTGAGCGGCCTTCAGCGGCTCGATTACCGCGGCTATGACAGCGCGGGGATCGTCGTCCTCGACGGCGACCGCATCCGCGTCGAGAAGATGCCCGGCAAGCTCGACCACCTCCTCGACCACCTCCGCAAGATGCCCGCCATGAACGGCTGCGTCGGCCTCGGCCACACGCGCTGGGCGACCCACGGCGGCCCGACCCAGCGCAACGCCCACCCCCACGTCTCCCACCGCGCTTCCGTCGCCGTCGTCCACAACGGCATCATCGAGAACCACGAGGAACTCCGCCGGCGGCTGCGCAAGCGCGGCTACCGCTTCGCCTCGGAGACCGACACCGAGGTCATCGCTCACCTCATCGAGGACCTTTATCGCGGCGACCCGCTCGAGGCCGTCCGCCGCGCCGTGAACCAGCTCCACGGGTCGTTCGCCATCGGCGTCATCTTCCGCGACCACCCCGACGTCATGGTCGGCGCGCGCCTCAACTCTCCCCTGCTCGTCGGCTTCGGCAACGGCGTCAATTACATCGCCTCCGACGCCCCCGCCGTCCTCCCCTTCACGCGCAAGGTCGCCTACCTCGAGGACCGCGAACTCGCCGAGCTCCGCCCCGACGGAATCCGGATCATCGACTGCGAAGGGCGCGCGGTGACGCCGAAGATCATCAACATCACGTGGGACTTCGCGAGCGCGGCGAAAGAGGGCTACCCGCACTTCATGCTCAAGGAAGTCTACGAGCAGCCGCGCGCCATCCTCGACACGATCCGCGGGCGGACGAACCGGCAGCACCTGCACTTCCCGGAGCTGGACGTCCCGGCGCGGCGGCTGAAGTCTGTGAAGCGGGTGACGATCGTGGCGTGCGGGACGGCGGCGCACGCGGGGATGACGGCGAAGTACGCGTTCGAGGAACTGGCGCGGATCCCGACGGAGGTGGTGCTGGCGAGCGAGTTCCGGTACGGGGACCCTGTGATCGGGCGCGAGACGCTGGCGATCGCGGTGACGCAGAGCGGCGAGACGATGGACACGCTGTGCGCGATCCGCGCGGCGAAGGAGCACGGGGCGCTGACGCTGGCGGTGTGCAACGTGGTGGGAAGCTCGATCCCGCGGGCGTGCGACGGCGTGGTGTACACGCATGCCGGGCCGGAGATCGGTGTAGCTTCCACGAAGGCGTACACGACCCAGATCGCGGTGCTCGAACTGCTCGCGATCCGCCTCGGCATGATCCGCGGGACCCTGACGCGCGAAGCGGCGCGGCCGCTTCTCCGCGCCATGGAATCCGTGCCGCAGGCCGTGGAGAAGGCGCTGGAGTGCGACGGGCTGGTGAAGAAGCTGGCAAAGCGCTACGCGGGCGTCCGGAACTTCATGTACATCGGCCGCCGGTACAACTTCCCGAACGCGTACGAAGGCGCGCTGAAGCTCAAGGAACTGTCGTACATCCACGCGGAAGGCTACCCGGCGGGCGAAATGAAGCACGGCCCGCTGGCGCTCGTGGACAACACGTTCCCGACGGTGGCGGTCTGCACGAAGGGGCGCGCGTACGACAAGGTGCTGTCGAACATGAAGGAGATCGAGGCGCGCGGCGGGATCCTGATCGCGGTTGCCAACCCGCGCGATGCGAAGGTCAAGGCGCTCGCGCGCCACGTCATCGAGGTCCCCGCCACGGCCGAGCTGGTTTCCCCGATGGTCACGGTCGTTCCGCTCCAGCTTCTCGCGTATCATATCGCGGTCGCACTGGGGAGGGACGTCGACAAGCCCCGCAACCTCGCGAAGGCTGTCACTGTCGAGTAAACACGCCATGAAACGGCTCTTCACCGCGATCTCCCTCGTCATCGCCGCGCTCGTCCTGCGCGCCGACGACTCCGCCGACCTCGAGGAGAAGGCGCGCCGGCTGAAGGCGCTGGTCGCGGATCTCGATTCCGAACGGCCCGACGTGCGGGACGAAGCCGCGACGAGGCTTCTCGCGGCGGGCAGCGACGCCATCCCGTACGTCGTCGACGGCGTCTACCGCAAGAACGCGAAACTGCACCTCCAGGTGCTCGAGAAGCTGATCGCGCAGGAGAAGAAGGGACTCCCGACGGAGCTGCAAATGTCGGAGGCGGATCTCAAGGAGATCGTGAAGGGTCGCGTCGGGGACCCGAAGCTGCCCTCGACGGCGCGGCAGTACCTCTACACCCGGTATCTCGATGCCGTCGAGCTGTACCGGAAAGGCCGCTACGAGGACGCGCTGGCCAGGATCGCGGCCATCCGCGAACTCGAGCCGAAACCGGAATTCGACGGGGACCTGAAGAAGCTGCGCATCCTGTGCGAGGAGCGCATCGTCCAGACGTCGCTCGTGCAGCTCTCAGCGACGACCATGACGCCGATCGTCGCGGACAACACGATCGCCAAGGTGACCTTTACCGCCACGAACATGTCCGACGGCCCCGTCGAGATCTGGTTCGGCGCCCCGGAGGACGCTTCCAATCCGGACGTGAAGGAGGCGGTCCTCGAGACCAACGCCGTCCTGCAGGTCGAGGTCGTCACGACCACCTGCGACCCGGACGGCGGCGTCGTTTCCGAGGTCGACCCTTCGATCAAGAAGCTCAACCGCTACTCCATCGCGCTGAAGAAGGGCGAGACCGTCCGGCTGTACGAGATGGAGGTTCCGGCGATGACCGGCGGGATCAAGCTCGTCCGGCTCACGGTCAGCGCGAAGATGCGCGTGGCGCAGATCGACGGACAGGGAGCGCCCCGGGCGCAGCGGTCCCTGAGCTTCCAGCCCGCCGAAATCCGCGTCGTCCCGGGCAAGATCCAGGAAGCGGCGGCCAACGCGCTCCAGAGCCTCCTCGCCGCCATCGACGCCGGGCAGCCCGACAGCGTGTTCCTTTTCTGCAACGTCATGCCCGACAAGGACCGCCCGCTCGCCGTCGAGGCGCTCATGCGGATCCTCCGGGACGCGAAATACACCGATTACGACCGCTCCGTCGCCCGCAACTGCCTCCAGACCCTGACCGGCGAGTTCTTCCGCGACAGCGACGGATGGCTGAAGTGGGACGACGAGGCGAAGAAGGCCGCGGGCGGCAATCGGTGACCGCCGCCAGGTTCGAACCTCAACCCCTTCCCGGGCGATCAACTTCCCCATGAGCCAACCCGATTCCCTCGAAATCCTGTCGCGCGGCGCCGTCGAGATTCTCTCGCGCGACGACCTGGCGAACGCGCTGAAGCGCGGGAAGCCGCTGCGCGTGAAGCTCGGCGTGGACCCGACGTCGCCGGACATCCACCTCGGGCACACGGTGGTGCTGCAGAAGATGCGGCAGTTCCAGGACGCGGGGCACCAGGCGGTGCTGATCATCGGGGACTTCACTTCCTTGATCGGGGACCCGAGCGGAAAGAACGCGACACGGCCGCCGGTCTCGGAGGCCGACATCGAGGTGAATTCAAAGACATACCTGGAACAGATCGGGAAAGTCGTGGACGTCTCGAAGCTCGAGGTTCGCCGCAATTCGGAATGGCTGGCGCCGCTCAGACTCAAGGACATCCTGGGCCTGGCATCGAAAGTCACCGTCGCGAGGCTGCTCGAGCGCGACGACTTCCAGAAGCGCCTGAAGGCGAACACGCCGGTGTCGTTCCACGAACTTCTCTACCCGATCATGCAGGGGTACGACTCGGTCATGATCAAGGCCGACGTGGAACTGGGCGGGATCGACCAGACGTTCAACCTGGTCATGGGGCGCAACCTGCAGCGCGAGTTCGGGCAGGTCCCGCAGGTCTGCCTGATGACGCCGATCCTGACCGGGCTCGACGGCACGCACAAGATGTCCAAGTCGCTCGGGAACCACATCGGGGTCCACGACGCGCCGGACACGATGTTCGGCCGCGCGATGAGCATCCAGGACGCGATGATGTTCGATTGGTTCACGCTGCTGACGTCGGTGAATCTCGACGAAGCGAAGGCTCAGATCGCGGGCGCGCCGCGCGACGCCAAGCTGCGCCTCGCGGAGCTCGTCACCGCGCGCTTCCACGGCCCCGAGGCCGGACGGCAGGCCCGCGAGCGCTGGGACAAGGTCGTCGTGAACAAGGAAGCGCCGGAGGACATGCCGGAGTTCGCGGTTCCCGCCGCGGAACTCAAGGACGGCAAGATCGGCCTCGCCCGGCTGCTGGTCCTCGTCGGTTTCGCCTCTTCCAACAGCGACGGGCGCCGCCTCATCGAGCAGGGCGGCCTCACCGTGGACGGGGAAAAGGTCGCCGACCCGGGCCCGTTTGCCCCGCGCCCCGGGCAGGTGCTCCGTGCCGGGAAGAAAAACCGGTTTGTGAAGCTCAAAGCGTAGTCGGAATTCCCTAAAGGACCGCGCCCGGCCGGACCTCTCTGGGGCGTGGACTCCGAACTGCTAGAATCGAACGCCATGCCCGTCGCGGTTGCATGCACTTCCTGCAACACGGCGCTCGAAATCGACATCGAGCACGTCGGCTGGCGCGTGCGCTGCCCGAAGTGCGACGCGGTGTTCCTGGCGCGCTCCTCGAGCGTCTCGCCGCCGACCGCGGGAGGCGGCGCGCCGTCTCCGTACGCCCAGACGTGGACCCCGCCCGCCGGCTGGACCGGCCCCGCTTCCCCGCCCCCCGTCGCGCCTCCCCAGCCGCCCGTCCCAGCCCCGCCTGCGCCCGGCTCGTTCAACGAGGTCTTCAGCGCACCGATCCCTTCCCCGCCCGGCGCGCCGCTCGCCCGGGGCGCCCGCGGCGCCTTCGTGCTCGGCATCCTCTCCGTCGCCTGCTTCCACCTTCTCACCGGCATCCCCGCGGTCATCGTCGGCTACAAGGCCCGCCACCGCGTCCGCGCTTCCGGCGGCCAGCTCGCGGGCGACAACCTCGCGCTCGCCGGTATCATCATGGGCGCGATCGGCATCATCCTGACGCTGACCGACGGCTGGACGCCGTGGTCTCTGGTCAACGTGCTGCGCAATCCCGTGAAGGTCAACATCAACGACGACGCGCCCCGGAAGGATCGGAGATAGCCCCATGCCCCTCAACGTCACGTGCGACCACTGCGGACAGTCGTTGCAGGTCCTGGAAGAGCATTCGGGGAAGCAGGTGAGGTGCCCGAAGTGCTACCAGGTGTTCGTGGCGAAGCAGGCGGTGGCGCCGGTTGTCGAAGCGGCACCGGCGGGGGGCGAGCCCGTGCCGGTGAGCGTGCCGTCGCCGGCCGCGCCGCAGGCGAAGTTCTGCCCGCATTGCGGCGCCGGGCTTCCGCCGGCGGCGGGATTCTGCCCTGCGTGCGGCAAGCCGCCCACGGCGCCGCCGTCGCCTGCCGGCGTTTTCGCCCCCTCGTTCGTGCCGCCGGGGACCGTGCCGGTTCCCTACTCCGCGCCGCCGTCGAACAACGGGCTCGCGATCGGGGCGCTCGTCCTCGGCATCGCCTCGTTCGCCTGCATGATCGGCCCGTTGCTCTCCATCCCCGGCATCATCTGCGGCCACGTCGCGCGCGGGCAGATCCGCAACAGCAACGGAACCCAGACCGGCGAAACCCTCGCGCTCGTCGGCCTCGTCATCGGCTACCTCAACCTGCTCATGTGGGCCGGCGTGATCGGCCTGAACGGCCTCGGCGGCCACCGCGGCCCGATCGGCTTCCCGTAACCCTCTAGCCGCGAATCACCCGCAACATCTCCGCGTGCACCCGGCCGTTTGAACAGACGAACTCGCCGTTGAACAGGTCCAGCTTCCCGCCGCGGAAGTCCGTCACCACGCCCCCCGCCTCCTCCACGATCACCCACCCCGCCGCCACGTCCCACGCCTTCAGCGACCCCTCCCAGAATCCGTCGAAGATCCCGCAGGCGACGTACGCCAGATCCAGCGCCGCCGCCCCGGGACGGCGCACGCCGCGCGCACGGAGGCAGAACTCCTCGAAGCGCCGGAACTGCTCCCGCACCTCGCGGCGCGGCGCACGGCGGGACTTGCTGGAGTCGAGAAGCGCGCTCGAGAAGCCGGTCGCGAGGAGCGTCTGCGACAGCGGCGCGCGACGCGACACCCGGATCCGCTTCCCGTTCCGCGTCGCGCCCCGCCCTCGGGCCGCCGCGTACATCTCGCCCAGCACCGGGTCGTAGATCGCCCCCGCCAGCACTTCCCCGCCGCGCTCCAGCGCCACGGACACGTCGTAGTAGGGCATCCCGTGCGCGAAATTCATCGTCCCGTCCAGCGGGTCGACGATCCACCGGAACTCCGCCCCCGCGCGGCGCCCTCCCTCCTCCCCGAGAAACCCGTGCCCCGGGAACCGTTTCGCGAGGTACCGCTGGATCGCCCGCTCCGAGGCGCGGTCCGTCGCCGTCACCAGGTCCGTCGCCCCCTTGAACGCCACCGCGTGCGCCCGGCGCCCCGCCCGCCGCACGATCCGGCCGCCGAGCTCCGCCGCCTCGACCGCCCCTTCCAGGAATTCCCGTGGACACTTCATCGCCGGATTATCCCCCGTTTGGCATTTCCTGTCGCTTTCGCTTCAATGGCCCCCGTGAACCCCCACTCCCAGAAGATTCTCCGAGAGATCGAAGCGGTCCTGAAGGACGTCCCCGAGGACCTGATCGACCGCCTGGCGGCCGCGGTGGCGGCGGCGGACCGTGTGTTCGTGGCGGGCGAAGGGCGCTCGGGGCTGATGGCGCGGGCGTTCGCCTCGCGGCTGGTGCACCTGGGGCTGAGGGTACACGTGTCGAGCGAGATCACGTGCCCCCGGATCGGCCCGCACGACCTGATGGTGGCTTGCAGCGGGAGCGGCGAGACGCGGACGACGCTCGAGAAGATGCTGAGCGCGCGGGAAGTCGAGGCGAAGGTCGTCCTCATCACCGCCAACCCCGATACGCGCTTCGGCGACGCCGCCGACATCCTGCTGCACCTGCCGGCCCCGACCGCGCCGGCGCGCCTCCGCCGCGACCTCGCGAGCGCCCAGCCGCAGCGGTCGCTCTTCGAGCAGGCGCTCCTCATCGTGCTGGATTCGACGGTGCTGAAGCTGATGGACAAGCTGAAGGTGAAGCGGGAGGAGATGGCAAAGAGGCACACGAACCTCGAGTAGGCGGCGGTGAAACGAAAAACCCCGGGTTCATGGAGCCCGGGGTTTTTATTTACGACTCAGCGCCTGGCTTAGTTGTCCATCCCCACGGGGTACTCCGGCCCGTGGAACATCTCGGCGGCCTTCTTCGCGTCCTTCTTGGACGGCGGCTTCTCCTTCGGCGTCTCGCGCTCCTGGATCTTCTGGATGTGCACGTCGAAGACCGGCGCTTCGGGGAGGTCCGCGATGTCCTTCATGCGCTGCTTGAGCAGCGACCGGATTTTCTCCGTGAGCTCCGGGACGTTGATCCCCTCCCACGTCGAGCACGACGCGAAGACGTGGACCGGCTTCGCGGGGTTCTGGCGTTCCTTGTAGACCGAGATGCGGACGTCCTCGATGTCCTTGATCTCGCGGGCGGCCCGGGCGAGCGAGTCCTCGACGGCGCCGATCGCGACGGACACCTGGCCCTCGCTCGAGGAGAACTCGAGGTGCGTGGCGTACTTGGAGAAGATCACGTTGACCGTGACGAAGAGCACGTTGAAGAGCACGAGATAGACCGCCACGACGACCGCGGCGACGCGAGGCCAGAGGCCGAGCGGGGCGATGAATTCCGTGGCGATCAGCAGGTGCGCCGGGGTCAGGACGTTGACCGCCCACAGCAACGCGGCGGCGGCCGCCACGACGGCGACCAGGCCGTCCAGCGCCAGAAGGGGGAGGCGGAATCTTTCCACGGCTGCGGACCTCGGTGATTGCGGGGGTGGACCGCCAGTGTAGCCCCGCGGGGAGGCCGGAACCAAGCAAAACCCGGCGTCAGGGTGCATGACCGGAGTTGCACCCCCCGGCGGGCCGGCGTCGGGGACGATCATGCGGGTTTCCTGAAGCGTGGGCCGCCTGCGTGGTGAGCACGCGGTCTGTTCTCGAAGTGTCGTGCGGCGCGATCGTCCTCTGACAGGTGTGCTGCCCTGACTTGGAGCACGGCTTCGACTCCATCGCGGCGCCAGAATTTTTCGGTTCCCTTGACCCGGCGGTTGTACTGCTTGATGCCGGATTCCACGAGAGCGCTGGTGACCGGGAAGCCGGCGCGGCGGTAGGCGGGGTAGTCCATGGACGACCGGTTCTCGGTGATGTACCGGATGTTGGCCACCAGCACGGCGCGGGGGTCTTTTTCACCGACGCCCTCGGCAGGCTCGCCGATGCGCCGGCGATGCCGATGCAGTTCTTCGAGCAGGTCTTCGACCTTGCCAGACCACGCGAGGCGGATCAGGGTGACGTAGAGATCCCACGCGTGTTTCGAGGAGGCCGGAAACGCGGCGCACGCTGCAGCCCAGACATGCGCGAGGAGGTGGAGGAAGTCGAGGATCCTGACCCAGCCGTCGAAGTGCGTTTTCGCCAGCGAGTCGATCCACACGGCGCCATCGCCGATGATCGCGCCGCGGGCGGCGGAGTAGAAATTCCGCAGATGGGCTTCCGTCGCGAGGATCAACCCGAAAAGTTCGAGGGGCCCCATGGTCGCGACGGTCGTGCGCATCAGTGGCTTGGGGGACTGGATCGTCTTGCGGGTCGTTTCTGCTTTCCCCGCCGGCGCCTTTTTCCCTTTCTCCGACGGGGAGGCTTTCACAGGCTCGTGTTTTCCGACGCGCTCCAGCTCCGCGCAGAGACGGGGCACGTTGGTGCGATCGAGAAACGCGGCCGGCGGCTCCGGCTGGTAGTCGATCGGGATCTCCGGCTTCGGATAATTCGCCAGAATCCCGACCTTCTCGTCCTTCCACTGCGGCTCGCGGACGCCCGGCTTGCCGTCGTCGGCGCGCGTCTGCACCTTGCCCGCGTCGGCCATGACGACGGGAACCTGGGGCGTGTCCTTGAAACGGGGCTCCAGCCGCCTCTCCCTGAAAGCCGCGACATCCTGGTCGCGGCGCGCCTGCCGCTCGTGCCCGAGCCGTTCCGTCACGCGCTGGACATGCTTCGCGCTGATCTCGAAGCAGGCGAGCTCATGGAGAAACTTGCTTGCTTCCTCGTACGAGGCACAGTTCCCGCCCGCGTACTCAATCTTGCGGAGCCAGCTCTGGCTGTAGCCCTCAGCCGCGAGCCTGAGACGATTGTCCAGAGGGAAAAAAAGACCGCCGGCACCGCGAGCAGCGATACATCGCGCGCCTCAACGACACCTCGCCGGCGTGCGTCACGATGCGCTTCTCCCGCATGACTCCGTTGACGGACGTCACGACGTCGCACATCTGATGGCAATCCGGGCATGCGCACTGCGGCAGCGCCTCGACGGTTTCCCCTTCGCCATCAAGATCGCCCTGAAGCAGCGTCCGCGCAACCTTCATCCCCAGCCTGACGGCCCGCACCTCGCGCTGCTCCAGCGTTTCGAACACGCCCACCGGCCGCTCTGCGTCCATCGCCTCGAACGCCTCAACCGCCGCCTTCAGGTACAGCTCGCGTTCCTTCTCCCGCGCAGGTGACTTGCGAAATGCCATGGCTGCCCCCTCTCCAGAGGACCGCCGGCCCTACAACCCCTCATGGGATCGCTCGCCGGTCACCCTATTCATCGGCCAGCCGGGGGGTGCAACTCCGGTCATGCACCC
>CAZPWT010000019.1:0-84326 GCA_964590435.1 uncultured Planctomycetia bacterium
CCTGTCAGAGGACGATCGCGCAAAACGACACTTCGAGAACAGACCGCGTGCTCACCACGCAGGCGGCCCACGCTTCAGGAAACCCGCATGATCGTCCCCGACGCCGGCCCGCCGGGGGGTGCAACTCCGGTCATGCACCCCCCCGCCCGGGGGACCCTACTCCAGCCCCTGCAGCAGCGCCTTCGCCTGCTCGCTCCCGGGATCGAGTTCCAGCGCCTTCTTCAGCGCCTCCCGCGCCTCCTCCTTCTTCCCGATCTGCCTCAGCCAGATCCCCAGCCCGATCCAGGCGTCCGGCCGCTTCGGCGCCAGCGCGATCGCCTTTTCAAAGGCGTCCCCCGCCACCGCGTTCCGCTTCGCGGCCCCGGCCGCAACCCCCAGCGTGTACAGCGCGTCGTAAGAGTCCGGCACGATGCGGAGCGACGCCTGAAGAGCGACGATCGCGTCCTCGTTGCGACCGGTGCGCTGGAGCGCGACCCCGAGGTTGTACTGCGCCTCGGCGTAGTCCGGGTCGATCTGCACGGCGCGCCGCAGGTACGCGATGGATTCGTCCCACCGGGGAAGGGCTTCCTGGCGCCGGCGGCCGGCCTCGGCGTCATCGGCGGGAGGGCCCGAGCCCTCTTCGATGCGCTCCGCGACGCCCCCGAGGGCGATCCCGAGGAGGTGGCAGACGGCGGAGGCGTTCGGGTCGGCGGCGTTGGCGCGCCGGAGCACCGCAACGGCGGCATCGAAATCTCCGTTGGTGATCAGCGCGGCGCCGCGGTCTCTCAGGTGGGCGACGGCGACCGCCTCCTCCGCGAAGGAGTCCAGCAGGGCGGCGAGCTCCGCGTCCGTGATGGCACGGTGATAGACCTGCCTCAGCCGGCCGGCCCCGTCGAACACGAACGTCGACGGCAGGATCGCGTCTCCCCCGCCGAAGAACCCGTTCAGGAACGTCTCGTCGGCGAGGAACTGCGGGTACGGCAGGCCGAAAGCCGCCACCGCCGCCTTCACCCCCTCGAGATCCTTCGTCTCCGCGGAAACCCCCGCGAATTGCACCCGGTCGGCGTACGTCTTCGCCACCGCGGCCAGTCGCGGAAGCTCTTCCTTGCACGGCGCGCACGTCGGCGACCAGAAGTTGATGACGGCGGGCTTGCCCTTCGCGGCGATCGCGCCCTGTCCGCCCTCGAGCCGGGCGAGCTGCGCGTCGAAGGAGAATGCGGGGCGGGCCTTGGGGCGCGTCGCCACCGGCCACTGCGGGAGCTCGCTCACCCGCGGCGCCTCTTCCCCCTCCTTGATCTCGATCAGGCGGTTCGCGGGGAGGTCCAGGTACTCCTTCGTGCTCCCGTTCGGCCAGCGGACGGCGATGCGGTCGATCTTTGCGGCGTTGGCGAGCCCGAAGTGCAGCTCGCGGGGGACCTGGGTCATGAAGCCGTCGGTGATGCGGACATAGTCCTGCTGAGTGACGCCGCCTGCGGTGACCTTGACGATCGCGCCGAGCGCCAGAGGTTCCGTCGTCGTCGCGGTGAGCCGGACGCGCGCGAACTGCCGCCGGGGCATCCGGTTCTCCATCACGCGCAGCCCCTGCAGCGAGAGGCACACCAGGTCGAGGTCGCCGTCCCCATCGATGTCCACGGGGCACGCGGAGCGGCCGTCGTCGTCGAAGTCGAGGCCGGTGAGGTAGGCGGTGTTGAAGAAGCGCCGTACCGGGCCGTCCGGGTTGTAGAAGAGGAAGTCGCGTTCGTAGCCGCTCCACGAGCCGCGGAACTTGACTTCGCTGTCGGAGCGGGCGAGCGAGGTCTGCTCTTTCTTCTCGAGGGCCTTCGCGTCGGCGGCGACCTGCCGCCAGAAGAACGTTCAGTAGTCGGGGGCCTTGGGGTCGGTGTTCGTGGTGTAGCCGTCGGCGACGAAAATGTCGCGGTCGCCGTCATTGTCCGGGTCCCAGAAAAGGCACGCCCACGCCCAGTCCGCCCAGTTCACGCCGAGGCTGACGCCCGTCTCGGTCCACTGGCGCCCCGCCGGGACGTACTCGTACATCTGGTTTCCCTGCGCGAGCAGCATCCCGACGCGCTTCGTCTCGGAATTCACCCCCGTCATCAGCGGGATGACGCGGTTTCCCGCGTGGCTGTACATGTTGGAGATGTACATCGACCACTGGCCCGTGTTGTCCCAGTCCGCGATGGTGACGCCCATCGTGTAGTTGGAGTCCTTGTCGAAGATGTGGTCCTTGGCGTCTGTGAAGTGCGCCTTGCCGTCGTTGAGCCAGAGGTGGTTGGGGCCGTAGTCGTTCCCCTCGAACAGGTCGAGGTCGCCGTCGAAGTCGAAGTCCCAGAACTTGGCGACGTACGTGTACTGGGTGCCGGTGATGCCGCGGGCGTCGGATTCCTCCGAGAATGCGAGGTGCCCCTTGTTCATGAACAGGTGATTATCGGCGCCGTCGTAGGCGACGACGCGGTTGTAGCGCGGGCCCTTGGAGTCCCGGTTGCTGTAGACGCAGAAGAACAGGTCGAGCAGCCCGTTGCCGTCGATGTCGCACGGGACGATCCCCTGCACGGACAGGTCCCGTTCCCCGGGCTTGATCGGGAAGACGAGGGCGTCCGGGACGAGCTCCCAGGCGTCGCCCTTGCGCCGGTACACCGCTCCCTTCGCCTTGTCCCCCCCGTACGAAAGGATCTGCGAGCTCACCAGCTCCTCGACGCCGTCCCCGTCCAGGTCCGCCGCGAGCCAGCAGTGGCCGCACTGCGCCGGGTCGGTCACGACCGGCCGGCGAGAGAACCCGCCCTGGCCGTCGTTCGTGAAGAGGACCGCGTCGTTGTGGATCGCCGCCGCCAGGATGTCCGGGAAGCCGTCCCGGTTGAAGTCCGCTACCGTCAGCCCGCCCAGCGTCACCACCCCGCGATCGTCGATCAGCCCCTGCATCACTTTCCGACGCTCTTCCGATTCGTTGAACGCCACTCCCACCTGGTCCGTGACGTCGTTGAACGGCGTGAAGTTCGCCTCGCCGCGCCACCCCTCCACCAGCCCGAACTGCTTCACCTTCCACGCGTCCCCGTCCCGCACCACCTTTGCCTGGATCGAGCCCTCGAGCACCGCGCGCCCCCCGTCCTGGAGGACTCCCGCGAGCTGGAAGTGCGCGCTGACGAACGCGCGCTTGCCGTCCTCGTTCAGGAGGAATTCGTAGCTTCGCCAGACCGCGCGCTCGACCGCGGCCCACGAGCCGATGTGCTCCTTCATCACCGCGATGAACGCGTTCCCGTCCAGCTCGCGCTTGAGCTGCTCTCCCTCGTACTGGCGGATCTTCACCAGGCCGTCGGGAACTTCATTCCCCTCGCCGGGGCCGGGGAAGCGCGCGCGGAAGCCCGCCGCCATCCCGCTCGCCACCATCGCCCAGTCGCGCTCGCGCAGCCCCTTCAGGAACGTCCCCTTCACGCCCTTCACGTCCGCGCCCGTCGCGGGGTCTTTCCCGCCCGACATCGCCTGGTCGTGGGCGTTCTCCGACACGTTGAAGTCCATCACGAACTTTTCCGGGCGCACGAGGAACGATTCCGTCGGCTTCCATTCGTCCGCGTACTTCTTGAGCGAGACGATCGTGGACACCAGGATGATCAGCAGCACCGCGCCGACCGGGAGGATCCACGGGATCTTCATCGGCGTCGCGGGAGGCTGCAGGGGGCGCTTCTCTTTCACTTTTTCTCCTTGTCCATCTCCGCGATCTTCTGCAGGTACGTCCGCGACATCGGCTCGTTCGGGTCGATCGCCTGCGCCTTCTCGAAGCACTCCCGCGCCGGCGGCAACTGGCCCAATGCGAAGTGTAGCTCGCCTTTCACCGCCCAGGCGGTCGGGTTTCCGGGGGCCAGCTTCACCGCGCGTTCGAACGCCGCGAGCGCCGCGGCGGCCTGGCCGGCGCGCGCCGCGGAGCCGCCGATGCGCATCGCGATCTCGGCGTCTCCCGGCTTCAGCCTGTCCGCCTGCTCGTACGCCTCGATCGCCCCCTGGAAGTCGCCCTTCGCGTTCAGCACCGCGCCGAGGTTGAACCAGCTGTTCCAGTACTCGGGATCGACCTTCGTCGAACGGCGCAGGTAGACCAGCGCCTCGTCGGGCCGGTTCAGCGACAGGAGCGCGAGCCCCATGAAGCAGTTCCCGATCCCCGAGTCCGGGTCGGCCACCAGGGCCTTCTCGATCCACTCCCGCGCTTCGTCGTCCCTCCCGAGCTGGTGCGACCGCGAGCCGCGGCGGTTCATCTCGGCGGCGCCGGTTCCCTCGTCGCCGAAGGAATCGAGAAGCGCGGCGAGCTCGCGTTCGCCGGCCTCGCGGCGGAACGCGCGGCGCAGGGCGCCGTTGCCGTCGAACACGAACGTGGCCGGGGCGGAGGGCGTGCCGCCGGGGCCGAACAGCGCGGCGGCGAGCGCGTCGTCGGCGAGGAAGACCGGGAAGCCGGGGTCGGGGACGCCCGGTGCCGAGGAGATTCCCGCGAACTGCACCGCGTCGCGGAACCGCGCCGCGAGCCGGGACAGGGCTTCCCAGGACGGCGCGCTCGACTTCGGCCAGAAGCTCACGACGGCGGGCTTCCCTTTGGCGGCCAGAGGGGCCTCTCCCCCGCCGGCTTTCCTCCCCTGCAGATCGAACGTGAACGCGGGGCGCGGCGGGCGGGAATCGCGGACCGGCCAGCGCGGCAGCTCGGCGGCCGCGAACCCCTCGCGGCCGCGGCGAATCGTGACGAGCCGGTCGACAGGGACGTCCAGCGCCGTCTGCTTCTCCCCGCCGGGCCACGTGATCTCCACGCGGTCGATCGCCTTCGCTTCCCCGAGCCCGAAATGCATCTCGAACGGGACCTGCGACTGGAAGCCGTCCGTGAGCTTCGCGTAATCCTGCTGCGTGACCCCGCCGGCGACGACGCGCACCATCGCGTTGAGCGCGTCGACTTCCCCCTTCGCCCCCTCGAGCCGCAGCCGCAGGAAATGCCTCACGGGCGAAGTGTTCTCGACGAGGCGGAGGCCCTGGAGCGAGAGGACGACGAGGTCGAGATCGCCGTCGCCGTCGATGTCGACCGGGGCGGCCGCGCGCCCGTCGTCGTCGAAGTCCAGCCCGCAGACGTAGCCGGCGTTGGGAAGGGTGGGCGAGGGGCCGTCGGTGTTGAAAAAGAGGAAGTCGCGCTCGTTGCCGCTCCACGACCCGCGGAACTTCGCGTCGACTTTCGCTTCGTGGCTCGCCTGCCTCCTTCCGGACTCGAGGGCCAGGGCATCGACGGCAACCTGCCGCCAGAAGTGCGTTCAGTAGTCGGGGGCGTCGGGGATGGTGCTGGTGGTGAAACCATTGGCGACCCAGAGGTCGCGGTCGCCGTCGTTGTCGGCGTCGAAAAAGAGGCAGGCCCAGGCCCAGTCGGCCCAGTTGATGCGCCGGGCGACGGACGTCTCGCGCCAGTCGCCCGACTTCGGGTCGCGCTCGTAGAACTGGTTTCCCTGGGCGAGCAGCAGGCCGAGGCGGCGCATCTCCGCGCCGAGGTTGTCCGAGAGGAGAAGCACGCGGTTTCCCGCGTGGCTGTACATGTTGGAGATGTACATCCCCCAGGTCCCGTCGTTTTCCCAGTCGGCGAGCGTGACGCCCATCGTGTAGTTCGTGTCGGCGTCGAAGATGTGGGTCTTCGCGTCCGTGAACTTCCCCTTCCCGTCGTTCAGCCAGAGATGGTTCGGGCCGTAGTCGTTCCCCTCGAACAGGTCGAGGTCGCCGTCGAAGTCGAAGTCCCACCACTTGGCGACGTACGAGTACTGCGTGCCGGTGATGCCGCGCGCGTCCGATTCCTCGGTGAACTCGAGGCCGCCCTGGTTGACGAAGAGGTAGTTGTCGGCGCCGTCGTACGCCTCGATGCGGTTGAAGCCGCCCTGCTTGGAGTCGCCGTTCGAGTAGTTGCCGACGAAGAAGTCGAGGTCCCCGTCGCGGTCGAAATCCCCGGGGACGACGGCCTGCGTGATCACCCCGCGAAGCCCCACGGGCGTCGCGAACGTGATCCAGCGCGTCTCCCACCCCTCGCCGCGGCGCCTGTAGATCGGCAGCCGCGCGTTCCCCCCCACCTCCGGGCGGATCAGCCCGCCCACCAGCTCGTCCGTCCCGTCCCCGTCCAGGTCCGCCGCCACGTACGTCCGCGCCACGTCGTCCAGCTTCATCTCCGGCCCGCGCTCCCTCACAAACCCGCCCTTCCCGTCGTTCACGAACGCCACCAGCTCGCCGCCGACCTGCGAAGCGAGCACGTCCGGGAAGCCGTCCCTGTTCCAGTCCGTCACCACCACCGACCCCGAATTCGTCACCGCGCGATCGTCGATCATCGACTGGCGCAGCTTCCGGTTCGCGTCCGACTCATTGAAGTGCAGCCCGGTCTCGTCGGTGATGTCGACCCACGGCGCGCGAGTCGCGTCGAGCCGCGTTCCCTCGACCCACCCGAGCCGCTCGATCTGCCACGCCTTGCCGTCGGCGGTGACGATGCGCCCCTGCAGCACCCCCGCCAGGTCCGAGCGCATCCCGTCCTTGCGGCGCCCGCCGATCCCGAAATGGAGCGTGATGAACGCCGACTTCCGCCCCGGGTCCAGCAGGAACTCGTACGGCCGCCACGTCGTCCGCTCCACCGCCACCCAGTCCGCCATGTGGTCGCGCACCACTCCCAGGAACGCGTCCGGCCCCAGCTCGGGCAGCCCCTCCGCCCCGTACTCCCTCACTCCCATCCACCCGTCGGGGACCTGCTTTCCCGCCAGCGGCGCCGGGAACGTCCCCACGAACCCCTCCGCCAGAGCCGCCCGCGCCGCCTTCCAGTCCATCGCCTTCAACGCCTTCACGAACGCCTTCTTCACCGACCCGTTCGCCTCCTCGTACGCCGCTTCCGACAGGTCCACGTTCCTCACGTACTCCGTCGGCCTCACCAGCGGCCGCCCGTCCTTCGCCGCCACCTGCCCGCGCTTCGCCAGCACGACCACCCCCGCCACCAGCAGCACCCCCGCTGCCCCCGCGATCGCCCCCACCCACCCGCGGCGCTTCCCGCTCATTTCATCTGCTCCAGCCATTGCGCCGCCTCGCGGTCGTCCGGCGTCACCTCCAGCACCCTCCGCAAGAGCGCCGCCGCCTCCGGCATCTTCCCCATCCGCGCCAGCACCACCGATTTCGACTTCAACGCCCGCGGCTGCCGCCGGTCGATCGCGATCGCGCGGTCGAAGGCGAGAAGGGCGTCCTCGTTGCGGTTGAGGCGCAGGTAGCAGTCGCCGAGGCCCCAGCAGAATTCGTACTCGTCTCCGCGGATCCGGATCGCCTCCAGGTACTGCTCGGCGGCCTCCGCGAACTGCCCGGTCCTGCGAAGGGCCTCGGCGAAATTGTGGCGCGACCTCGCGAATCCCGGGTCGAGCTCGACCGAGCGGCGCAGCGGCGCGATCGCTTCCTTTTCGCGCCCCAGCTTGAGCAGCGAGACGCCCTTGTTGTAGAAGATCAGCGGGTCGTCCGGGAACTCCTTGACCGCTGTCTCGAGCAGGGGAAGCGCTTCCTCGATGTGCCCGGATTCGACGAGCCGCCACGCGAGCCGCGCGAGGTCGCCGGGAGGGACGCTTTCGTCGAGCAGCCGGTCCAGCAGCCCCTCGAGCTCCCCGGCGGCGAGCGGGCGCTGGAAGACGCGGCGGAGCTTCCCCGCCTTGTCGAACACGAACGTCGACGGCGTCACGACCGCCATTTCCGCGCCGAAGAAACTGCGCACGACGGCGTCGTTCGCGAGGAACTGCGCCCCCTCGACGCCGAACTGCCGCGCGGCCTCCGCGACCGGCGCCGCGTCCGCGACGTCCGTGCTCACCTCCGCGAACGTCACCCGCCCCGCATACCGCTTCGAGGCCGCCGCGATCATCGGCAGCTCCTGCTTGCACGGCGCACACGTCGGCGCCCAGAAGTTCACCACGGCGGGCTTCCCCGGCGCGGCGAGCGGCTCCTCGCCCCCCGTCAGCGTCTTCGCCTTCAGGTCCGGCGAGAACGCCGGCGCCACCCGCGGCCGCGACTCCGCCGGCCAGCGCGGCAGCTCCGAAACCGCCGGCGCCCCTTCCCCCTCCCGGAACACCAGCAGCCGGTCCACCGGCAGCCCCTCGAACCGCGCCGGCGCGCCGCCCCCCGGCCACGCGATCTCGACCGCGTCGATCTTCGTCGCCGCCGCCAGCCCGAAATGCAGGTCCAGCGGCACCTGTGTCTCGAACCCGTCCGTCATCTTCACGTAGTCCTGCTGCGTCACACCCCCCGCCGTCACCTTCACCACCGCGTTCAGCGGCACCGGCTTCCCCGCCTTCGCCAGCAGCCGGATCCGCGCGAAACTCTTCTTCGGAAGCGTGTTCTCCATCACACGCAGCCCCTGCAGCGACAGGCACACCAGGTCCAGGTCCCCGTCCCCGTCGATGTCCACCGGCGCCGCCGAACGCCCGTCGTCGTCGAAGTCCAGCCCGTAGATGTACCCCTCGTTCACGAACCGCTGCGCCGGGCCGTCGGGATTATGGAAGAGGCAGTCGCGCTCGAAGCCGCTCCACGAGCCGTTGAAACCCCGGTACGTCTTCGGGTCCGTCAGCTCCACCCCTCGCCCCTCCTCGAGGCTCTTCGCGTCGGCGACTAACTGTCGCCAGAAATGCGTTCAGAAGTCGGGGGCGTTTTTGTCGGTGCTCGTCGTGTACCCGTTGGCGACGAAGATGTCCTTGTCCATGTCGTTGTCGGCGTCGAAGAACACGCACGACCAGGCCCAGTCCGCCCAGTTCACGCTGCGCGCCACCGACGTCTCGGCCCACGCGCCGCCCCGGCGCTCGTACAGCTGGTTCCCCTGCGCCAGCACCATCCCCAGCCGCCGCATCTCGGGCGAAATGTCCTTCGCCAGCGGGACGATCCGGTTCCCCGCGTGCGAATACATGTTCGAGATGTACATCGACCAGTCGCCCGTGTTGTCCCAGTCCGCGATCGACACGCCCATCGTGTAGTTCGAGTCCGCATTGAAGAGGTGCGTCTTCGCCTCGATGAACCGCCCCTTCCCGTCGTTCTCCCACAGGAAGTTCGGGCCGAAGTCGTTCCCTTCCCAGATGTCGAGGTCCCCGTCGGAGTCGAAGTCCCAGATCTTCGCCACGTAGCTCAAGTGCGTCCCCGTGATCCCCCGCGCGTCGGACTCCTCGGTGAATTTCAGGCCGCCCTGGTTGATGAAGAGCCAGTTGTCCATCCCGTCGTTCGACACGACGCGGTTGATCGCAAGCTGGTCCGATTCGATGTTGGAGTAGTTGCAGAAGAAGATGTCGAGGTCGCCGTCGCCGTCGACATCCCCCGGCACGATCCCCTGGATCGACACCCCGCGGATTCCCTTCGCCACCGCCGCCCGCAGCCTCTCCGGCCGCAGCTCCCACCCGTCGCCCTTCCGCTCGTAAATCCCGACGTGGGCGACCTGGCCTTCGTACGAGAGGACCGCGCCGGTGATCATTTCCTCACGGCCGTCGTTGTCGAGGTCCACGAGAAGCGGCGTGTTCCCGACCTCCTTCGCCGTCCGGACCGGCGGCGCCGCGAGCACGAATCCCCCGTGCCCGTCGTTGAGGAACATGTTCATTTCCTCGCGGCCGCGCGCCGCCACGACGTCCACGAACCCGTCGCCGTTCCAGTCGCACACCGAGAGCCCGCCCAGCGTCCCCACGCCGCGCTCCGCGATGATCTGCGCCCGCAGCTTGCGCGACTCCTCGCCGCCGGGCAGCACCAGCCCGCACGCCTCCGTCACGTCCTTCCACGGCGGCCGCCGCCCCTCCCCACGCGCCCCTTCCACCCACTCCAGCCGCCGGAGCTTCCACGCCTTCCCGTCCGCCGAAACCATCCCCGCCCGCACGATCCCCGTCAGGTCCGCCCGCGTCCCGTCTGCCCTCACGCCGGCCACCTGGAAGTGCACGCTCGCGAACGCCGCCAGCCCCCCCGTGTCCATCAGGAACTCGAACGGCCGCCACGTCGTCCGCTCCACCGCCGACCAGCCGTCCACGTGCTCCTTCAGGATCACCACGAGGCCGGCCGCGTCCGATTCCGCCCACGCCGTCTCGCGGTACTCCCGCAGCACCAGCCCCGCGTCCGGGACCTCCTTCCCGTCCCCCGGCCGCGGCCACCGCGCCCGGAAATCCGGCGCCAGCGCCCCCGCCACCATCCCCCAGTCGCGGCCCTTCAGCCCCTTCACGAACGTCCCCTTGATCGCCGGGTTCACCACGTCGTACGCGTCCTCGGACTTCACGATGTCCGTGACGTACGAAGCGGGGCGCGGGACGAATTCGGCGGTGACCGGCGCCGCGTGCCGCCGGAGCAGAAGCGCCAGCACGCCAAGCCCCGCCACGGCTGCGCCCAGGAGAACGATCGGCAGCAATCGGGACGGCCGGGCGACGGCGGGATCGTCCATCAGGTGGCTCCGGTTGGCGTGCCAGTCAAGTCGGTCGCGGATCGGCCCCGCGGCCCCGCGATTCTACCCCGACCGATCCACCCGCACACCAGCCGCCTTCCGACAGCCCGGACTACCTCTCCCGGCTCCCGCCCGGCCCCACAAGCCCCTTGCCCGGCGGGCTCCCGTGGGGGGTCGCCCCGGGCAGCCAGCTCTTGTCCATCTTGTCCCACTTCTCCTGCTGCGTCTGCGTCAGCAACGCCCTCATCTGCTGCTCCGTCTCCTCCCGGATCCCCGTCGACGTGTAAATCGCCGTTCCCGGCTCGTCGCTCCCGGCAATCAGCTCCGCCACCTTCTGGAACTGCGCCTGCAGGATCTTCGTCACGCTCTCCTTCTGCTCCGTCGTCAGCTCCATGTTCTTCTCGAACCCCGCGATCATCCGGTTCGCGTTCCCCATCTGCTTCTCCGCCCACCGCTTCGCGTCCGCCTCCTGCCGCTCCTTCGCAACCTTCGCCAGCACCGCCTCCACCGCGATGCGAAGCGCCGCCGGGTCCGCGGTCCCGCCGCCCGTCGTGGTGACGCTCCCAAGCGCGATGCGGAGATCGTTCAGCTGCGTGGTCACCTTGCCGAGTTCCGTCTTCAGCGCAACGATCTCGGCCGCCGCCGCCTTGTCCGCGGCGGAACGCCCCCCGCTGTCCGTTCCGGAGCCGCCCTTCGCCGTGCTCCCGGTTGCCGGCGCCCCCAGCCGCTCCTCGATCGAATCCAGCGCGTTCGAGACATCCCGCAGGCCGATGGCCGTCGCCACCGCAATCACGCACGAAATCACCCCGAGCACGATCCCCGCCACTCCCGTCTTCATCCCTTCCTCCTTGATTTCCACCGGCGCTTCTCAGCGCCCTTTTTCTTCCGCCATGGCCTTCAACCAACCCCGCGCTTCTTCGTCCGCAGGGTCCAGCGCCACCGCCATCGTCAGGCACATCTCCGCCGAGGCGCACGGCCTCATTGTACTGCGTAATCGAGTCCTGCATCCGCTTCGCCTTGTGATTGGCGCTGCCGAGGTTGAATCGAACCCAGGCATCCTCAGGATCGAGGGGCCAGCGCCTTCTCGGCCGCCGCCCGGCCGCGCACCTGCAGCGAACGCACGAACTCCTTCTTCACGTCCGAGTTCTCCCTCTCAAGAACACTCTCCGACTTCGCAAGGTCGAGCACCCATGAAGACGGCTTCGGGCCCACGCCCCGGCCGGCAAGCTTCCACGCCACAAGGCCCGCTGCTCCGGCCACCAAGACCGCCGGCACAATCCACCGGGCTGCGCGAAGCCGCACGCTCGTCACCGCCGTTCCTTCTCCAGCAACTGGGTCATGTACTTCTTCGCTTCGCCGAACTGCGGATCAAGGGAAAGCGCCGTCTCGAGACACTTGCGCGCTTCTTCTGTCTTGCCCAGGAAGATCAGCAGTTTTGCCTTGGAAACGTGCGCCCGGGGATTGAGCGGTTCCCGGAAGATTGCCTTCTCGAACATCTCCCGCGCCTTCTCAATTTGGAGAGCCTCGGCAGCGGCGTTCCCAAACAGGACCAGGTACTCGTACTGGTCCTTCCGGCTGACCCACGAAGACTGATAGTGCGGAAGCGACTCCTTGGCCTTGCCCGTCGAGTGGAGGGCAACGGCAAGGTTGTAGTGAACGTCCGGGTTCGAGGGATCGATCTGCAGCGCCTTCTCGTAGGCAGCGATCGCCTCCTCCTCGCGCCCCAAACTGATGAGAGCCATCCCCCTCTGGTGCCAGCCGGTCCAGCTCTGCGGATTGATCGCGAGGACCCGGTCCAGTGTCTCGAGCGCCATCTCGTTCTCGCCGGCCCGGATCTGGTCACTCGCCAGATATTCCAGCTGGTTGACTCCTGCGACCTCGTCGCGGAAAGACTCCAGCAGGGCCACAAGTTCGTCCTGCTCGACCGCACGATGGTAGAGCCGGCGCAGTCGTCCCTTCTGGTCAAATACGAAGGTCGACGGGAGGATCGCCTGGCCGTCGTCGCCGAAGAAGCTCCGAAGAAGAGTTTCGTTACCGAGGAATTGCGGATACGCGAGCGCGAATTCCTGGATGACCCCCCGGACGCTTTCCAGGTTCCGGGTCTCGACGCTGACGCCCGAGAATTGCACTCTTTCACCCATCGCGGCCGCGACTTTTGCCAGGATTGGCAGTTCTTTCTTGCAGGGCACGCACGAAGGCGACCAGAAGTTGACCACGGCGGGAACACCCGGCTTCGCCACGGGCGCCGACCCGCCTCCGATGCGCTCGGACACGATGTCGTATGAGAACGCCGGCTTGTTTCGCGGCTTGAGTTCTTCCGGCCAGCACTTCAGCTCGACTGCCTCGTACGCACTCGATCCCTCCACCAGCTGGATCAACCGGTCCGCCGGGAGGTCCTTCCACGATTCCCGGGCGCCCGACGGCCAGGTGACCTCCACGCTGTCGACATGGGTGGTACCGCCGAGGCCGAAATGAAGGTCGAGGGGAATCTGCGCCTGGTAGCCGTCGGTGAGGTGCACGTAATCCTGCTGCACGACGCCGCCGGCGGCAATCCGCACTATCGCTCCGAGCGCCAGCGGCTCGGACTTCGTGGCCTTCAGCCGGAGCCGGGAAAAGTGATGCGGCGCCCACGTATTCTCGACCAGATGGATCCCCTGGAGGCTGGACATGAGGAGGTCCAGGTCCCCGTCCCCATCGACATCGAAGGCGAGGGAACTACGCCCGTCGTCGTCGAAGTCGACACCGTAGACATACGCGCTCTGGTAGAAACGGCTCCTCCTCCCGTCCGGATTGTGGAACATCACGTCCCGCTCGTACCCGCTCCATGACCCTCGGAAGTTGCGGGCCTCCCGCTTGTCAGACACATGCCGTTCCTCGCGCTTGGTCATGGCCTGCGCGTCGGCGACGACCTGTCGCCAGTAGAACGTTCAGTAATCCGGTTTTGCGGCGTCGGCGTTGGACGTAAAACCGTTTGCGACGTAGAGGTCCTTGTCCATATCGTTGTCGAAATCGGCAAAGATGCAACCCCATGCCCAGTCAGCCCAGTTCACGGCCCGTTCGACGCTGCACTCCCTCCAAGCCTTCGTCGCCGGGTCCCACTCGTATTGCTGGTTCCCCTGCGCGAGCACCCGCGCCGTTTCACGCAGATCCTCATTGATCGCCGATGCAAGCGGCACAATGCGGTTCCCCGCATGCGAATACATGTTCGAAATGTGGATCGCCCACGTCCCGGTGTTGTCGTAGTCCGAAATCGATATTCCCATCGTGTAATTCGACCCTGCAGCCAGGATGTGGTCCTTCGCGCGCCTGAAGTGCCCCGAACCGTCGTTCTCCCACAGCACGTTCGGGCCGTAGTCGTTGCCGTCCATCAGGTCCATGTCGCCGTCAAAATCGAAGTCCCAGAATTTCGCCACGTACGTGTACTGGTTCTCCACGATGCCCCGGGCTTCCGCCTCCTCGGTGAACTTCAAGCCGCCCTGGTTGATGAAGAAATAGTTCGGTGTTCCGTCATAGGACGCGATCGTGTTGAAGTTCTCCCGCAGCGAGCGGTTATTCGAGTACCCGCAGAAGTAAAGGTCCAGCAGCCCGTCGCGGTTGATGTCGACCGGCACGATCTGGCTGATACTGACCTGCCTCTCCTCGGTGGGATTCGGAAACTCGAATGCCTTCGGCAGCCGCTCCCACCCATCCCCCTGCCGCCGGTACAGGTCGAACCAACCCTTCTTGTCGCCGTAGGCATTGACCGTGGAACTGACCCACTCCTCCACCCCGTCGCCGTCCAGATCCAGCACGAGCCACGTCGAGGGTGCATCTGCCAGGCTCTCGATCGGGGTCGCAACCCGCTCGAAGCCACCTTTCCCGTCATTCATGAACAGGACGGAGTCCTGGTGCCCGACGCTCACGAGGATGTCCCAGAAACCGTCGCCGTTGAAGTCGCGCACCACCTCGCACCCGTACCACGTGTTGCTGCGATTGTCGATGACCGCCTGCTTGACCTTCGCAACCCCTTCCGACTCATTGAAGTGCAACCCTGCGGCATCGGTGATGTCCCGCCAGGGCTTCTGCCGCCCCTCGATCCGCGTCCCCTCGAGCCACTCGAACCTCCGGAGCTTCCAGGTTTCGCCCTCCACGACCGCCTGGGCGCGGGCGGAGCAGGACAGGTCGACTCGACGACCGTCCGGCAGCGGGCCGGCGAGCTGGAAATGGAGTTCGAGGAAGGCCGATTTTTCCGAGGGATCGACGAGGCACAGGAACGGTCTCCAGGTGGTCCGCTCGACCTGGACCCAGCCTTCGACGTGCGACCGAATCAGCGCGAGGAACGGTTCGGCGCCCATGTCCTTCAATGGGAGGTTCGCGTACTCACGGATGCCCAGCGAACCATCCGGCACCTCCTTCCCGTCCGCGGGGGAGGGAAACCGCGCGAGGAAGTCCGCGGTCATTCCCTTCCCGGCGAGCGCCGGATTGCTCTCGCGCAGGCCCTTGACGAAGGTCGACTTGATGGCCTTGTTGACAGCGTCGTTGAAGTCTTCCGACCGCTTGATGTCCGTCACGAACCGCTGTGGCCTGGCGATGAAGTCCTCGGGCTTGGGGATTTCAGGCAGCCCCTTGCGCGAGAACTTCACGGCGATTCCTGCACCGGCGAGAACGACCAGAACCGCGGTGGCGACGATGACGCGGGCGTGGCGTTGCATGGCGAGGACCTGAAGTGAGTGGGGTGCGAGGCTGTGGGAAGAGCTACCTATATCACCAGATGGAGGGGAGGGCAAGCCGGAAGCCCGGGATGGGGCGGCCATGAAAAAACCAGGCCCCGGGTTGCCCCGGGGCCTGGCCGTTACAGGCAAGGACCTGAAAGCGACGGACTAGTTGTCGCTGTTCAGCACGCGGACCTGCCAACGGCCGCTGATCGAGCCGGCGTCGTCGAGGTCCTTCATCCAGAACACCATCGCCCCGCTGCAGCCGTCGCAGACGCACGAACGCGTCCACCAGCCGTCAGCGAAGTCGATTTCCGCGTCGGAATCGTCGTCCACCAGCGCCGGCGACGTGTACAGGTCGTCGTTGCTGCCGTCCCCGCCGTTGTCCGTCACGCGCCAGGACACGTTGCCGTCCGAGTCGCCGCCGGAGAAGTGCTGGAAGTACAGGTGACCCATCTGCTCGAACAGCAGGCAGACTTCGTCGCCTTCCGTCGTCCAGCTCTCGAAGGAGGGGCCGCCCCAGCCGCTGTCATCGTTCTGCGTCAGCGAGATCTGGAACGGGTACTCGAGCAGGTTCGGCACGAACTCGTCAGAGAAGCTGAGCGCCGAACCGTCGTTGGTGTAGAACGCACGCGTCCGGAGAGCGTCCACGCCGTCGTTGTTGTTTTCCGACATCTCGTCCTCGTAGAAGAACGTGTGGACGATCTCGGCGGGAGCCGCGCGCTCATCGTCGCTGTCCTCACCGAACACCCCGATGTCCTGCTTCGAGGGCGTCGCCAGCACGCTGTCGAGGTTCGACGTCCGGAAGTTCCAGTTGCTGTCGATCCGGCCCGACGCAGCACCGACTCCCGTCCTCAACGAGAACAGCTGGATGTCAATCACGGCCGCGGTGTCGACATTGCGCTCGAACGAGCAGAAGAAGTTCCCGCCCTCGCCGCTGTCGACAGCCATGAAATCGCCGTAGCCGAGCACCCCGTTGTCATCGTCGGTCACGGCCACCGTGTCAGGACCGGCCGTGAACACCGCCGTCGCCAGGCTCAGGTCAGCCGTCAGGCGCACGACCGAAACTTCGTCGTAGAAGCCGTCCGACTGCTCGAAGAACAGGTTCATTACTTCGGCATCTGACTGCAGCCCGCAGACGTAGCCAAGCTGCTCCTGGAACTTGAACCAGTTCACGCCGTCACCATCGATGTCCGTGTTGACGTTGATGCCCGTCGTCGTGACCGACAGCACCGGCGCGATCCCGACAACAGAGTCACGCGACGTCCGATAGTGCGCAACCCACACGCCCGTCTCGTCCGAAGCGCCGCTGTCCACAGTCTCGAGCCAGGCGATGAACAGATAGTCGCCGTTGCGGCTCATCGCCACCTTGACGCTACCCGAGCTCACCGGGTCGAAGATCAGGGACTGTTCGACGTCCAGGAACTTATCGCCGATATCCTGGCCCGTGGTCGGGTCGATCTGGCTCAGCACGAGGTCGCCCGAGTTCAGCAGCGTCCCCGTTCCGCCCGCCACTTCCGCGGTCTGCGTGTGGAGGAACACGATCTCGAGCAGCCCCTCGTCCGGCCCGAACGTCGAGTGCGTGCCGAGGAAGCCGTCCGTGTCGATCATGTCCGCCTGGTTTTCGTCAAAGTCCGTCGCGTCCGGCAGCAACGTGTGGACGATGTCCACGGCGAGGAAGTCCGTTCCCGCCGCGTTGAACGTGTTCGTGCAGATGTAGACGTCGTCATCGTCGTCCCCGAGGCTGAAGTCCGGGGCCGCCGTGTCGTCCGCCGCCACCCTCTGGAAGATGGTGAAGTTGTACGTGATGAAACCCTGGTCGAACCCGAAGTCGATCTGGGTTTCATGGCTGTCGATGCCCGTGTCCGAAGCACCCGAGGTCGCGATCGCAAGCTTGCTGGGCGCCGTCGGGACGATCGGGTCATCCTCGGGCGTCGCCGAATCCAGCGGGTAACGAGCCCAGTACGTGACCGGGTCATTCGCGGCGCTGTTGTCGGTGTACTGGTTCCAGAACACGACGATCTGCGAGGTCTGGTCGCCCCAGCGATATTCGCTGCCGTAATACGTCCAGCGAGCTTCGCCGCACAGGCCGTCCGAGATCAGGCCGTGCGCGTTCACGTTCTCGCCGGCGCCGTCCTCGACGTCCACCCGGCGCGCAAACTTGTCGAAGCCGCGACGGTACTCCGTGCCGCCGGCAGTGATGTGGTTCTCGTCATCCGCGAAATCGCGGCAGAAGTACGTGGAGAAGAGCGAGGCGTTCGTGCCATCACCGCCGCCGGAAGCGAAATCGCTCCCGATCCAGTGGATGATCGCGTCGCCGTCGCGGGCCTCCGCGGCGCTGCTGCCGTTTTCGTCCGTGTTGATCCACGCCACGGAAATGTTGGACGTGTACACGTCGTTTGAGCCCCACCACCAATCCCAGCCAGCATCCGTCAGGTCGACAGCCGAAGTCAGCTGGACGCCGGGACGGAAGACGCCGTCGTAGTAGTGGATCATGGCGTTATCGCCACCGCCGCTGCCGCCGCTGCCGGTCGCGTACACGACCATCGCGATATCGCGATCGCCGTTGAAGAACACCCGGATGTCCCCGGTGTTGTCCACGTTGACTCCGGCTTCGCTCAGCGCGCGCTGGTCGTCGGCCACGTTGCCGTCCTGCACCGGGGCGCCCGGGAAGTCGTCCGTCGTAAAGATGCTCGAGCCGTTGATGGTCGTCTTCTTGCTGCTCTTGCGGCGGCATCCGGCCGTCGCCAGAACGCAGAGACCAAAAACAACCGCGAGGGTCCAGAACCTCTTTCCAGTCAACATCAGTGGTTCTCCTCTGGTTTGGTTTGACGTCACAGTGGGAAGTCTCAGCTTCCCGGTTGACATGCTGTCACGCTCTTCCGTGAACGGGTCAAAGCCCTCTCACGGCACTTCAAGGCTTTGGGCTTCTATCGGTGCGGGCGTCCTCCTTTCGGTTCGCGACGATGGGAGCCTATGTTTCCAGTTTTGTCTTTTGGATTGACCGGCAACGACTTTTTTCCCGGCGTGCAAAGCGTCTACACGAACAGCGCCCCGACGGTTGGCGCGAGAAGAGCGCGCGACGTCGGCTGGGAAATTCCGTCTCGTTCCGGCGCCGCGCGTTGGGTTTGTCGAGCCGGGCGCACGAGGCGCGACGGCGGACAGAACCACGGCGGCAGCGGGAACCCCTCTGGTACGACACCCCTTCCATCGGGTCTGAAAAGACCTGATGGCCCTTCAAGTTCGGGAAACGATAAGTTTCGGCCAAGGGGGGGTCAAGGACAATTTCGCCCTTTTTTCGCCCCGGGCCGGCTGGCTGGAAAACACGGGTTCGGGGCGGGTACACCGGGACCCCGATCGTTCCATTTCGGCATGGGGGTAGGGCGGGCTTGAGGGCGGGATCAACGAAAACGGCCCGGGGGTCGCCCGGGCCGTCAATTTGCGCTCACATTACTTGCCGGAGTCGACCGGCACCTCGGCGCCGCCGTCATCGGGCGGGGGCGGAGGCTTGACCTTGCCGCCTTCGGGCTTGGGGCCGCCGGGGACGGGCGCGGGGGGCTTGGACGGGGTGGGAGCTTCTACCAGAAGCTCATCGCCGCAGCCGTCTCAGGACCCCGGTTTGGGGGGGACGGGGACGTACATCCGGAGCCGGGCGAGGTACCCCTCCTTCCAGTTGAGGACGAGCGTCTCGCGCCACCACGAGAACATCCCGGAGTACCCCTGGTAAACCCATAGGCCGGGGCCGTTCGTCGTCCGGAACACCGTCACGTCCCGCTTCGGCGCCCCCTCCTCCAGCCGGCGCACGACACCCGAGTAGTCGCCGTTCGCAAACCCACCCTCGAGCTTCGCCACGTCCCCCTCCGTCAGCGACACCTTCGCCTGCCGCTTCTTGCCGTTCTTCGCGTCCGGCGGCGGGCTGCGCTTGGCGAGCAGCTCCGAGAACTGGCTGAAGAACTTGTCGTTCTTCACCAGCTGCGTCATCGAGTCCTCGTCCTTGAGCATCTCGTTCCGGAAGAACCCGGTGTCCTGCGGGGACAGGTTCAGCACGTTCCCCTTCGCCACGTTGTTCTTCAGCCCCGCGAACGCCTGGATGATGAGCCAGTCCTGCGGACGGACGAGCTGAAGCGACTGCCGGACGAAGGCGGGACCGTTCTTGAACTGGTCGGCGGAGATCCCGAACTCGCCGGCCTTGAGGTTCGCGTCGAGGTGGTAGCCGTACGCCGCGCGAAGCGAGAGGTCGTCGCGGCGAAGCGCGAGGATCCAGGTCGTGCACTGCTTGCCGTTCCCCGACGCCGTGTTGAACGAATAGCCGCCGTAGTACCGCCGCGCCCGCAGGTACCCGATCCGGTCCCACTTCGCCTTCTTCGGGTCCGGGTCCGTCCAGTACTCCGGGTTCGAGAAGACCGCCGGACCCGTGCCGGAGAGCAGGTCCGCGATCGTCCGCCCCTGCTGCCCCTGCATCCCCGCGTAGTTCGTGTCGTACGAGTACATCCGGGTGTCCTCGCCGTACGCCTGCACGAAGACCAGGTCCTCGTCCCCCACGCGGCGCATGTCGACGCACTCGAGGATGAAGATCCCGCTCACCGGGATCTCCACCATCTTCTCCGACTGCGTCGGCTTCGGCCCCGAGAGCACCTTCGGAATCGACCGCACCTGCCAGTACACCTTCATGATGTCCCCGCGCTTCCAGTAGCCCTCCCCGCGCAGGTCGAGCGTCTGCGTCGGCTTGCCGGGCGCCAGCTTCGCGCACGCGGCGGCGACGGCGTCCTCGCCGATGAAGTTCCGCGAGGGGCAGCGGGAGACCGGGGGGTCGTCGATCGAGCTGTCCATGCCGACGATCCGGCGGGCGTCCGGCACGGCGGGGAACGCCAGCCCGACTTTCTTGCCCGCGCGGCAGAGGATGAGCACGCCGCGCGCGCCGGAGATCGAGTTCGAGTAAGTGACGCGGCGAGGGAAGGGCAGCCCCTGCTCCCACGTCTGCTTGATGCGCAGCACCTGCTTGTTCAGCGACGCCTTGTACTTGCCGACCAGCCGTCCGTTCGCGTCGATGAACGCCGAGCACTCGAGCGGCGCCGTCTCCGTCGTGGTCTGCCCCGCGGGCTGCTCGATCATGCAGGTGAGGGTGCCGGAAGCGGCGCCGGGGAAGGCGTGGAAGAGGACGTCGAAGTTGGGGAACTGGCGGAGCATCGCGATCGCCGGCGCCCCCTGGAGGTCGACGCGACGGTCTTTCTCGGGAGCGATGCGGATCTTCTCGGCCTTCTGGTCCCAGTCGGTGTAGGTCGGGTTGACGGTCACGAGGTTCCACGACGCGCGGTCGACGCCGAGCGCGTACGACCAGCCGGACGTCGAGCTCACGATCAGCCCCAGCCGCTCGGCGGAGGCCTCCATCACCATATAGAGGAGGAACTCGCCGCCGTCGTAGTCGGCGCGGCGCTGGTGAAAGACGAGCCACCAGTCGCCCTTCTCCACCTTGGGCATGAACCCGGCGAGGTCCGCCGGCTTGGCGGGGACCAGCGGCTCCGCGTCGGCGTCGGACAGCATCTCGCCCACGGCCTTCTCGACGTTGCCGATGTAGATGCTGTTGTCGCGGATCACGCCGTCCGCGTCGACGAGGTAGAGCCGCGGATACGTCCACAGCCGGAACTGCTTCGCGATCTCGCCTTCCATCATCTGGCCGTCGTAGACGATCGGCCAGTTCATCTCGTGCGTCGCCGCGAACTCCTGCGCCTTCTCCTTGTCGGCGTCGAGGTTGACGCCGAGGATCGTGTACCCCTTGTCCTTGTACGCGTCGTAGATCTTCTTGTGCTGGTCGAGCGCGAGCGCCTGGTCGCCGGACGCCATGGACCAGAACTGGATGAGCACGACCTTGCCCATCAACGACGCGAGCGACACCTCGTTCCCGTCCTTGTCCGTCCCCGTGAACTCCGGCGCAGGCGCCCCGGCGCCCAGCGGCGGCCGCATCGCCACCGCCTCGGTGTGCTCCGCGATCACCGCCTCGTCCCCCGCCTCGCTCACCGACTTCAGCACCCACCCCTTGTCCGCGAACGCGAAGGGCTGGTCGCCGTCGTACCGCTCGTTGGAGTCCTGCTCGCCGTCGTACTTGCCGTCCGCGTTGTAGTCGATGCAGAGCGCGAGCTTCTCGAGGTCGTCAAAGCGCCCGTTCGAGTTCATGTCCACGATCGCGAACTTCAGCTCCCGCCCCGCGAGCGTCGCCGTCCCCTCGAACCAGTCCATCCCGCGATATGCCGAAAAACCCTTCTTGTTCGCCTCATACGTGTAGACGTACATCTGGTACTCGCTCACCTTCTTGCCGTGCTCCACCGCGAGCTTCCAGTACTTCCCGAAGGACGTGGCCTCCTTCGAGTACGGCTTCGCCGGCTCCCCGTCGTCCGTCAGGTCCTCGTTGTTGTTCGCGTCGACGTAGAACAGGTCCTCCCCCGCCGCCGCATCGTCCAGCACCACCGCGAAAGACTTGTCCGTCCCCGCCTCCAGCACGATCTCACCCCACTTCGGCGTCCCCTTGAACTTCGGCACCTTCACCAGCTTCTCCGCCGGCGCATCCAGCCAGTCCGTCCCCGGCATCATCGTGACGGAAACCGACGGCCCCGCCGTCGTCTGGTGCTGCAGCACGACCTTCACGTCTCCCGCGCGGGCCGAAGCCGCCGCAAGCAGGAGCACAGCCGCGAAGTTCCGAATCCTGATCAAGTTAGACACCCTCCCCTGAAACAGTTGAAGGGGACCCCGGGGGCCCCCTTCTACCTTGTATGCCGCTGTTCCCGTCTCCCGTACCTGATTACCGGTCGCGCTCCGGCGAATACGAGCGCCGGATCTGCTGCGCGGCCACGAGCAGCTTGACTTCGGTCGCAAAGTGGTTCGTCGGGTCCAGCGCGAGCGCCCGGTTGAGCCACTTCGTTGCTTCCTTGTAGTACCGCTCCACGGCCCAGAGGTGGCCAAGGTTGCCGTAGATGACGACCAGCAGCCCGTCGCAGTCCGCGTCCAGTTTCTTCGCCGCGGCGAGCACGTCCACGTCCTTCGTCCCGCTCGCGACCTCGATGACCAGGTCCTTGCAGCTGAACAGGGCCGCCTCCGCCGCGCGCCAGTTCTTGTCGGCCTTCGAGACGCTCGTGTTCCCCTCCGCCTCGAGCCCGTCGCCGTTCAGCTTGCGCGCGTCGTCGTACGCCTTGATCGCAGCGTCCAGCTTCCCCTTGACGCCCTCCTCCACCTTCGCCGCCTTCGCGTCGCCCTTCTTCTTCGTGAGCGCGTCCAGCAGCTCCTTCTTCTTCGCGTTCTCCTTCTCGATCTCCGCCGTCGCCGCCGCGAGCGACTTCCTCGCCTCCTCGACGAACTTTGAGGTCGGGAAGAAATCCACCAGCGTCTGGAACTTCATCAGCGCCCCCGAAAAGTCGCCGGCCTTCATCGCCGCCGCGCCTTCCTCGTAGAGCTTGCCGCTGTCCTTCTCCTCCACGTCCGCGACGACCTTCTCCGCCTGGTCCTTCAGGCTCGGGTCGCGCTTGACCGCCGAATCCAGGTCCCCGCGCCCGACGTCGTACAGCCCGTTCTCCATCGCGTAGCGGCCGAGCGCGAAGCGCGCGCCGGGGTCGTCGCCCGCGTCGCGAACGCGCTTGTCCCGGATCTTGTACACCGTGAACGGGTCCAGGTCGTCGAACGAAATCGTCGCTTCCCCGCCCTCGAGGAGCTGGATGCGGACGCCCTTTTCCGTGACCTCGAGGATCTTCCCCTCGACGAACGTCCCGCTCTTTTTCTGCAGGATGTCGGCGAGTGCGGGAAGAGCGAGGGTGAGGCCGATGATGAAGACGGAGGCGAGACGGTTCATGGCAGGACTCCAAACGCCCCCCCGGGCGGCCCTCATCATACGGGAAAGACGGAGGGCGAGGTCAACGAGGATTTGGAGCGGGCTGCCGATCGGGGATAGTGCGAACGCGGGCCGGTCGTGGCGGTGGACGTCGCACGGGCCCCGCGACCGCGCCTCGTGGACTGACGTGGCGCGCTCGCCCGCCAGCGTCGCTACCTCGAGAGCGTCTTCGTCATTTCCAGCCACTTCTCCCACTCCGCATTCGCCTGGTCTGCCTCCTGCTTGGCTTTCGCCCAGTTCTCGGGCTTCACCAGGGACTCGTTCACCTGGAACATGATGAAGGTCGATGCCACCTTCTGGGAGAGCTCCAGGGAGGTGACCAGGTGGGGCATCGCGGCCTTCTCGGCGGGGGTGTCCCCGGTGAGGCCCTTGGCCTCGGTGTGGAGGTTCGTGAAGGTCTCGTTCAGGTGCCCCAGCTTGGGGAACTCCTTCTTCTGGGAGAATTGAGCCTGGTTCGCCTTCCACGAAGCAAACGCTTCCTTGCACCTGCCTTCGACCTCGACGGCGCGGCTGGACAGTTTTCCCGTTATCTGGGGCTTGCCCTCGAGCCCGCCGCGGAAGGAGAAGATTCCAGCGGTGACGGCGCCGGCGAGGAGGACGAGGCCGGCGATTCCGATCAGGGGCTTTCGCATGCGCGGGATCTTAGGATGGTTCTCGCGGGGTGGCAATGCCCCGGGGACGGATTTCAGCGCCTGTGCGCCCCGGTGTATTCGAGAACGTCCTGGGCAGAAGCGCGAACCCGCTCGGAGGGATCGCTTTCCTTCGCGGTCTCCAGCGCCTGCAGCACTCCCGGTTCGTCGATGAAGGACTCGAGGACCCCTGCGGCCTCGGCGCGGGTGCGGTCGTCGGTGTCGTTGCGAAGGCGGGTCAGCATTTCCCCGACAACCTCGGGGTAATCGACGCCGGCGAGCTGCCGGCAGATTTCCATCCTCGCCGTGGCATCCTCGCAGACGCGAAGGAGGTCCAGCATCGATCGCACGACCTCGATGGTCCGGCACGCCGGGGAATGGCGCCGGAGTTTCTTGAGCGCGGAGACTCTCTGCACCGGCGTCTTCGTCCCGTCCAGGACCATCGCCTCGAGTTCCTTCTTCCCGAGCGCTTCTTCCTCCGGGTCCGGCCCGCCCGACGATTTCTTCTTTTCGAGCGCCGCGATTCGCTCATCGAGCCGGTCGAGCCGCTCCAGGAGCGCGCGGTCGACGGGAGCGGGCGACGTCCCGATGGCAGGAGGAGGGTTGGCAGGAAAGGAACTGCCCGTCCCGGGAACGGGGGGACGCGACGCGGACTCATCGGCCGGGGCGCCCTGCGGCACGGGGCGGCGGGAGGCGTACAACGCGAATCCCGCGACGGCGAGGGACACGGCGGAAAGGGCGAGGGAGGCGAGGAAGAGCTTCATCCGGGACCTCACTGTACCCGGAAAGGGATGAGGACGGCATGGATGAGCAGGAAGCCGGCGTAGCACATGCCCCTTCCACGACGGTCGTCCGTGGACGTATGCGCGACGCCCATCGCCAGCAGGATCCAGCCGAAACCGGCCGTTTTCGAGAGAGCGGTCACCGTGAGAACGAGGGCCAGCAGCAGCGGGATCTTCAGGCGAGCCAGGAAGGGGCGCGGCGGTGCCACGAACACGAGGGTTACGAGGGCCTGGAGGGCGAGTGTTCCCCAGGTCAGGAGCCCCGCCGCCAGCGCCAGCCTGGCGCCGCCCAGGATCGGCACGGCCACGGCCGTGGCATCGAACGCCCCCAGCTCGGCAATCCGCACGCCGTTCATGTGCTGGCTAGAGGCGGAAACGCCGGCCAGGACGCGGGAGAGTCCCGCGAGGCGCCCGTCCGTCAGGAGCGCAGCCTTGAAGAAGGTCCCGTTGAGGTAATCCGGCGAGCTGAACTTCCATGCACCCCCGATCGCCATGAACAGGACCGTCAGCCACCGGGCCTGCGAGCCAGCCGTTTCGCGGGGCGTCCGCGTCAGCAGGCTGCAGTGAAGCGCGATGGCCCAGTAGGTCGCCAGGAACATGTCGTTTTCGACCAGGTGCCAGTTCCGGAAACACGCGAACGCCGCGAACGCCGACATCGCCAGCCAGTAGGAGGAGTTCGCGAGCAGCGGGCGGAGCAGGAGCCCCGCGATGCCGATCACGGCAAGGGGCAGGGCCAGGTACCAGATGCCGCCGCCGTGCACGAGGAAGTAGGCGGCGGTCAGCACCCCGGCCGCCTCCAGCGGATCCACGTCGAGCGCCTGCTTCCAGAATTCCCGCGCCGCCGCCGCGCGCGCCGCCATGCCGTCGCGCAAGCTCATGGCTGCGCCTCGAACGCGCGGATCAGCACCGCTTCAAGCCGGTTCCCGTCGGCGCTGAGCTTCCTCCTCCACACCTCGATCCGGATCTTCGTCACCTCCAGCATCGCCTCGGCCGGCGGCGGCGGCTCGTTCGGATCCACGGGGCGGTACCCCGGCGCTTGCCCTCGCCCTGCTCCTTCGTCCTTCGTCCACCTCAGCGCCATGACCTCGCCCGCCAGCCCGATGAGGTTCTCCTCCGTCGGCGCCACCAGGCACCTCTCCGCCTCCGCATGAAACTGCGCCGGGATGGCCACCCGGCACTCCCCCGTGGACCCCGTCATCACGCATCGAACGAAACGGGATCCGGGCGAGTCCGTCGCGGAGAAGTCCGCGAAGCCCCCCCCACGCCACCCAGATTGCTGCACCTCCCTCGCGCGCGAAAAGTGAAAGACCGCGACGGCGACCAGCAGCAGGGACGGGAATGCGAGGTTGAAGCGGTCTTTCATGTCACCCTGTGGGTAGTGTGGAGAATGCCGGACGCCCGACGCTATCGCCCGCGGAAGTTCGCTGCAACCGATTCCTTGGAACTCCGCCGCGCTTCCGGTTTGACATCACCCAGCCCCACTCTTAGACTTCCGCCCCCTTACATTATTCGGCCCTGCATTCGCGACCTGGAGACCCTGACCATGCGCACGACAACGATCGCCATCCTGGCCCTTGCCTCGATTTCCTGCATCGCCCAGGAACCCGCCCCCGTGGACTGGGACAAGGAAACGGCCGCCCTGCTTGACCGGGCGATTTCCGAGGATCCCGCCGCAGCTATCCCGGCGCAGGACGAGATCCGCGAAATCGGGCGCCCGTGCGTCCCGGCCCTTCGCGCGGCGCTGAAGGACGCGAAAGCGTCGAAGCGCTTCTTTGCCTGCGAGCTGCTAGGGGACATTCACGACCCGTCGGCAGCCGCGGACGTCGCGGCGCTCCTGGAAGACCTTGTGGAGGAGCGGACGGGGGAACCCGTGGCCGCCGCGGCCGCCCGCGCCCTCGGAAAGCTGGCGGATGCCTCCGTCGCGGACAAGCTGATCGCCGCCCTCGATTCGAAGGACCTGAACCTCAAGTACGAGGCCGCGCGCGCCCTGGGCAACTTGCGCGTGAAGAAAGCCGAGGGCAAGCTCCTCGAAATCCTGAAGGCGCGCGAGGTCAAGGAGACGTTCCGGGGAGGCCTTCTCCCCGCGGCCGCCTGCGAGGCGCTCGGCAAGATCCGCAGCCAGGCCGCCATCGCCGAAATCGTGACCATGCTCGACTCGCCGGCCCCCGAGACGCTTCACGGGTGGAGCTACGACCAGTTCGCAATCATGGCTCTGGAGCGGATCGCGGGTGAGTCGAAGGGCGCCTGGGACGAGGAGAAGAAGAAGGAAGAGACGAAGAAGGCGTGGAAGGAGTGGGCCGCGAAGCAGCCGAAGACTCCGGAGGCGCCGAAATAGCCAAGACAGCCTGCCCGCCGATCGTCCCGCAAAAGGAGAGAGCCGCGATCACCCGAAGGTGATCGCGGCTCTTTATTAGACCAACGGGAGGAACGAGAGGACTACGCCGGGCCGCCGTAACCGTACGTGCAGTACGGGTAGTTGCTGGGGAAAGCGTTGTACCGGCGGTAGTCGACCATGCGGCGCGAATTGAGCTGGTCGATGCGAAGTTCGAAGGCCGCGCGATCCCTCTCATTGAGGTCGCTCGAGCAGGACGTGCCGTAGTCGCGATAGAGGCGCTGAAGCTGCGCGTAGTAGCCGCTCTCGATCTTCTGCAGCGCGGGCGGCAGCGCGGCCCCGGCGATCGTGGCCGGAACCAGCGCCAGCGCGAGCACGCTGGCCAGGATGAACTTGCCCATGGGGACTCCTTTCTGAAGGTTTTTGGACAGGGAAGGTGTTGACGTTATCGGCAGACCAAGGGCAGATCAAGCGAAATTTCGAAAAGCGGGATGCGCCGACTCAAATCGCCCCCAAGCACGACTGCACGACCGTTTCCAGCCCCCGCCACGGCCCCCTCCCGGCGATGCTCGCTCCGCGCTCCTCGGCATCCAGCGCGAAGAGCTCCCCCTTGAGGATGCGTCGCAGGGCCGCGCCGGGAGCATCCGACCCCCGGACGGTGAGTCCGACTCCGAGCCCCGCGAGCACCTTCGCCGTCAGGCGCTGCTCCAGGTGCTCGGGAAAAAGCAGTTGCGGTCGACCGGCCGCCAGGGCGTTGGCCGTCAGCCCGATCCCGCCGGAGTGCGCCACCACCGCCGCCCGAGCCAGCGCTTCCCCGATCGGAACCGGCTGCGCATGGATCTCCAGGCCGGCCGCGCGCAGGTGCTGGACCTGCTGAGATGAAGCGCCCCGGACGTACGCGTCCCCGGGGATTCCGCTCGCGGCGAAGTCCCGCAGGATCCGCTCGAGATCGGATCTCTGGGCCGTGAAGTACCCGAACCATCGGGGTGCCGGAGGGCGCGGAAGCGGGGCGGGTGGGGCGGACATGGGCCCGACCGCCATTTCGGAGCGCACGGCGCGGTAGATGTCCAGCTCCGGGAAGGTCGTCACCCAGCGCGGGCCATGGGCCAGCGTGGCGGCGAGGGTGTCCGGCGCGGGCCGGCGGCGGCGGCGCTGGACCTCCGCAACGGACGCCAGGATGTCGGAATCCGGTCGAAGCGCGGGAGCATCCGGGTCCAGGTCGGGGTATTGCCGGAGTTGGGCGGGAGGATTGCTGAATCCCGTCCCGACTCCGACCGTCGGGATGCGCTTCCACGTGGCCAAAGCGAGCCCCGGAGCACTGTCGATCACGACCAGGTCCGGGCGAACCAGGTCAATCAGGGCGTCCCAGCCACGGATCATCGCTTCGAGCTCGTCGGGTTCGCTCCAGCCGAGGAACGTCAGGATGTCCCCGTAAGTGCGTGCCAGGAAGGCCTCGCCGTGCCGGCCCATGCGGGAGGGCCAGAAAGGGGCGGGAAACACCGGGAAATTTTCCTTCCGCAGGACCGGCCACGACTCGACGACGTCCCGCACCGCGAACACCGGCTGGTGTCCTCGCGCGGCCAACGCGCGCGCAACGGGCATGAGGGTCTGGACGTGCCCGTGGCCGGCGCCGAATTCCCAACCCATCAGGACGGTGCTCATGGCCGCCGCTCCCCCGCGAGCGTCGAAAGGCAGCCCTTCACGACGGTTTCCAGCCCGCGCCAGGGACCCGCGGCCTGGATACGCGCCGCGGAGCGGGCCGCGGCCGCTGCAAACGCCGGCTCCCCGAAGAGCCGCTTCAGCAATGCCCCCGGATCGCCGCCGTCGCGAAGGACCAGGGCGACCCCCGATTCGGCGAGCCAATCTGCGGAGAGACCCTGTTCAAGGTGAAGGGGGACGAGGAGCTGGGGGCGCCCGGCTGCGAGGGCGGTGCCCCCGAGTCCCGCCCCGCCGTGGTGAACGATGACCGACGACCGGGCGAGCACGTCACCGATGGCGGCCGGTGCGTCGAGCACCGGGATGCCTGCGCGGCGCAGCTTCGCACGGCTCGGGAGATCGAGCCCCCGGATGTAGGCCTCGCCGCCGATGCCCGTGGCGACCAGCGCGCCCAGCAGGTCCTCCGCGGGCCCCGCTTCTCCCGCAAGATACGCGAACCATCGCGGCTTTGCGGGAAGGGGGGAGGGGCCGGGGAGGTCATCGAGGGGGCCGACGGCGGGAGTCTCGCGGAAGGACCGGTAGGGGTCGAACTCGGGGAGCCCCGTGACGATTTCCGGACCTGCGTCGAAGACGGCGGGGACGGTGGGCGGGGCGGGGCGGCCGCGGCGGCGCTGGACCTCCGCGATCGAGGCGAGGAGGGTCGGGAGGGGCACGATGTCGTGGCCTGTGGGTTGAAGTGCGGGGAAGGCGGGGAGGTCCGAGGGTGGGGTGCAGAAGCCGGTGCCGGCCTGGATGACGGGGAAGGCGCCGCGGGCGGCGAGGGTCAGCGCCGGGGCATGGTCGGCGATCGCGAGGGAGGGGCGCAGGCGATCGATGAGGGCGTCCCAGGCGCGGAGAAGGGGCTCGAGTTCATTGGGATCGCTCCAGCCGGTGATGGAGAGGATATCGGCGAAGGAGTGGCACTTGAACGGTTCTTCGGAGAGGCGGGGAGCGCCGAACCTGAGGGGAGCCTGGAACACGGGGAAGCCCGATTCGCGAAGGAGGGGCCATGTGTCGGGCAATTCGCGGATGGCGAAGACTGGGGTGTGGCCATGGGCGGCGAGGGCGCGCGCGACGGCGAGGAGGGGGCGGACGTGGCCGAGTCCGCCGCCGAGTTCCCAGGCGAGGAGGATGGTGCTCATGGGCGGAGGCCAGGGGAGTCGGGGGGCATGGGAAGCCGTGGAGGATATCGGGAGCGCGGAAGCCGGGGCAGGAGATTGTCGATGTTTTTATTTCTGTCGCTTCGAAATAAAAACCGGGATGTCAAAAACAAAACCGGGTCACGAAGAGCGATCGCCCTGGAACCCGCAAGAAATGGGGCTTGGCGGGCGACCGGTTAGGGGAAATTTAAGCAGCGCCCCTTGATCGTGCGGAATCGCACGCTATACTAGGCCATGTGACGCGCGACGGCATGCCCCCAAAATGTTGGGGGTAGCCGGGGGGAGCTCCGGGAACAGCTCCCTAACATTCATCAGGCTCGTCTCATCGGATCAGGGGGATCGGCGATGAAGGTCGCCTTAGTCTATAACCTCAAGAAGGACACTCCACCCAGCGCCGACCCCTCGTCGCTGCCTCCCGACTTCTACGCGGAGTGCGACGACTTCGAAACCGTCGACGCCATCCGCGGCGCCCTCGCCGAATTCCACGACGTCTCCATGATCGAGGCCGACGAGGACGCCTACGAGAAACTCCGCGCCCTCCGCCCCGACCTCGTCTTCAACGTCGCCGAGGGCACCTGCGGCGCCGCGCGCGAAGCCCAGATCCCCGCGATCCTCGAGTTGCTGCAGATCCCCTACACGGGAAGCGACCCGGTCACCCTCGCGCTCTGCCTCGACAAGGCGCGCACCAAGGAAGTTCTCAGCGCGCACGGCATCCCCACCCCGCAGTTTCGCGTCGTCGAGACCCCGGACGACGTCGTCCGCATCACCCCGGGCAAGGGCGCGCTTCCCTCCCCCGGCAAGCCGCTTCTCAAGTTCCCCCTCGTCGTCAAGCCGCTCTCGGAGGGATCCTCCAAGGGCATCGTGAATTCCTCCGTCGTGCGCAACGACGAGGAGCTCGGCCGCGAGGTCGCCCGCGTCCTCTCGCTCTACCGCGAGCCCGCGATCGTCGAGGAGTTCCTCCCCGGGCGCGAGTTCACCGTCGCGCTCATCGGCAACGGCGACGACCTGCGCGTCTTGCCGATCGTCGAGATCCGCTTCGACTCCCTGCCGCCCGGCGCCCACCCGATTTACTCGTACGAGGCCAAATGGGTGTGGGACACGAGCGACAAACCGCTGGAGATTTTCAGCTGCCCCGCGACGGTGGACGCCGACCTCGAACTCGATATCGAGTCGGTGTGCCTGCGCGCGTGGGACGCGCTGCGAATCCGGGATTGGGCCCGCATCGACGTCCGGTGCGACGCCTCCGGTCACCCCCAGGTGATCGAGGTCAACCCCCTTCCCGGCATCCTCCCGCAGCCCGAACAGAACTCGTGCTTCCCCAAAGCGGCACGGGCGGCAGGGTTGTCTTACAACGCGATGGTCCGGCGCATCCTCGACTCGGCGCGCGCGCGCCTCGGCATTGCTGCCGGGGGCGGCACCGTTTCTCCCCCGGCCCACTTCTCCCTGAGATAGCGGAGCCCCTGTGAACCCGCGGCGGATCGCGCTCGCGTTCGATGCCACCCTGACGTCGCATCCGGGTGAAGCGCCGACGCACGACGACATCCGGGGGACGGTGGAGCTGGTGAACCGCGCGCTGGGGGAGCGGGGGTACGAGGTCGTGCTGCTGCCGGTCGAGAATACGGGTGCGATCGGGAAGCTGGTGCGGCGTGCGGCGCCGGACGTGGTGTTCAACCTGGTCGAGGGGATCGAGAGCGATTCGGAGGCGGAGGGAGCGGTGGCGCGGGCGCTCGAGGCGACCGGCGTGCCGTTCACCGGGTGTCCCGCCAAGGCGATTGACCTGGCGCTCGACAAGGAGCGCGCCAAGGAACTTCTCCGCTCGTGGGGGCTTCCCGTCCCCGCGGGGCGCGTCATGAGCGCGCCGGGGCCGGCGGACGGCCTCCGGTTCCCGCTGATCGTGAAGTGCCTCCGGGAGGATGCCTCGCTCGGGCTGACCGACCGGTCGATCGTGCGCGACGAGGCGCAGCTGCGCGAGCAGGTCGCGTTCATCACGGAGACGTACCGCCAGCCTGCGCTCGTCGAGGAGTACCTCGAGGGGCGCGAGTTCAATCTCGCCATCGTCGGCCCGCGCCCGCTCGCGCTTCCGATCAGCGAGATCGACTTCTCGACCATGCCCGCCGGCAAGCCGCGGTTCGTCTCCTACGACGCCAAGTGGGTCCCCGACTCGGTCGAGTACCGCGCAACGGTGCCGCTCTGCCCCGCGCCGATCGACGGCCCTTCCGCCGCGCGCCTCCGCCGCCTCGCGCTCCGCGCGTTCCGCCTTTGCGGCTGCCGCGACGTGGCCCGCGTCGACCTTCGCACCGACTCCAACGGAAAACCGTTCATCCTCGAAGTCAACCCCAACCCCGACCTCTCCCCCGACGCCGGCCTCGCCCGCAGCGCGCGGGCCCACGGCTGGACGTGGGAGGGACTGGTCGAACGCCTCGCCCTCTGGGCCTGGCGGAGGAGCCCCCGTGCTGTCCATGCTCGCCCTTCGCGCCCTGCAGCCCGCTGACGCCCCCGTCCTCGGGCGGCTTCTGCGCGACGCGGGAAATTTCAGCGAAGCGGAAGTCGCCGTCGGGGTCGAGGTGATCGAGGCCGGGCTGCGGCCCGGGCAGAAGGACTACGAATTCGTCGTGGCCGAGGAGGACGGGAACGTCCTCGGCTACGCGTGCTGGGGACTGGCCAGCCTGAGCGACGGCACCTGGGATCTGTACTGGGTCGCGGTGGACCCCCGGGGCCGCGGTCGCGGGATCGGAAGGATGCTCGTGGAGCACTGCGAGGAAAAAGTTCGCGAGGCGCGCGGAAGATCGCTTCTCGTCGAAACCTCCTCGCGGGCCGGGTACGAAGGCACGCTCGCCTTCTACCGGGCCCTCAACTACGAAGTGCTCGTGCGGCTCCGCGACTACTACACCGCCGGGGACGACAAAATCGTGCTCGGAAAGTACTTCTCTTATTAGGAGCGCGTCGTGGAAGACTGGCAGCGACTTCTCGCGGAAGGCGTGAACAACGCGAAGCAGTGGTGCGAGGAATTCCCGGAGCAGGATCCGCTCGTGGCGAAGAGGGTGGACGACGTGTTCCAGCTTCGGGTGAACAAGTACTGGCTGGACCTGATGAAGTCGAAAGGGAGCCCGGAGCACCTGATGAAACAGGTGGCGCCGGACGAGCGGGAGCTGGACGACCAGTTCGGGTTTGACGACCCGCTGGCGGAGGAAAAGATGAGCCCGGTCCCCGGGCTCGTGCACCGCTATCCCGACCGGGTCCTGTTCTATGTGGCCCACCAGTGCGCGTTCTACTGCCGGTACTGCACGAGGAAGCGCAAGGTCAGCGACCCTGAGAGCATCTCGAAGGATCAGCTGAAGAAGGCGTACGACTACATCCGGGCGCACCCGGAGATCCGGGACGTGGTGTTGTCGGGCGGCGACCCGCTGATGCTGAAGGACGACCCGCTGGTGGAGATCATTTCCAACCTGCGCGCGATCCCGCACGTCGAGGTGATCCGGATCGGCACGCGGATCCCGAGCGCCCTTCCCCAGAGAGTCACGCCGGAGCTGCTGGACCGGCTGAAGAAGTTCCACCCGATCTGGATGATGGTGCATTTCGACCATCCGGACGAGCTGACGCTGGAGGCGGTGTCGTGCCTGAACAGGATGGCGGACGCGGGTTTCCCGATGATGAACCAGACGGTGCTGTTGAAGGACGTGAACGACAACGTGCCGGCGCTGGCGAAGCTGTTCAAGGGGCTGCTGGCGGCGCGGTGCCGGCCGTACTACCTCTACCAGGCCGACATCACGAAGGGGACGAACCATTTCCGGACGACGGTGGAGAAGGGGCTGGAGATCATGCGGGGGCTGCGCGGCTGGATCAGCGGCATCGCGATCCCGCACTACGTGATCGACGCCCCGGGCGGCGGCGGCAAGATCCCGATGGTGCCGAACTACGTCGAGAAATGGGCGGACGGGAAGCTGGTGCTGCGGAACTTCAAGGGGACGGTGCACGAGTACCCGGAGGTGGTGGAGGACCCGGCGGACCCGGTGGTGATGGTGAGGAACGGACCGTACGGGAACCGGGGGGTGACGGGGTGCGAAGGGATAGATGCGGATTGATTTCCGGCGGCGGCGAGGGTTGAATTCCGGGTTCTCGCACTTGATCCGGAGTCATTCCACCCGCTGTCGGGTTCGACAAAGGAGACCGTCCATGAGGCTGGCCCTTGCTGTCCTGCTGCTGATGACCGCCATGGCGTCGGCGCAGGTCGTCGCCCCGTACACCGAGAATTTCGACAGCGGGCTTCCCGCCGGCTGGACGATCAGCAATTCGAGCGCCGAGGGTGTCGGCTGGGCTGTGGATGGGGACCCGGGGATCGTCCGGATCGGCAACGGACTGGGCGGCTCGGGTGTGGACGGGCCGACGGCCGGGGGAAGCGCGGGCTCCCTGAACTACAACGACGGGATCAATTACGAAGAAGACATCGCGAAGGGAGCGAACAAGGGGACCGCGACGAGCCCGGTTATCGACGTGAGCGCGCTGGGCGGGTCCGTGATGGTCTCCTTTGACTTGAACATGGAGACGGATTTCTACCTGACCCAGGACCCGTTTCTCGACTATTTCACGATGACGATCACTGACGAATTCGGGAACTCCAACGTCTACGACTTCGGGGATAACACCGCCGTCCCCCCGCTGTTTTTCTACACGCTGCATTCCGGGCCGATGGGGACCTTTCGGCGCGTTGGGTTCGAAGTGATCTCCGCCGGGACCCTTGATCCGACCACGACAACGATCCAGCTCGACTTCAGGTTCGCGTGTGACGGCGCGAACGACGCCTACAACGGGATCTTCATCGACAACCTGCAGGTGTGCAGCGACAGCCTCGTTCCCTCGACGCCCTCGAACCTCCTCCCCCTGGACGGCTCGATCGTCGCGGGCGGCGTCGGCGTCCCCGTCAACCTGGATTGGACGGACTCGGTGGATTCGACGGATTGCGGTACCGGGGCCATCTGGGTCTACCTGGTCGAAGTCCTGGATGCCGCCAGTCTGTCCGTCTACAGCAACACGACGGACGACTCGCGCGACACGATCCTCGCGGGACTTCCCCCGGGCACGTATCACTGGCATGTGCTGGCCGTCGACGGAGCTTTCCTGCTCTCACCTCTTTCCGCCGACACGTTCTTCACCATCGAAGCCGCACTGCCGCCGGACGCGCCGGACTCCCTGTTCGTCAACGAGAGCCCGGATGGCGCTCAGTCCGGGGACGCCGGGTTCGTGGACCCGGTCGTCGACCAGACCCCCGCGTTCAGCGCCCTCTATCGCGATCCCAATACGGTCGACTCCGCCATCGGCCTGCGGTTCCAGGTGACCGATGACCTGACCTTCGCGACCCTCCTCTTCGACTCCGGGACCGTCGGGATCTCCCCGCCGCTTCCCAAGGATGCCCGCTGTCCGGACCTTACGATCAATGTGAGCCTGCAGCGGGACACCGTGCACTACTGGCGGATCCAGTTCACCGACGCCTCGGGGTTCACGGGGCCGTTCAGCGTCCCCCAGTCGTTCCGGATCGGCGACGACTTCGAATTCGGCGTCCGTCACGGTTCCACGCACCATGGGCACCGCTGCTACGTCGCCACGGCCGCGTTCGGCGGAGTGACCCCCGAGGTCGCGTCCATCGCCGGGGTCCGGGAAGGGCTTCTGGAGACGCTGGCGCCGGGGCGGATCTTCAGCCGCTGGTACGCCACGGCGGGGGCGCCGCTTTCGACGGCCGCGGCGGCGCAGGCGCCGCTCGTCCGGGGATTCCTCCGGCCGGCCGGGGCCGCGGCCTCGTCGCCGCTGGCGGGGTTGGCGGTCGCGCTGCTGATCCTGGGGATCGTCACGGCGGGCGTCAGGCGAAGCTGAGGCATCCGGATCCGTCGACCACCCCGGCCCGGGAGGATTCAACCTCTTCCCGGGCCGGGTTTGTTAATGAAGGCAGGTTTGGGGGCCCGAAACATCCGACATTTTGTTTGACCTCTCCCCCACCCCGCGGCTACAACGCACGCCTTATTCGCGGCGCTCTGGCGTGTTCGCGGGGGTGTCGCAAGAGGGGAAAGTCCCGGCGAAGGCCGGGTGTCATCCGTCGCCGTCCGCCGGGGGTGGCGTTTCTCCGGGCAAGCCCGGGGGGTCGCCGAACGGTCCTGCGATTCAGCCAAGGAGGGTAGCGTGCTGAGAAAAGTCTTCGCCGCAGTGGCGGTGGGCGTGCTGTCGACGCCGGTGTGGGCGGACGGCGGGAAGTCGCTTGATCCCGCGTCGTACGCGATCGGGGACCGGGACGCCTACGAGGACGACTACTCGGACGAGTTCGACAAGGCGACGGAGGGCGAGCACAAGGCCCGCACGAACACGAAGGAACGCCTGACCGAGAAGTCCTGGACGTTCTTCGAGTTCATCAAGGACGGCGACCCGATGTGGAGCGCGCCGCTGGCGTTCGAAGGCGGCGGGCCGTTCCAGAGCCTGAACACGCGGTGGCCGATGGAAGCCGCCTCGACGATCGACTTCAAGCGGTTCTACTTCGAACTCAGCGGCCAGATGTTCAACCAGCAGTTCGACGAGACGAACCAGGACGAGGACGTGCACTGGGTCGGCCGCCTGAACCTCGGGATCGCCCGGCTGCGCTTCGGCCTCCCGATCCGGCTGGAAGTCGGGCTGAAGTACACCTTCGGCGAACTGACGGACCTCCATAACAATGACATCTTCTGGTACGTCGGGCGGACGGCGGTGATCCGCGACTACTCGCGTCACGTGGGGTCGAAGGCGATCGAGTTGAACGTGAAGTGGAACCTGTACCGTCACGCGGACGGGATCAGCGGGTTTGCGTTCAACATCAAGGGCAAGAAGTCGATGGCCGAGCGGAGCGACCTGCTCGACACGACGGGGTACGAAGCGGGTGCGAACCTGATCTTCTCGCTGAAGGCGGGGCGTTTCTCGTTCCACGGCAACATCGGCGCGATCTACACCGAGAACACGGGCACGCTGTTCTACGTGCTGCCCGATCATCCGACCGACACGACGCCGCACCACCCGGAGATCCGTCCGTTCGCGACGTGCGGGCTGGCGATTACGTTCGAGATCTTCGACTTCCTGATGCTCATCGGGCAGATCGAGGCGCAGACCAACGCGTGGCGGGTGGTCCTGGACGATACATACACGCGGCACCTGTCGGCGACGCCGTCGCTCGGTCTCCGGGCCCGAGTCGGGCCGATGATCATCGAGGCCGGCATCGGTCGTGGCATCAACGACAACTCGGCGCGCGTGCAGGGCGAGGTGACGGTCGGCATCAAGTTCTAACGAAGAGGCATCCGGACGGCCGGCGCCAGTGCGCCGGCCGTTTTTTTTTGCCCTTTGCGCGGCGGCGACCGCAATCCGCGTTTGACCGATCCCCGTCAGGCGCCTAGAATTGCGTCGATCGCCGGGTTCCCCGGCACAACTCTTCCACGGAGATCCCTCTTGAAGGCCCTTCTCCTCGGCGCCGGCTACGGTACCCGCCTCTATCCCCTGACCAAGGACCGCCCCAAGCCGCTTCTGTCGATCGGGCGCAAGCCCATGGTCGAATGGATCATCGACCGCCTCATCAGCGTCCCCGGCCTCGACGGCATCTCGCTCGTCACGAACTCCCGCTTCGCCGCGCAATTCGAGGATTGGCGCCGCGGATACCGGGGCCCCGTGCCGGTGACGATTCACGACGACGGCACCACCACGAACGAAAACCGCCTCGGGGCGGTCGGCGACATCCAGTTCTCGATCCGGAAGGGCAAGATCGACGACGACCTGCTCGTCGTGGCGGGCGACAACCTGTTCGAATTCGACGCCGCGAAGGCGGTGGCGTTCGGGAAGAAGAAGGGCGGGCCGGTGGTGTGCCTGAAGGACATGAAGGAGGCGGGGCCGCTGATCAGCCAGTACTCGGTGGTGACGCTGGACGCGAACGAACGCATCACGGACTTCGAGGAGAAGCCGGCGAAGCCGAAGACGAGCCTGATCTCGATCTGCCTGTACTACTTCCCGAAAGCCACCCTCCCGCTGGTCGACAAGTACCTCGCCGCGGGGAACAACAAGGACCAGCCAGGCTGGTACATCCAGTGGCTCGTCAAGCAGGTCCCGACCTACGGCTGCGTCATCGACGGGCTCTGGTTCGACATCGGCGACATCGAGTCCTACAACAAGGCCAACGCCATTTTCGAGAAGCGCTGACCGCCCATGGCCTCGCGATCCCTGCTCGGGCTCGACATCGGCTCCCGCTTCATCAAGGCAGCCGAGCTGACGGAGTCCAGGGGGGGGCTGGCGCTGACCGGGTGGGCGCGGGCGGAGGTCACGCAGCCCGAGGGGTTGCCGGACCTGCTGCGGGACATCGTGACGCGGGCGGGGTGGCGGGGGAAGCGGGTGGCGACGTCGGTGTCGGGGCGCAACGTGATCGTCCGGTACATCTCGCACCGGCGCGTCCCGGACGCGGAGCTCGCCAACAGCCTCAAGTACGAGGTGAGCAAGTACCTCCCCTTCGAGCCCGAGATCGGGTACGTGGATTGGGAGCGCCTCGAGGAGCCGGGCGGGGCGATCGCGGAAGCGCCCGGGGCGGCGGGGCAGGGAGAGATGCGCGTGCTGCTCGCCGCCGCGCGCCGCGACGCGGTGGACGAGCACGTCGCGCTGCTCGAGAAGATCGGCCTGAAGCCGGCGATCGTGGACGTCGACGCCTTTGCGCTCGGCAACGCGTTCGAGCTCCGCGCGATGGCCAGCCCGGCGTTGGCCGAGCGCACCGCCGCGGTCCTCGACATCGGCGCGCTCAAGACCAGCCTCACGATCATGAAGCCGTTCTCCAGCTACTACTTCACGCGCGAGATCTACGTCGCGGGCAACGACTTCACAGGCGAGATCGGCCGCGCGCTCGGGACGGACGCGGAATCGGCGGAGCAGGCGAAGCGGCTGCAGGTGGACCGGGTGGAGGAGATGAAGCTGGCGGTGGTGCCGTTGCTGGAGGATCTCTGCCACGAGGTGCAGCTGTCGTTCGACCACTTTGAGCAGCAGTTCGAGCGGCCGGTCGAGGGGATCTGGCTGACGGGCGGCGGGGCGGGGACGCCGGGGCTGGCGGAGGCGATCCAGTCGAAGTTCGGGAAACTGCCGTCGCGGTGGGACCCGACGGAGGGGCTGCCGGTGCAGGGCGACGTGAACGCGACGGACCTGAAGGGCGCGGCGGTGCAGGCGGCGATCGCGGTGGGGCTGGCGAGCCGCGTGAAGGACGAGAGCCGATGATCCGGATCAACCTGCTTCCCGCCGAGCGGAGAAAGCGCGCGTCGAAGCCGCTGCCGCGGATGACCGGGCTGGTGGCGGCCGCGGTGCTGGTGGCGGCGTCGGCGGGGACGGCGCTGTGGGCGGCGAAGGAAGCGGACTCGCTGCGGAAGCAGGTCGAGGCGAAGGACGCGGAGCTGGAGAAGGCGCGGCGGGCGACGGCGGAGATCGTGCGGATCGAGGCGGAGCTGGCGCCGCTCCGGCGCAAGGCGGCGGTCGCCGAGCGGGTAGACCGGGCACGGCGCGGGACTTGGGCGCGCCGGCTGGACCGGGTCGCCGCGATCCTCGACGGCCAGGCAGCGCGCGTGTGGCTGACCTCGGCGCGCGGGTCGCAGCGGATCGGCGCCGCGGCCGGGGGGCCCGAGGCGACGCTCGAGCTGGCGTGCGAAGCGTCGGCCGACCCGGACGGCGCGGCGCCGATGGGGCACGTGACCGGGGACTTTGTCGACGCGCTTCGGAAGGCGTTCGTGGGGCCCGACGGCGATTTCACGCGGTACGACGACCGGTACGCGGAGCAGGCGACGGCGCGCCCCGGCACGATCGAGGGCTGGTCGGAGGCGTTCGTCGTGCGGCTCTTCCGCGACCGCGCCGCGTCGGAGGGATCGCGATGAGGCTGCACGGCCGCACCGGCGCGGTCCTCGGCGTGGCGCTCGTCGCCTCGGCGGCGCTCGCGGCGATCTCCGTCCACCTGCGCTCTTCCCGCATCGGCCCGGCGCGCGACCGGCTGGACGTGCTGGACGAAGCGCTGCAGCGCGAGCGGAAGGCGGCCGCGCAGCGCGGGGCGATCGAGGAGGAGAAGGCGCGGCTGGAAGCGCGGCAGGCGGAGTTCCGGACGCTGCTTCCGTCGGACGGGGCGGACCTCGAGGCGCTGCGGCGCGCGCTGACGGAGGCCGCGGCGCGGGCGGGGGTGCTCGTGACGGCCGTGCGCCCGTCGCCGGCCCCGGCGCAGCCGTCGAGCGTCGAGGAAATCGCCGTGTCCGTCGAGGCGCGCGGCGACTTCGCCTCGCTCGGCCGTTTCCTTCACGCGGTCGAGACGCTTCCACGCGCTCTCACCGTGGACCAGTTCGAGCTGAAGCCGGCGGTGGAGGAAGAGCGGCGGCCCGAGACGACGGGGGCGACGCTGGCGCTGCGGCTGACGGTGTGGCGCGTGCGGGAGGAGGGGCGATGAAGCGACTCCTGGCGATGGTGCTGCTGCTGCCGGCGGCGGGGTGGGCGCAGGGGCGCGCGGAGCTGTCGGCGGACCTGTGGTTCCGGGCGAGCGGGAAGGACGGGCGGTGGGCGGGGTACGCGCGGGTGAAGGTGGAGAGCGCGTCGGAGGACGGGAAACCGGTGACGCGGTTCTACGAGGAGGGGTCGGTCGAGTTCGACGGGACGTCGCGCGGGTGGCGGGAGGAATGGACGCTGGACCAGGACCTGGCGCCGTTGCGCGGGCTGTCGCGGACGCGGGACGGCGCGGTGGAGATCGAGATCGCGTCGGCGTTCGACGGGCGGCAGCTCGTGCGCCGGGCGGTCGCGCCCGCGGTCGAGCGCGTGCAGCCGTGGACGCGCGACCGCGCGTGCTGGCCCGCGGGATTCGCGCCGGCGGCCCTTCTCCGCCGCTACGGCCCATGGAAGCCCGGGATGGAGATGAGCGTCTCGGCGTTCGTGGCGCGGATGGAGGACGGAGGGCTTTCGATCGGGGAAGACGGGTGGCGGGTGACGGTGAAGGGCCGCGGGCCGCGCGGCGTGGCGGACCTGGAGGAGGACTGCTGGACGCTCGAGGCGTCGCCGGCGGGGGGAAGCGGCGTGGCGGCGACGATCGTGGTGGACGGGCGCGGGCTGCCGGTGGAGACGGCGGGGCCCGGGTGGACGATGAAGCGGGTGCGCGGGGAGCGGGAGGCGAAGGACGGCCGGGACTTCGCGTGGGCGCACGGCGGGCGGCGCGACCCGTTCCGGCCGGTGCTGACGCCGCGGGAAGTGAAGAGGATCGGCGAGGGGGCGACGCCGACGATCGAGCTGTCGGCGGCGGAGATCCGGGCGATCGTGGACGACGCCCGGGCGCGGCTCGACGCGATGCGGGCCGCCGCTTCCCTGCCCGAGGCGGACCGCGAGAAGGCGCTCGCGGAGAATTCGCGGGGGATCCGTGCGGCGGCGGCGCGGCTGCGCGAGGCCGGAGCGGCGGAGCGGCTGGACGAGATCCGTGCGGCGGCGGCGCGGCTGTACGACCCGGCGCTGGCGGCGGTGTCGACGGCGAAGGCGCAGTTCCGCGAGATCCGCGAGGCATTCGAGGCGGGGGACGCGGCGTCGCTGGCGAAGATCGGGCCGCTGATGGCGTCGGTGCACGAGCTGGCGTCGGACCCGGACCTGGCGGGGCGGCCGGAGCAGGCGACGGTGCGCGCGATCGAGGACGAGGCCGGCGGTCTGGACCGCCGGGCGGCGATCCGCCTGGAGGGGCTCGACCGGATGCGCGACCGCCGCCCCAACGGCGTCATGGTCGTGAAGAACCCGACGGAAGTGCCGGTCGACCTCGGCGTGGACATCGCGGGGGTGCCGCTGGAAGCGCACCCGAAGATCACGGTGCGCGGAGGCGCGGCGGTGGCCCTGATGGGCGACCGCTCGTACTCCGTGGGCGACGCGATCGAGGGAGTCGACGGATGCCGCGTGAAGGAAATCCTGCAGGACGCGGTCGTTGTGGAGTACCGCGGCGAGCTGATCCGCATGAGGGTCGGCGAATGACCCTCATCGCATTGATGCCCTGCACGTCAGGACGTAGGATGTCGCCCTTCCCGCAGACCATCGGAGCCACGACATGACTTTCCGCCTCGCCTCCCGCCTGGCCGGTGCCGTGGTCGCGCTCTCGTTCGTGTCGGCCGCGGCCGAGGAGCCCGCGGGGACCGGGACCGTTCTGGGCGCGGGCCCCGAAGACCTCCGCCCGCAGGACGCCACCGTGTCGCTCGACGTCCGCGACATGCCCCTGCCTGAAATCCTCCGCCGCCTCACCGCAACGACCGGCGTAAACGTGGTGGCGGAAGCGGGGATCGAGGACAAGGTGACGGTGACGCTGCTGGAGGTGCCGTGGCGCGAGGCGCTGGCGGAGGTGTGCCGGCGGACGAAGACGGTGCCGCGGGACGTGTCGGAGCGGCTGGTGCGGGTCGAGCGGCCGCCGCGCGTGACGGCGGACTTCAAGAATTCGCCGCTTCTCGAGATCATCGACGTGCTCGCCGGCAAGGCGGGCGCAAACATCGTGATCGCGCCGGAGGTGGACGCGAAGACGCGGATCACGATGCGGTTCCAGGACGTGCCGTGGAACGACGCGCTGGATGCGCTGGTGAAGACGGCGGGGTACACGGTGGTGACGGAGGCGTCGGGGATCGTCCGGATCGTGGCGCAGGAGAATTTGGAGAAGCAACTCGAGACGCGGTCGTTCGCGTTCCGGTACCTGCGGCCGCAGGACCTGTACCGGCCGCGCATCAAGGCGGACACGCTGGTCGGGGACCCCAAGGGCGTGGACGAGCCGGTGAAGCAGTTCACGGCGCTGGACGCGCTGCGGTCGGCCCTGACGCGGCGCGGCGACCGCGCGATCGGGTCGCTGCAGTACATCCAGGACGCCAACACGATCATCGTGACGGACACGGTCCCGGCGCTGGACCAGATCCGGCGGCTGGTGGAGCGGCTCGACGTCGAGCCGTACCAGGTGCACCTCGAGTGCAAGGTCGTGACGACGACGAACGCGGACCTCGCGCAGGTCGGCATCCTTTACTCCTCCGGCAAGCAGCGCGGCCTCTCGGTCGGCTCGTCCGTCGTCTTCCTCCCCAACCACGCGGGCGGCTCGACGTTCTTCGGCGGCGGCGCTCTCGGATCCACGCCGTTCACCGGCCCCAACTCGACGATCCGTCGCTCCCGCCTCCCGTTCGGCATCGGCGAGGACGCCGTCGGCTCCGACGCCTTCTGGGCCACCGACTTCGGCATCACCGCCACCCTCCGTCTCTTCCAGCAGGACTCGGACTCCCGCATCGACCAGGCCCCCAGCCTCACCGCCCTCTCCGACGCCGAGGCCACCCTCTTCGTCGGCGAAACCGTCCGCTGGGGCGTCGTCGACGTCGCCTCCACCCAGAGCGGCACGACGACGTCTTCCCTCAAGGAAGCGCCGAATTCGCCGATCCAGGTCGGGTTCCAGCTCCTCGTCGTGCCGCACGTCGTCCCCGGCACGAACCGCATCGTCATGACGCTCATCCCCCAGACGAACCAGCTCACCGGGTCGTCGCTCGCCCTGCCCGGCTTCGACGAGTTCGAGCTCATCACCGGCGGCGTCAACGGCACGCAGCGCGTCTTCCTCCCGCGCCTCGCCACCACCTCTGTCCTCACCCGCATGCTCGTCGAGTCCGGCAGCACCGCCGTCGTCGGCGGCCTCGTCGAGGACCGCGACTCCCGCACCCTCGACAAGGTGCCACTCCTCGGCGACATCCCCATCGTCGGCCACCTCTTCCGCCACACCGACTCCACCAAGATCAAGAACCACATCATGGTCTTCGTCACCCCGCGCATCGTCCGCTCCGCCTCCTCCTCGGCCGCCGCGGCCGCCGCGAAACTCGACGAAGCCAGCGCCCGCGAAGCCTCCGAGAACGAACGCCTCAAGCAGGGGCTGACGCCGGAGGAGTGGGAAGAGAAGCTCCGGAAGGCGCGCGAGGACGAGGCCCGCGAGCACGACCGGCTGAAGAACGGAAAGTGACCGCGGAGCCCGGCGAAGCGGCCGATCCGCGCCCCGCACGGCACCCCATGCCCCCCGCGTCTCCTCCCTCCAGCCGCTTCCTGTACCGCCTCCGGTTCGAGAAAACCGGCCCGGCGCGGTTCTATTCGCACCACGACATGATGCGCCTGTTCGAGCACGGCCTCCGGCGCGCCGAGTTCCCGCTCTCGCTTTCCGCGGGGTTCAACCCGCGTCCCCGCGTCACGTTCCTGTCCGCGCTTCCCCTCGGCGTCGAGTCCGTCGACGAATGGGTGGAGGTCGAGCTGACGGAGGAGCTGGACGCGGAGGAGTTCGGGAAGCGGATGACGGGGCAGTTCCCGGAGGGAGTGAGGATCCGGGAGGCGGGAGCGGCGGTGGGACGGGTCGCGGCGGTGGAGGCGGAGTACGAGGCGTCGCTCGGGGAAGCGGCGGTGGACGTGGCGGCGCTGCTGGCGCGGAAGGAAATCCCGGTCGAGCGCCGGACGTCCGAGGGCGCGGCGCGGACGGTGGACATCCGGCCGTGGATCCTGCGCGCGGAGGCGGCGGGCGGGAAGCTGACGTTCGCGATCCGGATCACGGACAACGGGTCCGCGCGGCCGGAGGAGGTCCTTCGCGAGCTGGGCGTGCCCGGAGCGCGCGTGATGCGGACGAAGACCGTGATGGCGGCGAAAAAATGAGCGACCGCCGCATGCTGGTCAACGCCCTCGACCCCGAGGAGGTCCGCGTCGCGGTCCTCGACAGCGGCGTGCTCCAGGAGTTCTACATCGAGCGCGCTTCCCGCGAGACGCTCGTCGGCAACATCTACAAGGGGCGGGTCATCAACATCGTCTCTTCGCTCCAGGCGGCGTTCGTGGACATCGGCCTGGGGAAGAACGCGTTCCTGCACGCGAGCGAGGCGGTTGCCCCGGGCGGAAGCGACGCCGCGCGCCGCGCGCCGGCCGCGGCGCCGCCGCTCCCCGCGGGGTTCGAGCCGGGGCCCGAGACCGCCCGCCGCGCGCCGGAGCGCCACGACCGCCGCCCGTCGCTGAACCTCAAGGACGTCCTCCGTCCCGGGCAGGACGTCGTCGTCCAGGTGATCCGCGACCCCGTCGGCGAAAAGGGCCCGAGCGTGTCGATGGACATCTCGATCGCCGGGCGCTACCTCGTCCTCACCCCCGAGACGCGGCGCACCGCCGTCTCCAAGCGCATCGCGGACCCCGCCGAACGCGAGTCCCTCAAGGCCCTTCTCCAGCAGCTCGAACCCCCCGGCGAAGTCGGGTTCATCATCCGCACCGCCGGGACCGGCCAGACGCACCGCGAACTGCAGAAGGACCTCGACTCGCTCGTCCGCCTCTGGTCCGCCGTCAGCGAACGCGCCCGCGACGAACGCCCCCCCGCCGTCCTTTACCAGGAAAGCGACCTCGTCATCCGCACCATCCGCGACCTCTTCACCCCCGAGGTCGAAGAAGTCCTCATTGACTCCCCCGAGGTCCTCGAGCGCACGATCGAGTTCGTCTCCGCCGTCATGCCCAGTTTCCGCGGCAGGTTCCTGCTCTACGAGGAAACCGAGCCGCTCTTCCATAAGTTCGGCGTCGAGCCGCAGATCGAGGGGCTGTACCGCAAGCGGGTGGACCTCCCGAGCGGCGGCTCGATCGTGATCGAGGGGACGGAGGCCTTGACGGCGGTGGACGTGAACAGCGGGCGGCTCGTGGGGGACAGCCCGGAGGAAGCGGCGTTCCGGACGAACCTGGAGGCGTGCGAGGAGATCGGGAGGCAGTTGCGGCTGAGGGACATCGGCGGGGTGATCGTGGTGGACTTCATCGACGTGAGGGAAGCGGATCACCGGCGGGACATCGAGCGGGCGATGAAGGAGGCGGTGAAACGGGACCGTTCGCAGACGACGGTGCTGAAGATGAGCCGGTTCGGGCTGGTGGAGATGGCTCGGCAGAAGATTCGGCCCGGGGTGAAGCTGGTGTCGTACGAGGAGTGCGGGAGGTGCCTGGGGACGGGGATGGTGAGGACGGTGGAGAGCATGGGATTGTGGCTGATGAGGCTGATCCGGCACGAGTTGAGCGTGGCGGGGGGGCTGGGGGTGGAGATCCGGTTGAATGCAGAGGTAGCGCAGTACATCCTGAACACGAAGAGGAAGGACCTGCTGAAGCTGGAGGAGCAGTATGGGCGGGAGGTGGCGATCCTGGCGGAGGCGAGCTACGAAGTGGAGCGGTATGAGATCAGTCGCGTGAGCTAGACAAAGGGGGGAACGTCCCGAGATGAGGGGCGTTCCAAGAAGAACGAAATCGCCATGCAAGTTGCAAGTTATTGATTTCCAATACCTTACGATGAAGAGCCACCGACTTTCTGCCCGCCGTACCGTTTCGAAGTGGAACGGATCGCAGTTAACGCTCAGCTTGTCCAACCCACGGAGATTTTTCTTCTATCACAAGTCATTGGCTCATAGATTGTTATGACTCGCTGACTTTCGAGGATCGCCCCGGGCCTGTATGGCCCTGCCTTTGCAATAGACTTCCCCCGCACCTTGATCCGCATCCAGTTTCGTGCCCTGGGCGTCCATTTCCCTCCCTCACTACCCTGATCCTTACAGCCGCCTAGGGCACTTTTTTTCACCTCCAACGGCCGGCAAGACCCGCGGCCTCCCCCCGTTGACGCCTTCCATCGACGGGGATACTCTCTCCCACCCCATGCCCTTCACCCCCATCCCCGAGATCCTCGACGAAATCCGCGCCGGGCGGATGATCGTGCTCGTCGACGACGAAAACCGGGAGAACGAGGGCGACCTGTGCATGGCCGCAGAGTTCGCCACCCCGGAGGCGATCAACTTCATGGCTCGCTTCGGCCGCGGGCTCATCTGCCTGACCCTGACCGAGGAGCGCTGCCTCGCCCTCGACCTCCCGATGCAGGTCTCCCGCAACACTTCCCGCTTCGAAACTGCCTTCACCGTCTCGATCGACGCGGCAACGGGGATCACGACGGGGATCAGCGCGGCGGATCGCGCCCGCACGATTGAGCTCTGCCTGCGGAAAGACGCGCGCCCTTCCGACCTGGTCAGACCCGGGCACATCTTTCCGCTTCGGGCCCGCCGCGGAGGCGTCCTCGAACGCGCCGGGCAGACGGAGGGGGGCGTGGACCTCGCCCGCCTCGCCGGGCTCCAGCCCGCCGGCGTCATCTGCGAGATCATGAACGACGACGGCACCATGGCGCGCCTCCCCGAGCTCCATGAATTCTGCGCGCGCCACAAGATCAAGCTGGCGAGCGTCGAGGACCTCATCGAGTACCGCCGCCACACCGAGAAGCTCATCGAGAAGGTCGCCGTCGCCGACATGCCCACGAAGTACGGCACCTTCCGCGCCCATCTCTACCGCTCCATGACCGACGAGTACCTCCACATCGCCCTCTGCGCCGGCGGCGTCGGCGAACCCGCCCCGGACGGCCGCGCCACCAGCCAGCCCGACCCCGTCCTCGTCCGCGTCCACTCCGAGTGCCTCACCGGCGACATCTTCGGCTCCCTCCGCTGCGACTGCGGCGACCAGCTCCAGTCCGCGCTGCGCCAGATCGCGGAAGCGGGCAAAGGCGTCCTCCTCTACATCCGGCAGGAAGGCCGCGGCATCGGCCTTGCCAACAAGATGAAAGCCTATGCCCTGCAGGACCAGGGCCAGGACACCGTCGAGGCCAACCACTCCCTCGGCCTCCCCGCCGACCTCCGCCACTACGGCATCGGCTGCCAGATCCTCATGGACCTCGGAGTCCGGAAGCTCCGCGTCCTCACCAACAACCCCAAGAAACTGGTCGCCCTCCACGGTTACGGCCTCGAGATGGTCGAGCGCGTCCCGATCGCCATCCCGCCCAACCCCGCCAACGCCCGCTACCTCAAGGCCAAGAAAGAGAAGATGGGCCACATGCTCGAGGACGAAACGCCTTGAAGCAGCCTCTCTCCGTGGGCGGCGTCACCTTCGGCGGCAAGGCCCTTCCGCTCATCGCCGGGCCATGCGTCATCGAGAGCGAGCGCCATTGCCTCTCGGTCGCCGAGAAACTCGCGAAGATCGCCGACCGCGCCGGGTTCCCCCTCGTCTTCAAGTCCAGCTACGACAAGGCCAACCGCACTTCCCTCGACTCCTACCGCGGCCCCGGGCTCACCGAGGGACTCAAGGTCCTCGCCAAGGTCAAGGCGCGCCTCGGCCTCCCCGTCCTCACCGACGTCCACCAGGTCTCGGAGGTCGCCGCGGCGGCCGAAGTCTGCGACATCCTGCAGATCCCGGCGTTCCTGTGCCGCCAGACGGATCTCGTCGTGGCGGTGGCGAAGAGCGGCCGGGTGGCGAACGTGAAGAAGGGGCAGTTCCTGGCGCCGTGGGACATGAAGAACGTGCTGGAGAAGATCCGCAAGAGCGGCGGGCGGGCGCTGCTGACCGAGCGCGGGGTGTCGTTCGGGTACAACACGCTCGTCAGCGACTTCCGCGCGATCCCCGAGATGCAGAAGCTGGGCGCGCCGGTCGTCTTCGACGCGACCCATTCCGTGCAGCAGCCGGGCGGCCGCGGATCGTCGTCGGGGGGCCAGCGCGAAATGGTCCCGGTCCTCGCGCGCTGCGGCGTCGCCGCCGGCGCGGACGGCCTCTTCCTCGAGTGCCACGAGAACCCGGACCGCGCGCCGTCGGACGGGCCGAATATGCTGACGCTCAAGGAACTGCCGCGGCTCCTCGCACAGTTGGCGGCGATCCGGGAAGCGGTGGCGAAGTGAGGCTGGTGGTTGGGGGTCGGTAGTCCGTGGTGGGCGGCAACGGTCGCGGTCGTGAAGCGCGTCGCGACGTTGCATCGCACCGGACGCCGTGGTCCCGACAGGTTCTCACCGGCAGCCGGCATTCACCACCAACCACCGACCACCAGCCCCCGACTATCCCCCCGGCAATTGCGCCTTCACCTGGTGCGCAAAGATCCGGTTCCGGTCCGCCGACGGGATGTCCTTGAACGTCACCCCGATCTGGCAGCGCCCCGACCCTTCCTCGATCTTCTCGATCCAGCCCACTTCCCCCAGCGCCTTGATCGGCTCCGGATCGTTCGGGAGCAGCAGGTTGATCCCCAGCATCATCTTGTGCGTCAGCAGGTCCGCCAGCCAGTCCAGCCGGGGCACCTTCCCTGCCACGAGGCACCCCTGCGCCGAAATCGAAGGCACCGTCCCCTCGTAAATCTGGTCCTGCTCGGCGTCCTGCCGGGATTTCGAGAGGAACTTGAAGCGCACCTCGATCGGGGTGCGCAGCTTGACCAGGGTGCGTTCGCGGGGTGACTCGGCCATGCCGCGAGCGTATCGGGTCCGCTTTGGCAAGGCAAGACCGCGACCGCCCCGGCCCGGCCCTCACCGCTTCCTTGACTCCCGTTGACGCACCGCGTTAGCGTCGGCGGCGTCGAAACAGGAGAAGCCCATGAACGCGGATGACGTGAAGAACGACCTGAGGCGGCTGATGCTGGCGGCGGCGGGCGCAGCCGGGCTGGCGGCGGACGAGGCGAAGACGCTCCTTGGCCGGATGGTCAAGCGCGGCGAGGTCGCGGAGCAGGACGCGAAGGCGGTGCTGGCGAAGATCGCGGATTCGCGGCCGGTCGCGGCGACGAAGGAGGCCGCGAAGAAGGCGGGCGCGGCGGCCGGGCGCGGCTGGGACGCGGTGCTGTCGAAGCTGAACATGCCGAGCCGCGCGGACGTGGAAGCGCTGGAGAAGAAGATCGACAAGCTGAACGCGAAGCTGCGCCGGCTGGAAAAGGAGAAGGAATAGCCATGCGGGAGATCACGAGGTACGCGAACCGCAAGATGTACGACTCCCGCACCCGGGGTTACATCACGCTCGATGGCGTGGCACGGCTGGTGGCGAAGGGGGAAGCGGTGAAGGTGATGGACCGCGACACGGGAACGGACCTGACGTCGGCGGTGTTCCTGCAGGCGATGATGGAGCAGGAGAAGAAGAAGCCGGGGACGTTCGGGGCGGGATCGCTGTCGGGGCTGCTGAAGGGCGCGGGGAAGAAGAAGGGGCGGAAGTAGCGGGCGTGGCGGAGGCTAGGCCTCCGCGCCCTCGCCGACCGGGGCGAGCGCCCCCTCGGCGTCGAGCTTCGCCTGCAGTTCGTGGATCATGCGGGAGTTGGCGCGCAGCTGGAGCCACTCGACCACGAAACCGAACAGGTTGATACCGAGGCAGGCGACCGCGACGCCGCGGTGGACCTGCGTGCTCCAGACGCCGGTGTGCGCGCCGGCGCCGCTCCACGCGGCGAGGATGCTGCTGAACATCGAGCCCAGCGCGAACGGGAAGGACTTCAGCCGCAGCACGTTGATCTTCGAGAGGTAGGGCTTCGACCACGGCCGCTCGTGGATCGCCTCGCGGATCGCGCGGCCCGAGCCGATCAGGAAAAAGATCACGAGCGAGTGCACGAACAGCACCGCCACGACGAGGAAAAATGCCGTGGCGATGTGCACCTTGGCGTGCGTCAGGTCCGCGCGGAACCCGAGCGTCACCACCACCGCAAAGAGCGCGGTGACGAACATCGCCATCACGGTGTAGTACTTGTGCATCAGAGTTTTTCGGAGACGCTCTTCATCTGGAGGAACAGCCCGAGGTAATCCCGCCCGCCCGCCTTCGAGTCGGTGCCGGACATGTTGAACCCGCCGAACGGGTGCACGTCGACGAGCGCGCCGGTGCACTTGCGGTTGAAGTACAGGTTGCCGACGTGGAATTCGTGGCGGGCGCGCTCGATGCGGGCGCGGTCGCGCGACCAGAGGGCGCCGGTCAGCCCGTACTCGGTGGAGTTCACGATCTCCAGGCCGTGGTCGAAGTCGCGCGCCTCGAGGACTGCGAGCACGGGGCCGAAAATCTCCTCGCAGTGCAGGCGCGCCGTCGGCTTCACGTCCGCGACGATCACCGGCGGGATGAAATACCCCGCGCCGTTCCATTTCTCGCCGCCCAGCACCAGCCGCCCTTCCTTGCGGCCGATCTCCACGTACTCGTTGATCTTGCGGAACGCGGACTCGTCGATCACCGGCCCCATCGCATTCATCGGGTCGCGCGGCGCCCCGACGGTGATCCGCTTCGCCCGCTCCACCACGCGGTCCAGCACGTCCTTGTAGACGCTCTTCACCACGATCGCCCGCGAACACGCGCTGCATTTCTGCCCCTGGTACCCGAACGCGGACGCGACGATCGCGTCCGCCGCGCCGTCGAGGTCCGCCGTCTCGTCGACCAGGATCGCGTCCTTCCCGCCCATCTCCGCCACGACGCGCTTGAGCCAGAGCTGGCCGGGCGCCGGCTTCGACGCCAGCTCCCAGATCCGCAGCCCGACTTCCTTCGAGCCGGTGAACGTGATGAAGCGCGTCTTCGGGTGCTGGACGAGGTGGTCGCCGATGGCGCCGCCGGAGCCGGGGCAGAAGTTGACGACGCCGGCGGGCATGCCGCATTCCTCGAGGAGCTCGACGAACTTCGCGGCGATGACCGGGGTGACGCTCGCGGGCTTGAGGACGACCGTGTTCCCCGCGACGACGGCCGCGGTCGTCATGCCGGCCATGATCGCGAGCGGGAAGTTCCACGGCGGGATCGCGATGCCGACGCCCAGCGGGATGTAGAAGACCTGGTTGTCCTCGCCCGGGTACGGCGTGACGCCCTGGTTGCCGCCCCAGCGCACCGCCTCGCGGCCGTAGAACTCCAGGAAGTCGATCGCCTCCGCCGTGTCCGCGTCCGCCTCCGCCCAGCTCTTCCCCGCCTCGAACACCAGCCACGCGCTGAACTCGAACTTCCGCCGCCGCATCGCTGCCGCCGCCCGCCACAGGATCCGCGCCCGCGCCGCCGGCTCCCACTTCTTCCACCACCCGAACGCCTTCTCCGCCTCCGCGATCGCCTGGTCGGCGAGCGCGACGTCGGCCTTGGCGACCGTGCCCACGACCTCGTCCGGCTGCGCCGGGTTGAGCGACTTGATCCGGTCCTTCGTGTCGATGCGCTTCCCGCCGATCACCAGCGGGTAGTGCTTCCCGAGCTGCGCCTGCACCGTCTCGACCGCCTTCGCCATGAGCGTGCGGTTGGCGGCCTGGGAGAAATCGACGAAGGGTTCGTTGCGGAATTCGGTGGTCATGGGGCGAAGCTCCGGGAGGTGAGGGGCGAAAATCTTACGGCCGTTGGTGGAAGGGGGCAACCGGGGAGTGTGGACTAATGGGACTGATTTTGTCCTGTTTCCGCTGTTGCACTCCCGCTTCAGCCCTGCTAGCCTCTTCTCAACAACGACACTTTCTCCATCGGAGGTCCCATGACGCCCAACACCCCTCAGCCCGCCACTCCCCAGCCCGCCGCCGCCGCAGGCTCCTGCAGCACCAACGACTGCGGCTGCTCCTCCGGCGCCGAGAAGCGCTTCTCCAAGGAACTCACCATCGGCGCCGCGATGCGCATGCACCCCCGCGCCGCCGAAGTCTTCATGGGCTTCCACCTCGGCGGCTGCTCGCACTGCGCGATCAGCGAAGAGGAGACGATCGAGCAGGTTTCGGCCGGGTACGGCATCCCGATCGACATGCTGATCAACGCGCTGAATTCGCTGTTCGACTACGACAAGAAGCGCGCCGAGGCCGCGAAGGCGGCGCAGGCGAAGGCCGCCGCGCAGGCCGCGACGGGCGCGCCGGTGCCGGCCGCGCCGCAGGCGTAGAACCGCAGGATTCCGGAAGGGCGGGGTCGCGAAAGCGTCCCCGCTCTTTTTTTTGCGCCCCGGCTCCCCCGACGCGCTTTGGGTGCAGGACCGTGGTTGCGCGCCCCGGTCGCCCCGCCACTCGTGGAGGGAACGCCGTATCCTTTCCTGTCATTTCGTATCCGTGACAGGCTCGTTGCCTTATCCCTCGGACATCCTGTTTTCATCCAGTCCGCTTCTTCTGTGCCTGGCTGACAACTTCCCTTCTGACCTCCACCTTCGTCGCTCCGAAATTCAGGATCAACCCGACTTCCTGGGGGCTGCTGGCAAGGTAGGCGCGAATCCGGTATTCGAAGCCCTTTCGGACCTCTTCCACCGCCTTGGTCTCAACGACCACCGTGCCGTCGACGACGAGGTCGGCTTCCGAATACCCCATGGGGGCGCCGTCCAGGAAGACGTACAGCCTCGATTCCACGAGCACCTTGTGTCCCTGCTTCCGGAGCAAATGAGCCAGCGCGTTCCGGTAAACGTGTTCGAGGTGGCCGGGTCCCAGAAGATTGTGGACGTGGAAGGCAGTCCCGATGATGACGCGGGTGAGAGACTCGTGAGAGAGCATGCCAAGCCTTTCGAATGGGGTCTCGTGTATTATATGATGTGAGTGTAATGACGTCAAATGGTGTTGATGACATACATGAGACAACGGCAACGAGCCGGGCACGGATACAAAAGGACACGAAAGGATGACCCCGAGCATGGCCGATGCCGTTTGTCACCGGGCCCCCTGAGGCAGCTGCCGTTGTTCGCTGCAATACCGGTCATGCCCCCCCGGCGCCTTTTTCCCTATCGACGGCGCTTTTTCGCCCCCCTACAATTGCCCCTCCCCGAAGGGAGCCCCATGAAGGTCCGCGTTCTTTTTTTCGCTTCCGTCGCCGACGCCGCGGGCACGCGCTCGCTGGACGTCGAGGTGGAGGCGCGGGCGACGGTGGGGGACTTGAGGAGGAAGCTGGAGACGGACAGGCCGCGGCTGGCGGGGAAGCTGGGGAAATGCGCGGCGGCGGTGAACACGGCGGTGGTGGCGGCGACGCGGTCGCTGGCGGAGGGGGACGAGGTTGCGTTCCTGCCGCCGGTCAGCGGAGGCACGCGGTGACGAAGGTCGGTCCGGGGAAGATCAGCGTGGAGAGCGCGGTGCGGCGCGTCGGCGACGCGGGCAGCGGCGGGATCGCCGTGTTCCTGGGCGTCGTGCGCGACAACGACCGCGGGCGGCCCGTCACGGCCATCGAATACCACGCGTACCCGGCGATGGCCCGCGCGGTGCTCGACCGGATCGAGAAGAACCTCCGCAAGCGCTGGCCGCTGGGCGGCGTCGTGCTGGAGCACCGGACCGGGAAACTGAAGGTCGGCGAGGCCAGCGTGATCGTCGCCGTCAGCGCCCCTCACCGCGCCGAGGCCTTCGACGCGTGCCGCGAGGGAATCGAACGCATCAAGGCGGAGCTGCCCGTCTGGAAGAAGGAGTTCGGGCGCGGCGGCGCCGTGTGGAAGGAAGAAAACGATCTTCGCCGGGCCAAGGCGCCGCAAGGCCGCCGCAGCCGGGCCGTGGGAGCAACGCGCTAGATGCAGCACATCCTCTGCCGGGCCAAGCTGAGCCGCATGGCCATCACCGCCCAGAATCCGCAGTACGAAGGCTCGATCGCGATCGACGAGGACCTCCTCGACGCCGCAGGGATCCTCCAGTTCGAAAAGGTCCTCATCGGCAACATCACGAGCGGGAAGCGCTTCGAGACCTACGTCATCGCGGCGCCGCGCGGGTCGAAGACGGTGAGCCTGCAGGGGGGAACGGCGCACCAGGGGCTGGTGGGCGACCGCATCATCGCGATGGTGTTCGGCGTGTTTTCGCCGCAGGAGGCGAAGGGGTTCAAGCCGAAGGTCGTGAAACTGGACGAGAAAAACAACGTTGTCGGGACGTCGCCGGTCTAGTGACCAGCGGCCAGCGGCGAGTGGCCAGTAAGGGCATCTGAAAAGTAGCTCGAGGGAAGCCCCCAAAGCCGCGAGCGGACTGCCAGACCGTAAGTACTTCCGCTCCCGTTTCCCGCGCCATTCGTTCTGCCTTTCCTGGCCGCTGGCCGCTCGCCGCTGGCCACTCACAACTCACTCCTTCCACGCTTCGCCGTAGTACTTGTCCGCCCACTCCAGCCCATCGCGCAACCCTTTCAGGAACGACCGGTCGGTCACGGGGTTCCCGGGCACTTTCAGCACCCACGAGTCGTACATCTTCGCCAGGTCCCGCGCGACCTTGATCGCGTTCCGGTGCATGTCTTTCATCGTCATGGCCGGGTTCTCCATGTTCTTCTCCACGGAGTCCAGCGCGCCCGCGGCGAACAGGTACCACGCCGCGATGCGGCCAAAGTAGTAGTTCAGGACCTTGCGCGGCATCTTGTACGGCTTCTGCACGTTGCTGATGTTCCAGCCGGCGCCGGACGAAGCGCCGTAGAGGCCGTCCTGCATGCGGCCGTAGATCTCGCCGGAAACGGAGTCGAGCTCGAACCACGCGTCCACCGGGCCCGCGTCGCCGGCGACGGCGAAGCGCGGCACGATCGCGACGACCTGCGGCCGCTCCGCGATCGCCGCGCGGATCAGCGCCTTTGAGTGCGCTTCCAGTTCCATGCCGTCGAGCGAGGGAAGCGTGTCCTTGGTCACGAACGCGAACGGCTCGCCCTGCGGCTGCGGACGGAGCGCGAGGCGCAGCGGGAACGACTTGGTGTCGCGGAAATCGATCGTGGTGAGGAGCGGCTCATAGCCGTCGACGGCCGCGCGGATCTCGAACTCGCCGAAGGGGGTCTGGAAGGTCGGGAACGTGAAGCTCCCTCCCGGCCACGACGTCGTGGCGACGTTCGGCCCCTTGAGGTGGATCCGCACCCCGTCGAGCCCGCGCCCCGTCTCGGCATCGACGACCTGCCCCTGCACCGAGGACTGGATGAACCCCGAAAACGGCATGAAGAACGGGTAGTCCGGATCGTCGAGGACGTAGTGCCCGCTCACGAACAGCCCCTGCGAGTCCTTGACCCCCTCGAAGCCCTCGTTCGGGCCGGGCTTCTTCGGGTGCTTCGACTCGTAGTCCCCGTTGATCCAGATCGCGTCGAATTCCCTCGTCACGTTGTTCACCGGGATCGAAAGCTTGTGCCGGGACATGTTGAAGAACCGGATCGGCTCCAGGCGCTCCTCGTTCGCGCCGATCACCTTCAGGACCACGCTCCCCTTCTCCTTCAGCTCCCGGAACGCCTTGCGGCTGAGCATGTCGATCGTGTACCCGGCGGGCTCCGGGCCGTGGCGGATGTACCATGTCGTGAACGTGTCGGCGTTCTCCAGGTCCTCCTTCGCGACGTACGTCGTCCCGCGCCACGGCGAGTCGAGCCACTTCTTCCCCAGCTCGTCGTAGTAGTCGACCGTCACCAGCTCGAGCGCCGGCTCGAACGCCGTGAACTGCCGCTCGAACTCGAGGCGGCTCTCCGCGCCCCACAGGTAGAAGAAGCGGCAGTTCTTGTACCAGCGGTCGACTTCGCGCTCGGAATAGTCCAGGACCAGCGCGCTGTCGGCGGTCCCCGGCGCCGCGAGCGCCGCGCAGACGGCCGCCGCGCCTTCCTCGACCGCCGCGGCGTCGGGAATCGCGATCGTCGGTCCCGTCGCGGCCGATGCCGAAAGGCCGCCGCCGGACTTGCGGATGTGCATCGAAGCGGTCCCCTGCGAGACCTTCAGCGCGCTGCCGTCCGGCGACTCCGCGAGCATCCGCCGCATCGCCGCCTCGAGGCGCGCGTGCCGCTCGGCCAGCGTCGCGGCCGCGCCAGTGAACGCGTTGGCCAGCAGGTCGTCCGCGGACGTCGCCGCCGCCCCCGTCGTCTCCTCGAGCGCCTGCGACTCCAGCGAGCCGTCGTGGAGGCTCCGAAGCGAGCTGAACGCGACGCGCGCGTCCGCCTCCCCCTCGCAATGCAGGTCGTTCTTGCGCAGGTCGATCGACACGACGACGCGGTCCTCGTCGCGCTCGCTCGACACGATCGTCACGCGCGGCGCGTCGAACGCCGACGCGACCTTCAGCCCCGCCGCCGCTTTCCGCGCGAATTCGTCGGAGCGCGCGAGGAACGCGAACGCGGTGCGGCGATGAAGCGCCGCGGTGCGGTCCTTCCATTTCTTCGTGCGCTCGAGGTCGCGTTCGCGGGTGTAGTCGGGGACCCAGCCGGCGGTCACGAAAATCGAGTGCACGTTTTCCGCGTGTTTGCGGACGGGCGTTCCCTCGTGCTCCGCCGTGAAAATCTCGCGGGTCCGCGTCGTGACGGTCCCCGTCGCCGAGCGGCACTCGACCACGAGGTCGAGCCGCTTCAGCCCGCCCAGCGCGAGCCACTGTCCCGGCGGCGTCCGCACGCCGTCCGGTCCCACCGACGCGATCCCCGCTGAGTCCCCCTTTTCGTCGAACACGACCACCGCCTGCGTCGTCGCGAGGTCCGCGACGCGCCACTCCTTCTCGACCCAGGACGTCCCGCTTCCCAGCCGGAGTTTCACGGCGTGCCAGTCCGCGTCGGCCGGCTCCCGGGCCGCGCCCAGCGCCACGGAAACGTCCTTCCCCTTGATCCGCGCCTTCACCCCGCCGCCGCCGAGCTGGGCCTCGATGCCGCAGCGTTCAAGGAGAGCCTTGAGAAGCAAGGAGCGGTCGGCGTCGCTTCCGGCGCCGGCCCAAAGCGTGCCGGTGGCGCCGCGGAGCAGGCCGGGGTAGGGCTCGGACTTCACTTCGTCGCGCACGAACGCGATGCACTTCTCGCCGTCGAACCCGAGTTCCTTCGCCTTCAGCGTCACGTCGTCGTCCCCGGTCGCCGCGGCGGGGGCGCGGCAGCCGCGGAACATGAGGAGCGGAACCAGCAGGGCGATGGCGAAGGCCGCGCCGAGGGCGGCGATGACGAAGCGACGGTTCTGCACGCGAAGCTCCCGGGAACAGGTCGGTGGCCGCCCACTTTAGCGGCGGAAGGCTACAATGTCCCCGTGCCCGACGTCCCGGCCAAGAAACCGCGGCTCCTGACGCGCATCCTGAAGACGGCCGCAAAGACGCTCGTGGCGTCTTTCGCGGTGATCTTCATCTTGCTCTACTTCCTCCAGAACAAGCTGCTGTTCTACCCCAGCCGCAACCTCGAGGCGCCGCCGAAGGTCCAGGTGCCGTCGGTGGACCGCGTGGAGTTCAACGCGCCGGACGGGGTGAAGCTGGTGAGCTGGTGGCTGCCGCCGAAGCCGGGGCGCCCGACGGTGCTGTTCTTCCAGGGGAACGCGGGGAACATCGGCGACCGGAGCGACCGGCTGCTCGACTGCCAGGACCAGGGCTGGGGGCTGCTGCTCCTGGGCTACCGCGGCTACGGCTCGAGCGCCGGCTCCCCCGACGAGGACGGCATCAACCGCGACGCCCGCACGGCGCTGGAATGGCTGCGCAAGCGCCCCGAGGTCGAGCCGAAAAAGATCGTCTACTACGGCGAATCGCTCGGCTGCGCGTTCGCGCTGGAGCTCGCCGTCGCCGAGCCGCCGGCCTGCCTGGTGCTGGAAGCGCCGTTCCGGAGCCTGAAGGCGATCGCGGCGGTGCACTACCCGTGGCTGCCGACCTCGATCCTCGTCCGCGGGAGCATGGACAACATCGGCAACGCGCCAAAACTGAAGTGCCCGCTCTTCGTGGCGCACGGCACGCGGGACGAGGTCGTCCCGTTCGCGCAGGGGAAGTCGGTCTTCGACGCGGCGCCGCAGCCGAAGACGTTCTACGAGCTGAAGAGCAAGCACAACGACATCAGCGAGTTCGGCGGCAAGGAGTACCGCGCGGCAGTGGCCGAGTTCATCAACGGGGCGGCGAAATAGAGTCCCCGATCCGTAATCCGCGCCGCAATCCTTGCCGCCTCGCCGCGCTGTGGTAGAAAAAACGCATGAAAACACCCATCCGCGTTGCCGTGACCGGCGCCGCCGGCCAGATCGGTTACTCCCTCCTGTTCCGCATCGCGTCAGGCGCCATGTTCGGCCCTGACCAGCCCGTGATCCTCCAGCTCATCGAAGCGCCGATCGAGAAGGCCATGCAGGCGCTCCAGGGCGTGGCGATGGAACTCGACGACTGCGCCTTCCCGCTTCTCAAGGGCATGGTCCTCACCGACAACCCCGAGGTCGGCTTCAAGGGCGCCAACTGGTGCCTGCTCGTCGGCGCCAAGCCGCGAGGGCCGGGGATGGAGCGCGCCGACCTCCTCAAGGACAACGGCAAGATCTTCATCGGGCAGGGCAAGGTCATCGATGCCGTCGCCGCGGACGACGCCCGCGTCGCGGTCGTCGGCAACCCCGCGAACACCAACTGCATGATCGCGGCGAGCCAGGCGAAGCGGCTCCCGGCCGACCGCTTCACCGCGATGGTCCGCCTCGACCAGAACCGCGCGCAGGCGCAGCTCGCCAGGAAGTCCGGCAAGGACCTGACCGACGTGAAGGACTGCTTCATCTACGGCAACCACAGCCCGACGATGTTCCCGGCGTACCAGCACGCGACGATCGGCGGCAAGCCCGCGGCGTCGGTGATCAACGACACGGCGTGGCTCCAGGGCGCGTTCTGCGAGACGGTCGGGAAGCGCGGCGCGGCGATCATCGCGGCGCGCGGTTCGTCGTCCGCGGCGTCGGCCGCCAATGCGCTCGTCGACCACGTGCACGACCTCGTGACGCCGGGGGCGATCCACTCGGTCGGCGTGAAGTCCGGCGGCGCTTACGGCTTCGACCCGAACGTCTGGGCCGGCATGCCCGTCCGCACGACCAAGCCCGGCTCCTGGGAACCGATCACCAGCTACGCGATGGACGATTTCGCGAAGACCAAGCTGGCGGCGACCAACAAGGAGCTGGTCGAGGAGCGCGCGATGGTGGCCGACATGCTCAAGCAGGGGTAGTGGGGAACCGCCTTCGGAACCTCGACGTCGCGGAGCAGTGCCCGCGGTGCGGGCTCTACCCCGGCCTCTGCCTCTGCGCCGAGGTCCGCCCCGTCGCCACTCGAACGCGGATCGTGATCGTGCGGCACGTGAAGGAAGTGGTCCGCCGCACGAACTCGGCGCGCATCGCGGCGCTCGGGCTCGCGAACTGCGAGCTCCTCGACCGCCGGGAAAAATTCGACCGGATCGAGTTCGAGCCGCCCCCGGACTCCTGGGTCCTCTACCCCGGCGCGCCGCCGCCTGCACCGGATGCGCGGCGCCCCGCGAACCTGATCGTCCTCGACGGCACCTGGCGCGAAGCGAAACGGATGTTCGCGCGGGTCCCGGCGCTGGAACACCTCCCGCGCCTGTCGCTTCCCCCTCCCCCGCCCACGCCGCGCCTGCGCCAGCCGCCGCCGTTCGGGATGGCGACGCTCGAGGCCATCGCGCACGCCGTTGAATTTCTCGAAGGCGAGGACCTCGCGAGGCCGCTTCACGAGCTGTTCGCGCTGTTCGTCACTCGCTGCCGCGAGGGCGCACGGAGGGTGAGATGCGAACGAAACATGGGGGACCGCTCCCGATGAAACACCGAATGACCCGGCGCATAGCGCTTCGCCGCCTCACCTCCGCCGACGCCGCCGAATACCGCGCCGTGCGTCTCCGCATGCTCAAGGACCACCCCGAGGCTTTCCTCGTCTCGCACGCCGAGGGGAAGCGCGACAGCGTCGCCGTCTACGGCCGGCGGCTCGCGGCAAGCCCGGTGCTGGGCGCGTTCGTGGACGGGAAGCTCGCGGCAACGGTCGGGTACTTCCGCGAAACCGCCCGCAAGGCGCGCCACAAGGTCACGGTCTGGGGCGTATACGTCGCCCCTGAACACCGCGGCCTCCGCCTCGGCCGCACGCTCATGCTCGAGGCCATTCGCCGCCTCCGCCGCACGCCGGGCGTCGAGCAGGTCCGCCTCGACGTCGGCACCCGGAACCGCCCCGCACGGGCGCTGTACCGTTCTGTCGGCTTCCGGCGGCTCGGCATCGAACGCCGCGCGATGAAGGTCGGCGGAAGAGCCGTCGACGAGGAACTCATGGTGCTGTTTCTACGGTCTTCTTCGGTGTAAGTCAGGCCCAGACCTCACCGCAAGGGAAGACTGGTCGCTCACGCGCGCTCCATCCCATCGGTAAGCGTGCGTTCCCATAGCCTCTGCTCGGCTCTGTAATCCTTCCAGCCCTTGCGGTCCTTCTTGAGCTTCCGGAAGGCTTCATCAGAAGCGGCGAGGATCCAATTTCTCCCGAATTCATCGAGAGCCAGCGACAGAAGATCCTGCATGGACTTCCCGGTCGCCTTCGAGAGAAATCGGAGGGCGACATGGGTGCTGGAACTGATCCGGACTGTGAGGCTCATGGAACTCTCCTGTTTGTGTCACCGATCCGCACACTCATCTGTATACCCCATCCGGGCCGACAATCGTCATGGCCTCCGCCTCGCTGGAACGCGGCACCGAAGCCGAAACCGAAAATGGTAAATTGGCCTCTGATGAAACCCCGCAGCGCCCTGCTCATCTCCGCCTTCGCGCTGGCCCCGCTTCCCTGCCTCGCCTACGGCGGTTTCCCGCCGGGCGCGACGGACGGGGAGCTGATGTGGGGGTTGGTGCGCCTGTTCCTCCGGGGGCTTCCGTTCATCACGCTGCCGTGGATCGCGGGCTCGATCCTCGTCGAGCGCACCCAGGGCCCGCTGCGCGTCGGCATCGTGCTGGCGCTGGTCGCCGGCGTGAACGCCCTCCTGCTCCCCGAGTTCTCGGTCATGGGCTCGTTCGGGTTTTCCCACCTCGTCATGCCCATCCTCGCGACGGGACATTTCGCATTCATGGGGTACTTCCTGGTGAAGTGTCTCCGCGTCTGGCGCAGGTCGCCGTTGCCCGAGCGACCGATTTCGGTCGCGGGACAGGCGCCTGCTGCGCAGTAGCGGCGGCGCTATCCGCGGGCGGTCAATGAAGGGCGCCGTTCGATACACTGCGGAATCGCATATGTGTTCATCCTCGCAATCTCTGTCTCTCAAGGGTCGCCGCGCTGCCGTTGGCGCGGTCATCCTGGCTGCATTCGCAGCGTGCGGGAAGCGATCCCCCGGGGAGACTTCCACCGCACCTAATAGTCCCGTGCGGTACGAGGATGGTCGACTGCGATACCTCACGGCCCTCCGGCCGCTCACGGAGTATGAGCGGGCTCTGACCGTCAAAGAGGAGGACGCTGCGCTCTCGCAATTGGAGGCGGCCTCGAAGGCGCTGTGCGCGGCACCGGACTGGCCGGCTTCGGTTCGACGGGACACGGCGGTGGCAGCGATCCTCGCGGCAAATGCGGCGTCCGAGGAGCGGCGCCGCTACTCCGAGCCGGGGGACCTGGAGTTCGAGGAGTTGCGCCCTGGAATTCGGGCATGGCAGACGTTGAAGCTCGCGCAGAGCGCATGGGATGTTTGCGTCCTCCTGGAACCGCCAAGACCGTCGGGAACCAAATTCGAGGCGCTCCTGGAGCTGGCTCGCGATTTTGTATCACTGGGCCTGGCGGGGAATGACCCAAGCGCGGCGCAAAGGAACCGACTTTCCTCGAGCATCAAGTCCCGGCTGGAGGGCACTCTGGCCCGGCAGAAGGACCTCACGCCGCAAGAGCGGCAACAACTCCACCAAGTGCTGGCCGATATCAACTCATTGCGCGCTTCGGATTCTGCGACGATTCGAGACTTCACGGACCAGGCGACGGAACTTGCGTTCCCCCCCGGCTCCGGACCTGCCGGCCTGCCTGCGTGGCATTGAGCCAGGGCTGCGGCGCCGCAGGACCCGTCAACTCGCTCTTGCCATCGTATTCATATTGAGTACACTTGTATTTGAAATGAGTACGATCAATCGATCCTTGGAGGACCCCGCCGCCGCCCTCTTCGGCCTCACCCGCCGCCGCGTGCTCGGATGGCTTCTCACCCATCCCGACGAGGACTTCTACCTCCGCGAAATCGCGCGCCGCAGCGGGGCCTCGCTCGGAGCGGTGCAGCGGGAAGTCGCCGCCCTGACCCGCGCGGGCATCCTCCGGAGATCGCTCCGCGGAAGGCAGGTCTTCTACCAGGCCGATCGTGGATCGCCCGTCTTTCCAGAGCTCCAGTCCCTCCTCGTCAAGACCGCCGGCATCCGTGACGTCCTCCGCGAGGCTCTGGCGCCGCTCGCGCCCCGCATCGTCGTGGCAGTCCTGTTCGGCTCCGCCGTCCGGGGAGAACTGAATCGCGCGAGCGACCTGGACCTTCTCATCGTCGGGGATGTCCCCTTCGCCGACGTCGCTGCCTCGCTGATCGCAGCGCAGCAGCGGCTCGGGCGCGACGTGAATCCCACTGTCTATCCCATCCGGGAGTTCCGTGCGAAGATCCGCGACCGGCATCACTTCTTGACGACGGTCCTCGCCGGGCCGTGTGTCTTCGTCCTGGGAGGTGCGGGTGAGCTTGAAGGACTGGGAGCGAAACGGGTGGCTGATGCCGCAACCGGCGACTGGATCCAGAAGCTGAACCCGAGTGTGCTCGTTGACCGGAGACCGCCTCCCTCTCGGAGAAAACCATGAGACTCGCCGTCCTCATCGCTCTCGCCCTCTCGCTCCCCTCGCTCCTCCCCGCCCAGTCCCCCGCCCCGCTCTTCGAGGACTGGACCGAGCGCGCCGGCCTGGCGAAGGAAGACTCCCCCTACAGCGTGTATTTCGCCGACCTCAACAATGACGGCTTCCCCGACGCGATCGTGAACGGCGGGAAGATCTTCATGAACGAGAAGGGCGTGAAGTTCGTGCGCTCCGCGAACGACAAGCCCTTCGCCCCCGACGAGAAGGCGGACCCGGCGGTGCCGCCGCACGGGCTGGTGCTGGGCGACGCGAACAACGACGGGAACCTGGACCTGTTCGTGACGTTCAACATCGACCCGCAGGGCGAGGGGTTCAAGGACCACGGGCGGCGGAACGAGCTGTGGCTGGGGGACGGGAAGGGCGGGTTTGCGCTGAAGAAGGACACGGGGATCTCGACGGAGCCGCAGACGACGTGCACGGGGATGTTTCTCGACTACGACGGGGACGACAAGACGGACCTGTACGTGGGGAACTGGTGGACGCACCCGTGGAAGTCGCCGGAAGTCCTCATCAGCCCGCTCTACCGCGGCAAGGGCGACGGCACCTTCGAGGACGTGACGAAGGCGGCGGGGATCGAGGGGGACGCGACGCCGGAGAAGCGCGACTCGCGGCGGCCGATCTTCTGCGCGACGCACACGGACTGGAACAACGACGGCCGGCAGGACCTGCTGGTCGGGACGTACGCCGGGCGCTGGAACATCCTCTGGAAGAACAACGGCGACGGGACGTTCACGGACGTCGCGAAGGAGACCGGCTTCGACTGCGACACGCGCGGCCGGTGGTTCGCGTACGGCGGGCCGGACAGCGAGTACTGCAACGTCTTCCTGTTCTCCGCGCCGTCGGCGGACTTCGACTGCGACGGCGACATGGACGTCTTCCAGGCGACGATCCGCCACTGGGACTGGCGCGCGGTCGATCCCTCCATGATGCTCCTCAACACCGGCAAGGCCGGCGGCTGGAAATTCGAGCGCGAACCCTTCCGCATCCCCCGCGCCGCGCCGGCCGTGAACGTCCAGAACACCCAGGAGAACTGGGGCGACCTCCACGCCTCCTGGCTCGACGTCGACAACGACGGCTGGCAGGACCTCGTCGTCGCCTCTTCCGATTACCCGGACCCGCAGCTCTTCAAGCTCTACCACCAGTCCCCCGACGGAAGCGGCAAGTTCGAGGACTGGACCGCGCACCTCGGTTTCGAGTGGGTCCAGGCGACCGGGATCTCGTTCGCCGACGTCGACCGCGACGGAGCGACCGACGTCCTCATCTCACGCTGGCACATGCGCTTCGACGAAGCGCTCCAGAAGAAGCACCCCGCGGTCTGCGGCCTCTTCCGGAACCTCGCCCCCGCCCGCGCCGGCCACACGTTCTTCAACCTGCGCCTGCAGGGCCAGGCCACCGGCGCGCGCGTCACCGTCACCACCGGCGACCACCGCCAGATCCGCGAGGTCCAGGGCAGCCTCGGCATCGGCGGCCACCGCGACGACTCCGATTGCCGCTTCGGCGCCGGCAAGGCCAAGGTCCTCGACCGCGTCGAGGTCCGCTGGCCGGACAAGGCGAACACGACGCAGGTGTTCGAGAAAGTCGAGGCCGGGAAGTTCTACACGCTGAAGAAGGGGGGGAAGCTTGAAGCGGCGAAGTGACCGGGCCGCGCTCCGTCAGCGACCTGTGTCCTCGATGGAAAGAATGCCCGTCTCCCAGTCGATCAGCACGCGGTGCCGCTGGAAGAACGGCTGCCCCACGAGCCCGTCCCCCGGCGGCTCGGCGATGTCGAGGGCGGTAAACTCCTCCGTCCCGAAGTCGTGCCCGCCGAGCGACAGCGCGCACGGGCCGTTCCCCCGCCCCGGCTTCAGAATCGACCGCGATGCGCCGGTGTCCCAGACCAATTCCATCTCGCGCCCGTTCACCGTCGCGTCGGTGACAACTCCGCTCCCCGTCGCCCGGAACGGCACCCGCACCCATCGGTCCGCGTCCACGTCCGGGGGAAGCGCCGTCCCGGTCGCCAGCACGACGCGCCCGCCCGGGTAGTCCACCAGCACCCGGAACCGCTGCAGCAGCCGCCACCCCACCATCGAAACCGCGGCTTCCCGCCCCTCCACGTCCCGGAATTCGAACTCGCCGGCGCGGCATGTCCCCAGCACGAACCGCCGGCCCGCGTGCTCTTTCCCGAATGCATCCACCCAGGTCCCCGCCCCGCCCGTGAACCGCGCCCCCGCCGCTTCGGCCGCCGCGGGCTCGAGCCAGACCGTCGCGCCGGCCCCCAGGTCGAACAGCGCCGCGAGCGGATGGCCGTTCACCTCGAGGTCCACGTACGGCCGGTCGTTCTCGACGCGGAGTGGAAGGGCGACCCACGAATGGGGCCCTGGGGCGTCGAAGCGAAATGTCTCCGGGGCGGCACAGGAGGCGAGTACGAGCGACAGAAACGCTGCCGAACGTCGAGGGTGATTCATCGTCATCCTGGAAATGTGGGTTTGCGAATCAACCCGGTCAGTGAAGGAGGCTGACAGGGTTGCCGGGTCCTCAGTTAATGAACTCAACCGCGAGCACGATGAGAACCAGGAGACCGATGGGGAACGCAATGAGATACAGCGCCCACAACAGGCAGGTTGCCCGTGTCACAGGCGAGCCTTGGCGGCGGTTTTCAGCGACCCGGAACAGCAAGGCCTCTCGGGCCGCGAGAAACGCGAATCCGAAGAGCCCCATGGCCATGCCGCCGAGGGCGCCGTAGGCCGGAATCCAATGGTTGTTCTCCATGGCGGGTCGATCCCGAAAGCCGCCGAGAAATCCCAATAGGCCTGTGATGATCAGAGTCGCCAACAAAGCCCCGCCCCGACGAGGCGCGAGCCGGTTCCAGACCCAATTGACGAAGTACTTCACCCTTCAAGCCCTCGGACAGGAATTCGACCTCGCCAATTTGCCCCTGAAGAACACCCTTGGCAATCCTCACAGCCAAGGGTTTCGGCCCTGAGGGGCCCGAGCCTAAAACGTCAGCGGCTTCTTCTCCCGAACCGCCTGCACGAGCCGTCGAGACTCGTCGCCGCCTCCCGCATAGACCAGCTCCGCCAGGCTTGCAAGCCGCTCGACGCGAAGGCGCGGGTTGCCGGCCACAATGCGGGAGAAGTCAGCGGCGTCCTGCATCTTGTCGGGATGCTCGCGGTAGATTCCGACCATCGCGGCGAACTTGAGCGCCGCGGCCATCTCGAGGTCCGGGATGCGCGCGGGCTCACCCTCGATCTTCACCCGGATGCTGTTGTCGAAAACCGTCTTGAGCAGGCGGTCCTTCGGCTTCATCAGGTCGATGACCGATTCGTTCGTCGCGGGATCCAGTAGGCGCGTCACGACCTCGAGGTCGCGCACGACGAGGTCCGGAAACGCGCGGCGCACCGCCCGGACCGCGGCGCGGTGACTCTTCGGGGCAATCACGACGTCCACGTCCACCGTGGCCCTGGGCTTCTTCGTCCAGCCGCTGATCGAGTGGGCGCCGGCTAGGACAAATTCGACCCCGGCTTCGTTCAGGACGGACAGCACTTCCCGAAGTGGAACCATGTGTTTCACCTGCCAGCGGGACAGCCTCGCCGCGGTTTCGATATGCGACCCATGAGACGCGGTTTCGGCGGGGGAGATTCGCTCCATGACCGAGCGATTTTAGCACGCCCACTCCGCAGCTTGTTGCCTCTTCCACGCCCCGCTGCTAGCCTTCTCATCCTATGAGTCACGCCCCGGTCCACGAGCCCGTCACGCCTCCCGGCGAGTCGTTCTGGGAGAAGCTCTATCTCCCCGAGATCGCGCGCGGCCTGGGGCACACCATGAAGCACATGGTGAATTCGCTCTTCGGCAAGTCGTTCACGATCCAGTACCCGGAGCAGAAGCCCGGCCTCAAGCCCGGATACCGCGGGATCATCCGGCTGAACAAGGACTCGCAGGGGCGCGAGAAGTGCGTCGCGTGTTTCCTGTGCGCGACGGCGTGCCCGGCGGAGTGCATCCGGATCGTGGCGGAGCCCGCGCCCGGCGAGTGGAAGGACCGCGACAAGCGCCCGGCGACGTTCGAGCTGAACTTCCTGCGCTGCATCAACTGCGGGTTCTGCGAAGAGGCGTGCCCGTGCCAGGCGATCGAGCTGGTCGAGGAGTATTTCCCGGTCGGCACGACGCGGCAGGAATTCATCTGGGATAAGGAAAAGCTGCTGTCGATTGAAGGGCGTCGGAGCACGCCGATGGAGCCGGCGAAGAGGTAACGGCAGGGGCGGGTGGCCAGCGGCCAGCGGCCAGGAACGACGCTTTCAGGGACGGTCGCCGAGAGCGCGAGCCGTGAATCCGGAGCTTCAGATGCGAAATCTGTGGTGGGTCCTCCTCCTGGCTCTCGGCGCGCCGGGATGCAGCACGCAAGTGGCCGGACAAGCCGCATCGGAGGAGGAGATTCGCGAATCTCGCTCCCGGTGGGAAAAATTGGGTGCTGAGGGGCCCATCGAGTTCGAGATGATGCGCGTCTGGGAGCGACAGCCTCCCGTGGTCGGCGGCTGCGAAGAGTGGGCCATACGTTACTCCCCAGGTCGCAAGTTCGCCGTCGTGTACATGCTCTATGAACTCGATCACGTCCCCGGACCGACGACGCTGACCTACTTCCGGATCGTTGAAGGAAGGCCCATCTTCGTCCGCCACGACGTCGTTCCCGGGATGGCCTACTATGCCGTCGGGGACGATGGCACCTGCGTCACGGTGGACTCGGACTACTCCATGATGTGGTGGCACATCCGGGCGCTCGACGGCGCGAGTGCCTGGGGCACCCTGCTTCAACTGGAAATGGACCTGAAGGCGCAACCGGATGGGACGTTCATCATCTCGTCGGCGTTCGGTGAATACCGCCTTTCCATGGCCGACGGCAAGGCGTCGATCACGACCATTGACTTCCACGTCGGTGAGAAGTTCTACCGCAACACGTACTGCGAACCCATGGCGCTTCTGCCGGTCGGCATCTCACCCGTGGTCGCGCTGGACTTCGCCCGGTCACTGGAGGCTCTCGCCGCGAAGGCGGAGGATGTCCTTGCTGCACACCCGACGGACGCCGGCGCTCTCTATGTCCGGAAGTTCGCAAAGGAAGCGATCCCGATACTCAGGGACTCGGCCATGCCGTACACGAAGTCGCGACCGATAGAACTCCCCGAAGTGCAGGCTTTCGTGGAGACGATTCTTGAGGATCCGCACCCGAATCCGCCGCCGGACGAGCAGGCGAAGTAGACGCGGCAACACAGGATGCCCGGATCGCGTTGACCCCCAACTCAGATTCACCAGACTGGATCGACCGAGGACGGTGAGGCGGCTTTCGAAGAGAGCCCTGGCTACTTCCTCGCGGGGAAATCCGCCGGCATCCACTTCGGGAGCTTCACGAGCGAGGCGCGCGCTTCCTCTGACGTCGGCACGCCCCACGCCTCGAAGAACGGGCCGAGGTTCTTCTTCGTTGCCCGGCTCATGCGGATGAGCCACTGGTCGCGTTTCTGGGCGTCGGTGAGCGGGCGCTCGGCGGGCTTCAGGGCGCGGTAGGCGGCGAACGCCTCCTTGAACGGCTCCCAGCCGAAGGCCTCCTTGAGCTGGAGGTACATCATGAGCGCGAGGAACGGGTCGGTTTTCCATTTCGCGAAGTCGGCGCCTGCTTTCACAAACTCGCGGACCTTCTTGTCGCGATCCTTGAGCGCCTCGTGGGCCTGCTCGGGGGTGAGGTTGCAGAGGTTCTCGGAGAAGTAGAGGGACCAGAGGTTGCACGTGACCTCGCCGGTGCCCTCGAACGTCCAGTCGCCGACCTGGTGGTTGTGGCCGAGTTCGTGGAAGAGCCCCCAGTCGCCCTTCTGCATCGTCGCGAGGCTGGCCATGCGCGGGGCGGCGTCGAGGTGGGTCATGATCGGATAGCCGGAGTGCATGTAGCCGGCGCTGATCTCGACATCGGCGCAGTAGCGCTCGGGGCGCTTGCGGTCCTTCGGGATCTGGCCAAGGTCGGCGGCGGCGTCGAGGACGCGGTCCCAGAATTCCATGAGGGACTTGGGGTCGTCGAGGTCACGGATGCAGGACGACGGGACGGTGAGGATGACCTTCGCGGAGCCGAGCTCGGCCCACGGGCCGGGCGCGAGGCGGAGACGCTTCCAGGAGTCCAGCGTCGTCTTGCCGAGGATGTACATCGGGGCCTCGACGGCGCCGGAGACGTGCACCGAGAACGTGCCGAGCTTGCAGTCGTCCGGGAAGACGAGGTAGAGGAGGCCGCCGAAGGGCGAAGCGACCGTCGTTTTCTCCGCGGCAACGGGAAACTCGGAGGAGACCTCGGGGGCGCGCGGCCAGCTTTCGAGATGGAAGAGCGTGTCGGTGTGGGCGCCGATGCGGAGGGTGAGTTTCGCGGCGGCCGCGGCGGCGGGGACGGCGAGGGTGACGGGCGTGCCGGGCGGGACGTAGAGGCCCGTGGAGTGCCATCCGGGGACGGCGGCGTCCATCGCGAGGTCGCGCTCGACGGGGCGCGCGTCCTTCGGAACGGCGCCGGGGAATGCGGCGGCCGCGGGGATCGCGGGGACCTTGTCGGGCGGCTGGAGGCGGGCGTCCTCGACCTGCGCGGTGAGGAGGAAGCGGTCGAGCGCGTCGGCGGGCTTGAGCGGGGACTTCTCGGTGGGCACGAGGTGGTCGCCGCGTTCCCGGGCGAGACGGGCGAGACGGGCGCGGAGGTCGGTCGCGTCGGCGGGCAGCACGCGCACCGCGGCGACCGCGGCGACCGAAGCCCGCGCGAGCTCGGCGGTGCTGAGGGCGGTCGATCCGTCGGCACTCGCTTCGAGCGCATCGATCGAGAGCCCGGCGTGCGACGTCACCCCCGGCACGTCCCCGGCCGCGAACCCTTCCCCGCTCGTCTTCTTCGCGAAATCGCCGGTCCAGGTGAGCCCCGAGGGGGAGATGAGCCTGTTGAGCGCGTTGTTGCGGACGTCGGCGCCGCCGTGGACCTGCGACCAGCCCCAGCCGGTGACGCCGGCGACGAAGCCGCGGCCGCCGGCGATGAAGCGATCGAGTTCGGTGATGGCGGCGGGGCCGAGTTCGGAGTCGAAGACGCAGACGACGTCGAGGCCGCCGAGGGAAACGGCGACTTTTGCGGGCTCGATGGCGACGGCGTCGACGCCTTTCCCCTGCAGGAACCCCGCCAGGTCGCCGCCGACGACGCCGACCTTGGGCGCCTTCGTGGCGCCGGCGGCCCAACGGACGGCGTTGAGCATGAGCGTCCCGGTGCCGGGGTGGGCGAGCGCCTCGGCGCGACCGTAGCCGTCGTGCGCGAACGCCACGACCCGGCCGCGGCCGAAGCGCGCCGCGGCGACGACGGGCACGCGGGAATCGCCCTCGGCGCCGGCGAGGACGACAGGGAACGCGGTGGGACCCCAGGCCGCGACGGTCCCGGGCGAGCCGGGGGCCGCGATGTCGTGGACACCGTCGAGAAGGGCCTTTGCGTCGGCGTCCCAGGCCGGCGGGTCAGCGAGCACGGGAAGTGCGAGGAGCAGGGCAAGCGTGGCGACTCTCATCAGGGCGCATGATAACGGACGACAGCGAGCGGACTCGCATGGTCGTGCCCATTCCCTTGCCCTTGCCCTTTCCGTGTCGTTCGCGGGCAAGGGAAAGGGCACGGGCAAGGGGCGAGGAAACCACGCACTCGCCAAAGGCCGACTCCTCCCCGCCAACCCTTCCCATCCCGCACGGATCAGTTAACGTGACGGCACAGCCACACAGGATCTCCACCATGCCTGAACGCGAATCTCTCGAAACAGATGTCCTCATCGTCGGCGCGGGGCCGGCCGGGCTCGCCTGTGCCATTCACCTGCACAAGCTGTTCGCAGAAGCCAAGGCCGCGGGGAAACTCGCCGAGCCTTCGATGATGGTGATCGAAAAGGCGTCGGAGGTCGGCGCGCACATCCTGTCGGGCGCGGTTATGGACCCCAAGGGCCTCGACGAGCTGATCCCGAACTGGAAAGACGAAGCGCCGTTCGAGGCGGCGGTGGGGGACGACGACATCTTCTTCCTCACCGAGAAGCGCAAATTCCGCCTGCCCTACGTGCCGCCGGCGATGCACAACAAGGGGAACTACGTCGTTTCGCTGAACCGAATGGTGCGGTGGATGGGGAAAAAGGTCGAAGGGCTCGGCATCGACCTCTTCACCGGATTCCCCGGCGCGGAGCCGCTCTGGGAAGGCGGGCGGCTCGTCGGGGTGCAGACGGGCGACAAGGGACTCGACAAGGAAGGCAAGCCGCGCGGCAATTATGAAGCCGGCGTGAACATCAAAGCGAAGATTACGATCCTCGCCGAGGGATCGCGCGGGTCGCTCACGAAGGTCGTCGTCAACAAGCTGGCCCTTCACGGCAAGAACCCCCAGATCTACTCCACCGGCGTGAAGGAAGTCTGGAAGCTGAAGGATCCCTCGAAGTTCCCCCCCGGCAAGGTCGTGCACACGATGGGCTGGCCGCTGGGGATGGACAACTTCGGCGGGTCGTTCGCGTACGGGATGAAGGACGGGCTGCTGGCGCTGGGGTTCGTGGTGTCGCTGGACTACGAGAACCCGCTGACGGACCCGCAGTGGATGCTGCAGCAGCTGAAGGCGCACCCGATTTTCGCGGACGTGCTGAAGGGCGGCGAGCTGCTGCGCTACGGGGCGAAGACGATCCCGGAAGGCGGGCACTGGTCGATGCCGCGGCTGGCGTTCGACGGCGGGATGATCGTAGGGGACGCCGCCGGGACGCTGAACACGCAGCGGCTGAAGGGGATCCACCTTTCGATCAAGAGCGGGATGCTGGCGGCGGAGACGGCGGTCGAGGCGCTGGCGAAGGGGGATTTCGCGGCGGGGACGCTTTCGGCGTACCAGAAGAAGTGGGACGACTCGTGGGCGGCGAAAGAGCTCCACGGGATCCGCAACTTCCGCCAGGGGTTCGAGGGCGGGTTCATCGCGGGTGGCTTCCACTACACGCTGCAGATGCTGACGGGCGGGCGCGGGCTGCACGAGGTCTACCCGATCCGCGAGAGCCACCTGGGAATGAAGCACGCGATCCACACGAACCTTGCGGGCGAGATCCCGCTGACGCTCGACGACCGGCCGAAGAAGAAGCCCGACGGCGAAAACAGCGTGGACAAGCTCTCGGACGTCTACCTGTCGGGGACGAAGCACGAGGAAAACCAGCCGTGCCACCTCAAGGTCACCGACACGAACATCTGCGCGACGAAGTGCAAGGAGGAGTACGGCAACCCGTGCATGTACTTCTGCCCGGCGCAGGTTTACGAGATGCACCGCGAGCCGGACGGGGGAAAGACGAAGCTGCACATCAACTTCTCGAACTGCGTGCACTGCAAGACCTGCGACATCGCCGACCCGTACGGGATCATTACGTGGGTGACGCCGGAAGGCGGCGGCGGGCCGCAATATCAGGACTTGTAGCGAGACGACCCGAAACGGCAACAACAAGGGATCAACGACAAGGAACTTCAAGCGGCAAAGGGCGAACTTCAACCCCTACGCGACCTCTCCCGCTTGAAGTTCGCCTCTTGAAGTTGCCGTTTCCTTGAAGTTGCATTCTTGTAGTTGTCGTTTCTGCGCCTCCTTCAGGAACCCTCCCATGCCTCCTCTCAAGTCCTCCCGCCGCAATCACGGCCGCGGCCTCGGCGGCGTCATCGGCGGCGGCATAGGCGCCCTCGTCGGCCTCGCGATCTTCATCTTCGGCGTCTGGTCGTGGAACCGCATCCGCAACGCGGAGACCTGGCCGACCGCTCCGGGGATCGTCGACAGCTCCAACGTCACGTCCAGCCACACGCGCAAGGGCGGCACGAAATACCGCTGCAACGTCACCTACCACTTCGAAGTCAATGGGCAGCAATTCACCGGCAAGAACCTCGAGCCCACCGGGAGTTCGTCCTCCGGGTCGAGCTCCTCGGCGAACTCCAAGAAAGCCCAGTACCCCGCGGGCAGGCCGTGCACCGTCCACTACGATCCCGCAGACCCCTCCATTAACTGCCTCGAGCTCGGCGGAACCGGAGGCGCCTGGGTCTTCATGGGCCTCGGGGCGCTCTTCGGAATCGGCTCCGCCTTCGCCGTCGCCAAGTCGATCCTGGGCCGGTAGGCGTGTTCGAAGTGAAGCCGGGGAGGGCGGCGGTGGCTCCGGGAGCCCGGGGAGGCCTGGCGCCGCTGCTCGTGTTCGGACTGCTCGCGCTCATCTTCGGCGGCATCGGCGTCGGGATTTCGGTCCCGAGCTTCCGCGCCCGCGGCTGGCCCACCGCCCCCGGCACGGTCCTCTCGAGCTCGATCCACACGACGCGCGGCAGCAAGGGCGGGACGAGTTATGCCTGCCGGGTCCTCTACGAATTCCAGGTCGACGGGATCCGCCATGAAGGCCGGAAACTGGACGCGCTGGAAGTCCATTCCTCGGGAAGCGGCGCGCAAGAAGACCTCATGACGTACGCGCCTGGAAAACCGTGCGTGGTCCACTACAACCCCGAGGACCCTTCCGAGTCGTGCCTGCGCCCGGGCCCCGGCGTGCTCCAGATCATTTTTCTGACGATCGGCCTGGTGTTCTGCGCCGGTGTTCTGCTGGCGCTGGGGTCGGCCTGGTGGAAACGGGGGCAGCCCGGGATGATGTAGAAATTGTGCGTGACGCCGGAGCAAGGGCGGCATCAAAACGGGCGCCCTGAGGCGTAAAATCGCGTCCCGGAGGAACCATGCGCTTCGCTGCCTGGCTGGCCGTGCGCCGTGTCGAGCTTTGGACTTTCGCGATCGTCGCCGGTTCGGCGGCGACGGTGGTGGGGCTCTGGATCGCGGGGCTGGCCGTGCTGGAAACGTCCCGCGCGATGGAGCGCTCCGACTGGCCGGTCGCGCACGGCGTGGTGCTCTCGGTCGAGAACCACACCGACCGCCTCGTGGCGGGGCAGCCGGCCGACTCGCGCGTCGCGACCTACGCCTGGACCCTCGACGGCCGCCGGATCGTCGCCGAACAGTCGCTGGCGATCCCGACGCTGCCGTTCACGTTCGGGCTCCGCGAGAACACCCTGCGCTCGATGCGCACCGGCCCGGTCCAGGTCCACTACAACCCGGAGAACCCTTCCGAATCGTGGATCGTCGCGGAGACGCCGCAGCTCGAATCCGCGTTTCTCGGGCTGGCGTTCTCGCTGATGGGGCTGTCGATCGCGGTGTGCGGGTGGTTCAAGCGCCGCGGCGCGGAACTCCTGCTCAGCGAGGGGCGCGGCCTCCATGCGCTCAACCGCGAACCGCCGGGGCCGAAGCGCTGGCATGTGGGGCTGCCGGGTTTGTGTTAAGAGCGTTGGCGCGGGTGTAAGGCGAAGCGGGCGGGAAGCGGGTCACGGGCGCAATGCGCAAACGCCGCAACTCTTTATGCGCTGGCCACTTGTGCCACGATGGCCCGCCTCGGCACAGGCGATGCAATTCCTCCGACCATGAAACGCTCCCTCGCGCTCTTCCTGCTCCTCGCCTCCACCTCCTTCGCCGGCGGCAACCACCCCATCCCCCTTCCGCCCCCGGAACCCAACCTGCCGGAGGGCGTCGCCCCGGCGCTCCGGGCCGCCATCGCCCGCTACGGCGACGATGACGACGCCCACCGCTGCGCGGCGGTGAAACTGTTCGAGGCCGTCCACGATCCGTCCGCCGACCTCTTCCTCCAGATGATCGCCTACGAGGACCCCCACCCGAACGTCCGCCTGACTGCGACCCAGGCGCTGTTCAATCGCGAGCACCCCAAGGCGCCGATGTTCGCCGCGCGGCTGTGCACGTCGAGCGCCCCGAAGAAGTACCTCGACGCGGGGGCGCACCTGATCTGGAAATCGAAGAGCAAGGACGCGGTGAACAACCTGCTGGTGGCGATGGAGAAGGGGATCAGCGGGTTCGAGAAGGAGCACGCGGTCGGCGCGGACAAGGGCGCGCAGACGTGGGACCCGATCCTGGTGAAGTGGCTGTGCATCCGGGCGCTGGGGCGGATTGCGACGCCTGAGGCGGTCGAAGGGCTTCTCGCGGCGATCCGCTACCCGGAGTGGGAGCTGCGGGCCGCGGCGGCGCAGGCGCTGGGCGAAGCGGGCGACGGATCGGCGATCCCGGCGCTGCTCAAGGCGACGGACGAGAAGGACCTGGACGTGCAGTGCGAGGCGCTGATCGCGCTGGGGCGGATCGGCGGGGCGGAGGCGACGGACTACCTCCAGAAGGCGGTGAAGCACGAGGTGAGCGAGCGCGAGACGCACTACGAGATCCTCTGCTACCGGAACGACGTGTACGTCCGGATCGCGCAGCGGGCGCTGAAGCTGGCGCTGGCGCAGCGCGTCGCCGCGCCGCCCGCTCCCCCCGCGCCGCCGGCCGGCGGCAAGAACGTCCCCGCCCCGGGCAAGGGCGGCGGCGGGACGGACACGACGCCGCTCGACCCGTCGCGCCCGCCGGAGGACGCGATCCCGGTTCCCGCCGAGGTCGTCCGCAAGGCGCCGCCGGACGTCGAGCGCGACGAGGCCGGCGAGGATCTCCTCTACGTCTGCGATACCACGCTCACGATGACCGACGCGAAGCCCTGCATCCTCAAGCTCGTCGAGGAACGCCTCATGTACCGCGACCTCGCCAGCGACTTCCGCTTCGGCTTCGTCGCCTTCCGCGATTTCGGCAACGAGTACCTCACCGACGTCCTGTTCTTCACGCGCGACGTCGAGAAAGTCCGCAACTGGATGACGCACCTCAGCTTCTCGGGAGCGAATGCCGGCGCGGGCTCGGCCGCCGAGAAGGCGCTCCAGGTCAGCGTGATGCTCGACTGGTCGCGCGTCCCGCGGAAACGGATGGTCGTCATCACCGACACCTACCCGAACGACGCCGAGGACCTGTACTTCCGCGGGCACTTCCTGCACGACGACGAGAACGTGGTGATCAATGCGCTCTACCACACGCATGCGGCGACGAAGAAGGCGATCCTGCAGAAGCTCGCGAAGATCGGCGGCGGGCATTCGGATCTGCTGCCGTGCGACAAGGCGGCGGGGCGGCCGCATGAGAGCGCGGAGGTGAGGTAGGGCGGAAACAGCAATTTCCAAATTTCAATTTCCAAGTAAACGCAAAACGGAAAAAGGGCGAACTACAACCGGGAGGGCAGATCTCCGCCGGAATGACTGCCGTCCGTCACCTTGAAGTTGAAAGTTCTCCATTTTCCGTTTACTTGGAAGTTGAAATTTGGATGTTGTCGTTCCGCCCGTCGCTACTTCAATCGTTCCGCCAACCTCGTATACCTCATCCTCTCCCGATCGTTCGCCACGGCGGTGCGCAGCGCCCTCTTCGACCCGACAATCGCGACAAACCGCTTCCCCCGCGTGATCGCCGTGTAGAGCAGGTTGCGCTGGAGCATCGGGAAGTGCTGCGTGTGGAGAGCGATGACGGCCGCGGGGTACTCGCTCCCCTGCGACTTGTGGATCGTGCAGGCGTAGGCGAGGTCGAGCACGTCGAGGCCGTCGGCATCGTAGGCGCAGGGGCGGCCGTCGAACGCGACGGTGACGATGCCGTCGGCGGAGTCCACCGCGGTGACCACGCCGAGGTCCCCGTTAAAGACGTCGAGCTCGTAGTCGTTCTTGACCTGCATCACCTTGTCGCCGATGCGGAGGTTGCGCTGCGGGACGGCCTTCGCGCCCTTCGCGTTCAGGCGTTCCTGGAGCGCGGCGTTGAGCGCGATCGCGCCGAGCGTCCCCTTGTGCATCGGCACCAGCACCTGCACGTCCGCCGGCGTCAGGCCGAGCTTCCGCGGCAGCTCCCGCGACGCCAGCTCCACGATCGCCGCCAGCGCTTCCTCGGGATTCTCCTTCTCCACGAACGCGAAGTCCTCGCCGAGCGGCTCGGGCATCTCGCCGTGCAGGACGGCGTGCGCGTTGGTGACGATGAGCGAACGGGCCTCCTGGCGGAAGATGTGCGTGAGGCGGACGGTCTCGACGGCGCGGGAAGCGATGACGTCGCGCAGGACGCTCCCGGGGCCTACCGACGGGAGCTGGTCGGCATCACCGACGAGGATGAGGCGCGCGGAGGGCGGGACGGCGTCGAGGAGCAGCCCGAACAGTGCGATGTCGAGCATCGACGCCTCGTCCACGATCACGACGTCGGCCTCGAGCGGGTGGACGTGGTCGCGCTGCGGCACTCCCCTCTTCGGATTCCATTCCAGCGCGCGGTGAATCGTCTTGGCTTTCTCGCCGGAAGCGGCCTCGAGCCGCCGCGAGGCGCGCCCCGTCGGCGTGCAGAGCGCGAGGCGCAGGTTCTTGGCCTTGAAGATCTCCGTCAACCCGCGCACGAGCGTCGTTTTGCCGGTGCCGGGCCCGCCGGTGATCACCGTCGCCTTGTTGCGGATCCCCGACAGGATCGCCTGCCGCTGCCCCTCGGCCAGCTTGATGTGCGCCCGCCCCTCGAACCACGCCAGCGCCTTGTCCGCGTCGATCGGGACGTCGACGGGCGGCGCGTCGAGAAGCGCCCTCAGGCTCTGCGCGGCGGCGACCTCGGCGGCGTGGAGCTCGAGCGCATAGACGCCGCCGTTCTCGATCACGACGAGCCGCTTCTCCGAGAGCCGCGCGATCGCGTCCGCCGCTGAAGCGCCCTCCGGCCCGAGCAGCTCCTGCGTCCGCTCGGCGAGCTCCTCGCGCGGCAGGTAGCAGTGCCCTTCCGATTGCGATTCGCGCAGGATGTGCATGGCGCCGGCCTCGGCCCGCTCGGGGGCGGAGGGCGGAATGCCGAGGTTGAACGCGATGCGGTCCGCCGTGAGGAACCCGATGCCGGCGACCTCGGCGGAGAGGCGGTACGGGTCGCTTTTGACCACCTCGGTCGTGCGCGGCCCGTACCTCTTCCAGACGCGCACGGCGAGCGCGGTGCCGAGCCCGAGCGACAGCAGGAACGTCATCGTCTCGTGGACCGCGCGCTGCTCTTTCCACCCCGCGGCGATCGCCTTGGCCTTCTTGCCCATCCCGTGGATTGCGCGCAGCCGCTCCGGCTCGTCCGTCAGCACGTCGAGCGTCTTCGCGCCGAACGCCGCGACGATCTTCTCCGCCGTCTTCGGCCCGACCCCCGCGATCACGCCGCTTCCCAGGTACTTCGCGATCCCCGCCGCCGTCGTCGGCAGAACGGGCGTGAACGAAGCGACCTTGAACTGGCGCCCGTAGCGGCGGTCCTCGATCCAGGCGCCCTTGAGGCGGACGGTCTCGCCGATCCGCACGCCGAGGAGGTTGCCGACCGCCGTCACGAAGTCGCGCTCGCCTTCCACCTGCAGCCGCACGACCGACCAGCCGTTCTCCTCGTTCACGAACGTGAACCGCTCCAGCACGCCTTCGAGCGTGTCGGGTGCCGCATCCGGTCCGGGGAACAGGTCGCGCATGAGGGCGGGCATTGTGGGAAGCGTGCCCGTGGGAAGCAAGACACCCAGCCGGGCAATTCGCCCGGCCTGTGCGCACGGTCCTGTCCCAGCGCAAGCCGCTCCGTGCCTGTCCGTGCGTTTCCGTGCGCTCCGTGATCTGCACCTTCTTTGTCCGCCGGCGCTCGAGACAAACGGCGTTTCACGGAGTGCACGGAAAGGCACGGACAAGCACGGAGAGGCGGACCTGGGAATCGGTTTCGCCGCTCAAGTTGCCCCACGGTTTTCCGGTACACTCCCGACCACATCCCGGGAGAGCCCATGCGGATCGCTGCCATAGCCCTTTCGCTCGCCCTCGCGCTTCCCGGCCTCGCCGAGCAGGCGACGGTGTCGGGGAAGGTCCTCGACGCGGACGGAAAGCCGGTCGCCGACGCCTCGGTCGGGACGCTCTGGGTGTTCGGGAAGAACTCGTTCCCCGTCGGCAACGAACTCACGAAGGCCGACGGGTCATTCACGGTGAAGTTCAACTGGAACGGCCGTTGCTCGCCGATCCTCGCGATGGACTCCGAGCGCCAGCGGGGCGCGCTCCAGGTTTTCGAGGATCCTTCGAAACCGCTCGAATTGCGGCTCGGGCCGCTCACGACGGTCACGGTCGGGCTGGACCGCAATGCCAACACGCTCGATGGGGGGGCGGTCAACGCGCAGTGGATCGTCCGGGGCAGGAAGCCCGCCTTCGGCAGCCTCCGGGTCACTTCCTCTTCCTTTGAAATTGCCGTTCCCGCAGGCGACTACACCGTCGCGATCGCGCACGCCGAGCTGCGCTACGTGGAGAAGGACGTGACGGTCCCGGCCGGCGAGGCCTTCGACGCCGGCACGCTCGCGACCGAGCTCACGCCGATCGCCGCGGCGTACGGAAAGCCCGCGCCAGCCTGGTTCGCGGCGGACACGCGCGGGCTGCCGAAGGACGTCCAGCCGGCGGCGCTCAAGGGGAAATGGGTCCTCATCGAGTTCTGGGGGACCGGGTGACACTCGTGCGTGGAGAGCAGTCTGCCCTCCCTGAAGAAGTTCTACGAATCGCACAAGGACCAGAGGGACAAGTTTGAGATCATCGCGTTCTCGGGGTCGTCCGCGGGCACGATGGCCGAGCTCGAGAAGCAGATGAAGCCGTACGAGGAGAAGAACTGGGGCGGGCCGCTGCCGTTCCCGATCCTCCTCGACCAGACGGGCAAGACGTGGAAGGCGTGGGGGATCGTCGCACTCCCCCGGTACGTGCTCATCGACCCGGACGGGAACGTCGTGCGGGGCGGGAGCGAAGCCGCGCTGGAAAAGATCCTGAAGGCCGAAGAGGAGACGCAGAAATGAAGAAGCCCGCGATCGCCGCCCTGCTGTTCGCCGCCACCGTCGCGCTGGCCGAGGACAAGCCGCCCCCGTCGCGCAAGATCGAGGGGTTCACGGTCGACACGAGCAACGTCCTGCAGGTGGACGCCGAGCTCGCGCTCTCCTGGACCTGGGACGCTGGCAAGGCCGCCCCCGCCGCCGGGATCAAGTCGGACGCGAAGGGGCACTTCGAGCACACGTTCAAGAAGTGGCCGGGAAGCGTGCTCGTGCTGGCCTACGACAAGGAGCGCGACCACGGCTGCCTCTTCAATATCACCGACGAACTCTCGAAGAAACCGCTGACCGTCCGCCTCGGGCCGCTGGTCAAGGTCAAGGGGAAGATCGTCGCCCCGAATCCCGAGGCGCCGCTTCCCAAGGACGGCGTGACGTTCACGATCGCGACGCTGGAGGGGAATGTCGACGTCCTCAAGGCGAAGGCGGACGACAAGGGGATCGCGCTTCGGATCCCGCCGGGGAAGTACAAGCTCAAGTGGTCGCACGACGGGTTCCGCGCGATCGAGCAGGAGTTCGAGGCGGGCCCGCGCGCCGAGCTCGACCTGGGGACGCTCAAGGCGGAGCCGACGCCGATTTCGATCGGCCTCGGCAAGACGATGCCGCCGTTCAACGCCGGCTTCGTGCGCGGCGGCAAGCCGGACCTGCAGATCTCGGACTACAAGGGCAAGTGGGTGCTGCTGCTGTTCTGGGGCTCCTGGTGCAACACGAGCTCGACGCAGTGGATCCCGAACCTGATCCAGTTCGACGAGCGGCTGAAGCCGCGCTACACGAACTACCAGATCCTCGCGTACCACGACGCTTCGGCGAAGACGTTCACGGAAATGGAAGAGAAGCTCGCGACGCACGGGGAGCTGCACTGGAACCCGCACAACATCCCGTTCCCGCTGCTGCTCGACGCGCAGGAAAAAGGGACGGTCAAGGAGTGGGGCGTGACGGGCGAGCCGATCGTGCTCCTGTTCGACACGGAGGGAAAGCTCGTCAAGGTGGCGCGCGACTACGCCATGCTCGAGAAGGCGCTCATGGGCGAGCCGTACTAGTGGAGAAGTACGGCCCGGAGTACTACGCGGCGCGCCGGATGTCCGAGGGGAACGAGGACCACGTCCCGCGGACGCTGGCGAAGGTGAAGCGCGTCGTGAAGCTGGCGCCGGCGATGCGCGTGCTGGAGGTCGGCTGCGGGCTCGGCGGGCTGACGCGGGCGCTGGCGGCGGAAGTGGCGCACGTGACCGGGATCGACATCTCGGCGCACGCCATCGCGCAGGCGACGCCGGCGCCGAACGCGTCGTTCGAGGAGGCCGACGCGCTCTCCTACCGCCCCGCCGGCAAGTTCGAGCTCGTCCTCGCCCTCGCCGTCTTCGAGCACTTCGGCGCGAAGGAGCGCGAGAAGTTCCTCCGCCGCGCCCGCGGCTGGCTCTCCCCCGGCGGCCGCCTCGTCCTCCACGTCCCGATCGCCGAGTCGTGGAGCGCCAGGCGCCGCCGCTCGCGCCGCCGCGTCGACCAGCACATCGAGGGCCCCGACTACACCGGCGACCCGACGCACAAGGCCACTTTCTCCGTCCGCACCTTCCGCGCCGCCATCCGCGAGGGCGGGTTCGCCATCGCCAAAGAATGGATCCGCTTCTCCCGCCTCGGCTGGCCCGCCGGCTGGGCCCGCGTCGCGATGAGCGCGCTTCCCGCCCGCGTTCGGGAGACATTCGCGATGGAAGCGATCGCGGCCGCGGAGCCGATGAAATGAGCCTCTGGCAGAAAATCACCGGCCGCGAGCCCAAGGACCCCACCCGCTACCCCGACTCCGGCGCCCAGTTGACCCTCCTCCTCGGCGGCGCCGGCCCCAACGCCGCCATCGTCCGCGCTTCCCGCCGCCGCGTCGTCGTCGCCGACCTCCGCCGCGCCCCCGGCGTCGACCTCGTCGCCGACCTCGAACGCCCGCTTCCCTTCCGCGATGGCGCGTTCGACGAGGTGTTCTCGCTCGAGTTCATCGAGCACGTCCCCCACCCCGACCTCCCCCGCGTCCTCAGCGAATGCCGCCGCGTCCTCCGCCCCGGCGGCCAGTGGCTCTCCGGCTGCCCCGACATGGAAGTCCTCGCGTCGTGGTTCGCGCTCCAGTGCGACTGCGTGGACGGCTGGCAGGCCAACCCGAAATGCAAGGCCTGCGGCGGCAAGGCCCGCATCTCCCCGTCGCGGTGGCTGAAGGGCGTCTTCGGGAACCAGGAGGACTACGGGGACCGGCGGAGGGGGGATACGCACAAAAACGGGTTGTGGTTCGGGAGGTTGAAGGGACTGCTGGAGGAGGCGGGGTTTGGGGGGGTCCGGCGGCGAGATGCCGGGACGTATTACGCTCCGCTCAAGGCGGATTCGAAGCTGGTGATCGAGGCGCGAGGGGGAGCGGGCGTCTGAGGACCCCGCGAGCCGACCTATCAAACAGTCAGGGGAACGCGGAAATGGGCATCTTCCGAGCTATTAGGTCCTGGTTTCTTCGGGGCACTTCGCCATCAGTGCTGGACAAGTATGCCGATCTGATCCGCGCAGGATGCAGCGAACGACAGACTCAGGACATGACGTGTCCCAAGTGTGGTGGTCGGCTGAACATCTCGTTCAGTAGAGAAGGCAGCAACTGCGCTCTTACCTGTCCCGCAGATCCCTTTCACTGCTATCGAGCCTTCCGGGTGGATGCTCCTCCGGCCTGGTGGACGTCCCACGCCTCCGACGGTTGGTTTTCCGACGCTCAACGGCCAACGTAGTACTCCCTCGCCGGAGTGTAGGTGCTCAACTCCAAGACTTAACTCCCACCACCGCGCCGTCCACCGCTTCCCCTCCGCCCCAGGCCACCCCACACGACCTGTTGGGCCTCCTCGATGCGATTCCCCGCGACCTCTTTCTTGACCCTGAGCGAGCGAAGGCGTTCGACTCGCTGCGCTCGCTCACGCCGGACGAGTCGAAGGGTCCGACGCCCCTGCTTGGGACTCCCCCGATCCTCCCGGCCCCGACCACGCTTCACAGCCCGACTCCGACCCCGGGGATCACGATGACCACCGCGACGACGGCCCCGACCCCGATTCCGAGGACATCGCGTAGGGTTCGTTCGAGCTCAGCTCGACCCTCCCGCCGCTCCCCGTGTCGCAGCGCGCCGGGAAACAGGGCCGTTCGCGCATGATTTGCGCCCGCCGGCGGGTCTAAAGTTGCCGGCCGCGAAGCGTTCGCAGCCCGCAAGCCCCGCCGACCTGCCCCCGACGCCCCCCGGGGGGCGTCGGGGGCAGGTCCAGGGCCCATCCCACGCGGCCGGCGGCGCGGGGGGGGCATTTCGAAGTGCCTATAAGTGAAGCGGTCATGAGCTCATTTTGCTGGAGATCACTTCCAGAGAAGCTGGATGAGTTCTGGATTTGGAAGACGAAGTTTGATGCGATCGGAATTCTGCGAATCCGAACGGGGAGTCGTTTGTGGCGTGAACTGAATTCGAAAGCTCCTGGATCCTCCTCTATTCGTGCAGATTGCTTGAGCCCTGCCGCGAACGGTCGTTTCCAGGTAGTACCAGAAGAAGCCAGCACCAAGAATCACCACTGCAATACCAGTGAGAATTACCGCAGGACCGGCCTTCGGCGCGACAGACTCAACCAGTTTTAGCCAAGCGAACACCAGCATCCACAGTAACGGCGCAAGAGCGAGTGCGGCGGTCGTATGAAGAGTTTCAGCTCCCGACCACGAAGCATCGCACTTCGTGCAGAGTGGGATTTCGAGTCGCACACGCGTTCCAGAGTGTTCAGCTGCCAGGTGCCAGAGTGCACCGATCGGCCAAAGAACCACGCATGTCAATGCGGCTTCGTTAGTCATTTTGGAGTTCCAGATGAGACGCGATCTGACTTGGCACTCGCGGTCAGCGCAGATCAGACATCCGCGTTTCGGTAACACGTGAGAACTCGACAAGATCAACTCGTCTTCACTCCACTCGAATCCATGCGGCCTGGGCGGAGTCTTGAGGATTTCCGGCTCCCCATCCATCACCTTTGGACTCTGCCCGGCGCGGCCCATTCTCTGGCCCTGAATCACGTTTTCGAACCCGCAGACCGAGCAGCGCATCCGATCTTTCTCATCACCGAGTCTGGGCGCCAAGTTCTCGCCGCAGCTCATGCAGAATTGTTGCGACACACTCATCTAAGTTCTCCCAGACGTAATCTTGTCCCCTGCGTCAGTCTTCACGTCAGGACCTCCCTTTCTCAACGACTTGAGCGAGAACAAGATCATCCCGAAGATGACGGCGATGATCATCCACTCGAGCATCATCTGACGACCATCGATCTCAGATGACTTGTACCGAGTTGGTTGGTGAAAGAAAAAGCTCCTGCCCACCGACTCTCGTCTGCCGCTGCCAACGGGAACTCGCCAGACCGGAAACGCAGCTGTAACAACGATCAGGCAGATTCCGGCGGCCGTAGTGACTCGAGCCAGCTTTCCTGTTCGAAGCCAATGACCGAAGCTCGATCCGAACACCGAGAATCCTGATTTGGCGAGGGATTCGCGAGGGCTTGGGCGGGATGAGGCGGCGAGGTTAGGCACTTGATTCAGAGATCGGCAGTACGGGCAATGAAGCGTCTTGCCGGCGAGTGCGCTTTGCACCTCGATGGTTCGGTTACAGGATGTGCACTCGAACGCGGAGTTTTCCATGGGGAGTTTCTTCGGAAATCTTACGACCTAGCGTGGCCAAAAAGAAGAGGCTTGATCGCTGCCCGGAGTGCGGCGACGAGTTCCTGCTGGCGCACTCGTGCAAGAGCCGGTGCCTGTGCCCGTCGTGCCAGAAGAAGCGGCAGGTCGAGTTCGGCGAGTGGGTGGAGACGGAGCTGCTGGAAGCGGTGCCGCACCGGCACGTCGTG